>JAIVJM010000215.1 GCA_020199995.1 Acidobacteriota bacterium | reverse complement strand
CTAGGTTGCGTTGACGTAAAGAAGCTAAACTGCTCTACACGATGACAGTTAAGCTAACCGATGACCAATGGCAGAAGATTCTGCCCGTGTTGAAAACCTTTCCGCAGATCAGGCTCGGTGCCGGACGCGACGTGCGCCGTTTTCTCGAAGCCGTCCTGTGGGTCACACGCTCCGGCGCGCAATGGCGACTCCTGCCGCGCAAGTACGGGCACTGGAACTCAGTCTATAAACGCTTCTCGCGGTGGAGTGCTCTCAAGGTCTTTGAAAAGCTGTTCGAGCACTTCTCACAAGATCGCGACATGGAGCACCTGCTGATTGACTCGACCATCGTGCGCGCTCACGCGTGCGCCGCCGGTGCACAAAAAAAGAGGGTCCCCAGAGCTTAGGGAGAAGTCGCGGCGGCTTCTCGACCAAGATTCACTTAGCAACGGACGCTTTAGGCAACACTTTGCGCTTCATCCTCACGGGCGGCGAATGCAACGACATCACGCAGGCTCAAGCACTCGTCGAAGGCTTCACCGCTGAGTTCGTGATCGCCGACAAGGGCTATGACTCGGAGGCTTTCGTCTTGCAACTGAAAGCGCGAGACGCCGAAGCGGTCATCCCTTCTCGCGCCACCAACAAAGTGCAGCGTGAGATCGACGCGTACCTCTACAAGGAGCGGCATCTGATCGAGAATCAGATCGGGAAGTTGAAACAGTTCCGCCGCGTGTTTTCACGGTTCGACAAGTTGGCAAAGAACTACTTGAGTTTTATCTACTTCGCCAGTTCAGTCGTGTGGCTCAGGTAGTTATGTCAACACAACCTAGAAAGTTCAGATGGCAAACCGAGAGCGGCGCTAGGGCTATCAGCCCTAGCGCCGCTCTCGGTATTTGATTGTAGGACTCGCCGCCAGCATCTTCAGGAGCGTCGCGCTTCACACTTGCCCCCGGCTATTGTCTTGCCCCCTTTGGAACGCATGCTGGTTGTATTTGTTATGCCATCTCTTAGAACTCCAGCTTAAGCGCCAGTTGAACCTGACGGGGGTCGCCGACGCCCTGACGGAGGAAGCCGTCGAAGTTGAAGAGGCCGGGCGTGACGAGCGGGTTGATGTTGTTCGCGTTATTGAAGGTATTGAACATCTCGACGATGGGCGTCAGAGAGACACGCTCACCGAGATGGAAGGGGCGCTGCACACGCCAGTCGAAGGAGAAGAACTCGTTGTCCTTGCGCAGGTGGTTGCGCCCGCAGTCCACGCCCGCGACGACGCGCGTCCGCGAGTTCGATTCGCTGCACGGCGCGCCCGAGCCGTCGCCCAGGAGGTTGAGCGTGGCGGGCTGCGCGGTGCGCGCCTGCACGCGGAAGTTGAGGCGCAGGCCCGCGGGCGCTTCCATGTAGGTGTAGAAGTTGAAGCGGTGGCGGATATCGCGGTCTGAGAGCGAGTAGTCCTTCGAGAGGTCGAAGCGATTGAACGAACGGTCGCTGAACGGGTCGCGCTCGTTCGAGTCGTCGTCGAGGTCTTTGGCGAAGACGTAATTACCCTCCATCTGGAAACCGTCGCTGAAGCGCTTCCGGACTCCCACGGTGAAGGAGCGGTAGAGCGACTTGCCCGAGCTTGAGGCGACGAAGACGTCGCCGAGCTGCGGGCCGAAGGGCGGCGCGCCGAGATAGGTGACGGAGTTGCCGTTCACAGGCAGCGCGACGGGCAGCGAGCCGGTGTTGATGTTGAGGAAGCGCGTGAGGTGGACGCCCTTCGCGTGCGTGAAGTCGAAGTAGGCGGCCCAGTTCGGCGCGAGCTCCTGCTCGAAGGCGACGTTGGCCGTGTTGATGCGCGGGTTCTCGTAGTCGCGGCTGAAGACGCGGACGCCCGTGAAGTCGTTGAACGATCCCGCCGGGAGCACGGGCGGCGTGACGAGTCCGGGCCACGTCGGCGCGACCGCCGATTGCGGGATGCCGAAGCCGAGCAGGAGTCCGATGAGCGGCGTGTTGCGAAAGATCGTCTGCTGCTGCACGCCGTTGGTGGTGATCGAGCCGACCTGCGTGAGCATGTTCTGCCGCGCGTAGTAAATCCCGTAGTTGCCTCTGAGCACCGACTTGCCGGTCTTCGAGATGTCCCACGCGAAGCCGACGCGCGGCTGGAACTGGCTCTTCTGGTTGGGGAGCGTCCCGTCCGAAGGAAAGCGCGGGTCGTTCAGGAAGCGCCCGTAGGCGGTCTCCGCGGGCGGCGTCACGGGGTCGGGGAAGATTTGCGCCTCCCAGCGCAGGCCGTAGTTCAAGGTCAGGTTCGGGAGCGCCTTCCACGAATCCTGCGCGAAGAGGGCGAGGTCTTCGTTCTTGATATCGGAGAAGCCGGGCGGGATGTCGGAGTTGCCCGTCGGCGCGTCCTGCAAGTAGAGGAGAAGCGGCCCGCCCGTCTCGGTCGTCCCCGCCGGGCAAGGACTAAGCGCGTCAACGTATGTGCCGTTCGAGCAGCCCTTCGTGCGCGGGCCGAAGCCCGCGCCGAGCGAGGCGGGCGAGGCATAGCGGAGGAAACCCGCGACGCTGTCGAAGATGTAGCGGCCCGTGAAGAAGCCGCGGAAGGTCTGGACGTTCTTGCTGTGGAGCCACTCGCCGCCGAACTTAACGGTGTGCGCGCCCGAGACGTTGGAGAAAGTGTCGCGCAGCTGCGTGCGCCAGAACAGCTCGTCCACGGTCGGCTGGAGGAAGAAGGGCGCGCCGAAACGGAACGTGGTGGCGAAGCCCATCGCGGTGTCGGCGGGGACGTTCGAGTCAACGGCGGCGCGCGGGCGGTTCTCGCGCCCGTAGGTGAAGTGTGCCTCGTTGACTTTGGTCGGCGTGACCGTCGAGAAGAGGTTGAGGTTGAAGACCTGAATCTTCGAGGGGCCTTCGACGCCGTTGGCCGAGTTGCCGTAGGTCGCCACGTCGAAGGTCTGGTTCTCGTTGCGCGAGTGGTCGAAGTTGTATGAGAGCGAGAGCTTGTTGTTCTCAGTCGCGTTCCAGTCGAGCTTGCCTAAGAGCGCCGAGTTCTTGATGGGCCGCTGGACGGGCAGCCCCTCCTCCTGCCCCACGGAGGTGCGGAAGAAGCCGAGCAGCGCGAGCCGCTGGCAGTCCTCGTTGGCGTTAATCAAGCCTTCGTTGGCCTGAACCGTGGGCGCGGTGACGGGGCACGGACTCGCGCCGAGCTGCTCGCTCAGGTTCGCGCGCGTGAGGTTCTCGCGGATGTGCTCGAAGGCGAGGAAGAAGAAGGTCTTGTCTTTGCGGATGGGGCCGCCGACGGTCCCGCCGAACTGCTCGCGGTGAAAGTCCGTGAGGGCCTTGCCGTCGGAGGTGTTCGCCGTGAGGGCTTCGAGACGCTGGAAGTGAAAGAGGCTGCCATGGAACTCGTTCGTCCCGGACTTGGTGACGACGTTGACGACGCCGCCCGCCGTGCGCCCGAACTCGGCGCTCGCGCCCGTGGCGACGACCTGAAACTCCTGCACGGCGTCTAAGGGGATGTCAATGGCCGCGCGCTGGCCCCCGGACTGCTCGCCGAAGAAGCCGTTGTTGTAGTCGCCGCCGTCGAGGCTCACGTTGTTGAAGATGCCGCGCTGCCCGGCGAAGCTGATCTCGTCGCCGTCCGGCCCCTGCGTGATGCTCACGTTGGGCGTGAGCGTCAGCAGGTCTTCAAACTTCCGGCCCAGCACGGGGAGGTTGCCGACAGCCCTCTCGTTCAAGGTCGTGCTGGCTTCGGTCTTGATGGTGTCGATGGTCGGGACGGCGGTCACGGTGACGCGCTCCTCGACCTGCGAGACCTTCATCCGCAAATTGAGCGAGACGGCCTGCCCCACGGTGAGCGGAAAGCTCTCCTGCACGAGCGTGGCGAAGCCCGACTTCCCGACCGTCAAGGTGTAGTCGCCCGGCGAGAGCTGAAGGAAGACGAAGCGGCCTTCGCCGTCGGTCGAGAGCGTGCGCGCGATGTTGGTCTCGACGTTTTTGACTTCGACCGTCGCGCCCGGCACGACCGCCTCGGACTCGTCCACGACCGTGCCCTGAATCACGCCGGTCGTGATCTGCGTCTGCGCCGCGGCTGTGGGCGCGAAGGCGAGGGCCGCGAGCAGGCCGAGGCCGAGGACTCTCGCCCAAACTGCGAGAAAGGGGAACAAAGGGGTGCGCATATTTTCTCCTCTATCCGAGAAACGATTTTTAGAATTCCGTGGGGCTCAAATGAACGCGAGATGAACGGCCCTGCGTGACTTGGTGAATGCGACTGACAGGCGCGAGGTGGCCCATGCTAGATAAACTGTCGCGGCGCTGTCAACCTCGATTTTCCGCGTGGCCCGCCGCGCCCATTTTCCCGCACGGCAGGGCGTCGAAGCGCTCTCTGACGCGCAGCGCGAGCGGCCCGCAGACTTCCGGCAGGACGGGGCCGACCCAACGCGGCACGCACGCCGCCCCGCCGCCCTCGTAATAGACGGGCAGATGCGCGAGCACGACGCCCGCCCCGCCCTCAACGTCCTCTGCGCCATAGACGACGCGCCCGACCCCGCACAGCAGCAGCGCGCCCATGCACATCACGCACGGCTCGAGCGTCGTGTAGCAGGTCAAGTCTCGCGCCTTCGCCCACAGGCTCGGGGGGACGCGGCTGAGGGCTTCTGTCTCGGCGTGGCGGCGCGGGTCGTAGGCGGGGACGAGAAGGGCGTTGCCCGCCTCGGCGACGACCTCGTCGTCGAGGGTGATGACGGCCCCGACGGGGACGTTTCCGAGCCTTTCGGCTTCGAGCGCGAGCGCGACTGCGCGACGCAGGTGCTCGACATCGCGGCGCGTGTGACTGACTGAATTATCGCTCATGTGATAAAGGGTCGGCCCTCCTTACGGCGCGGCCCCGGTTCTTCCACATCTTGCCGCCGCCCGCGCTCTTTTCAGCCCGACTCTCCGGGCGGGCGTCGCCGTGCTCAAACCCGTACACCGCGCCGCCATAATTTAACTCACACGCGGGGGCCGAGAAGGCGCTGCGAACTCGCGTCAGACGCGCGAGGATTTTGCGCGGCGCTCTCCATTCCGTGGGTTTTCGGCCCGAAAGGTCTCGTCCGGCTCACACGTCAGGGCGCTCCTGGCGACTGTGGCCCGCACGTTGCTTCCGCTCCCGTCGAGCGCTCGATGTGCGAGCGAGCGCGTGTGACTATTACGCCCGTCCTTAAAAACACCGGAGGGAAGTCAGTGGCTTACAGAATTCTATTGGTGGAGGACACGGGCGACATCAGAACCCTGATGCGGGTCGTGCTCGAATCCTACGGCTACAGCGTGATCGAGGCGACCGACGGCGTGGAGGCAGTGGAGAAGGCCGGGAGCGAACTCCCCGACGCCATCATCATCGACATGAGCCTCCCGCTCTTGGACGGCTCGAAGGCCACCCGGCTGATCCGCGAGAATCCCGCGCTCAGGCACGTCCCCATCATCGCCTGCACCGCTTACAACCGGTGGGAATGGCGCGGCAAGTCGCTCGTCGCCGGCTGCGACGCCTTCATCACCAAGCCCGTCGATTTCGACCAACTGCACGCTACACTCTCCGCACTCCTGTCCCGCCGGAAAGCATCCTGAGCGGCATCCAACATGCAGCGCCGGTCGGAAGAGAGGGACGGCGTGAGAAAGAAGAAAGCCTGCCGTCAGGCAGGCTTTCCGGTGAACTGATGGGACTAGCCGTCCGACCGCTCACTTTATTGCTTGAGTGGGTCGCCGCTTCAACCGGAGTCTTTCAACTCATCGGGCGATAGCGCCGGTCGAAGCTTATCAGGCTTCAGCCACCTCACTGTGATAAGAACTCATACTTTTTTGATCACCTCCTTTCCAGTGTTGCGGCGATGATAAATGAACAATACTTTGTGCGTCAACGATTATTTTCGTCCACATCTTGTGCCGCAAAAGCGCCGCCGCGCCTGAACACTTCGCGCCCGCCCGTGTAGACCGCGTGCGCGTGCTCGACGCCGAAGAAGTAAGCCAGCTCGCGGTAGTCCGAGCAGTCGTGCAGGACGAAGTCGGCGCGCTTGCCCGCTTCGAGCGTCCCCGCCTCGCCGCCCCTCCGCAGGCTGTAGGCGGCGTTGACGGTCGCGGCGGTGATGCCTTCGGCGGGCGTCATCCTCATGTGCGTGGAGGCGAGCGAGAGGATCATCGTCATCGAGGGCGTGGGCGAGGAACCGGGGTTGAAGTCGGTGGCGAGGACGAGGGCGAGCCCCGCGTCAATCATCTCGCGTGCCGCCGGGTAGCGCCGCGAGCCGAGCGCGTAGACCGAGCCGGGCAAAAGCACGGGCTGGACGCCCGCCGACTTGAGGGCCGCGACGCCTGCGGCGTCGGTGTGTTCGAGGTGATCGGCGGTCGCGGCATGCAGCTCCGCCGCCAGCAACGCGCCGCCCGAGAGCGACAGTTGATCCGCATGGACGCGCAAGGCCATCCCGTGCGCCCGCGCCGCCGAGAGGATGCGCCGCGACTCTTCGACGTTGAAGACGCGCCCTTCGCAGAACACGTCGCAGAACTCGGCCAGCCCTTCGGCGGCGACGCGCGGCAGCATCTCCTCGACGACTAAAGCGATGTACTCCCCGCGCCGCGCGCGGTACTCGTCCGGAACCTCGTGCGCGCCGAGGAAGGTCGGGACGTACCGGAGCGCCCCCGCCGCGTCGAGCCGCCGCACGACGCGCAGCATCTTCAGCTCGTCCTCGACCGAGAGCCCATAGCCCGACTTGGCCTCGACGGTCGTTGTCCCCGTCCGCAGGAACCATTCCCCGCGCCGCCGCGCCGCCGCGAACAGCTCGTCCCCCGTCGCCGCGCGCGTCCGCCGCACGGTCGAGCGAATCCCGCCGCCCCGCGCCGCAATCTCCTCATAGCTCGCGCCCGCCGCGCGCCGCTCGAACTCGTCCGCGCGGTTTCCCGCGAAGACCGGGTGCGCGTGCGCGTCCACAAAACCGGGCAGCACGAGGCGGCCCCCGGCGTCCAACACCTCCGCGCCCGCGCCGACGAAGGGCTCGACCTCCGCGCGCGTCCCCACGCGCTCGATGCGACCGCCCCGCACCAGCATCGCCCCGTCTTCGACAACCGAAAGCTCACGCATCTCCGCGCCCACGCGCGGGCGCGGTGGCCCCGCGAGCGTGACGAGTTGTGAACAGTTGACGATGAAAAGCTGAGAGTTTGAGGAAGAGTCTGGAGTCTGGAGTCTGGAGTCTGGAGTCATCTCATCAACTCCTGCCGTCAATTTTATTGTTGCAGCCATCAGGGCGGACAGTTTTCGACACTCTAAACTTCATGCTCCAGACTCCAGACTCTTATGCTGTAGATGTGTGATCGTGGACGATGCGCCAGCCGCCCGTGGTGCGCCGGAAGACGAGCGTAAAGCGACCGTGGGGGGTCTCGCCGTTTTCGCGCGTCAACTGAAAGCGCCCCGTGACCATTGTGTAGAAGGGGCTGAGCGGCTTGAATTCGAGGTCGCTGAAGGCGAGCGTGCCCATCTTGGCGCGCGAGTCGTAGTTCTTCCGGTAGCGTTCGAGGACGGTCTGCCAGCCGCGCGTGAAGCTGTCGCCCGACAGGAACGTGATCGTCTCCTCCTTCGCGTAGCCCTCCATGAAGGCATCTATGTCGCCGCGATTCCAGGCCGCCTGTTGCGCTTCGAGGACGGCGCGCACCGCCGCCATCTCGCGGTCGGCTTTCTTGTCGAGCCCTGAGGCGAGGCCGCGCCCCCGGTAGCCGTAGACGATGGCCGCGACCACCAGCAGCGAGGCCAGCGTGAAGACGTATTTTCTGCTCATGCGCGTTTCCCGTCCTTTCGTTGATCGAGACATGGTCGGCGTCGGGGAGAGTAAGCCGTTTCGCGCGCGGACTTCAAGAGCGGGCGCGAGCCGCGAGCCACGCGCGCACGTCAGCGCGCATGGCGGGCGCGAATTCGTGGCCGGCGTCGTAAGCCTTGAGCTCGACATCGCGCGCGCGCGTGCCGAGGGCGGCGGCGTAGCCTTCGACGCGAGCGGGCGGATAGAACTCGTCGCGCGTGCCGTGGAGGTGGAGGACTGAGGCGTCGGTCTCTCCGTAGAGTTCGCTCGTCTCCCAGTCGCCGGGCACGCCGCCGCAGATGCCGACGCAGCCGCGCAGGGTGTCGCGGTGCGTGAAGGCGAAGCGGTAGTTGAGCGCGCACGACTGCGAGAAGCCCAACAGAAAAACTGAGTCCCGGCGTGCGACTCCCTGCCCGACGAGCGCGCCGATCAAATCAAGGAGGGCGCGGTGGTGGAGCGCGACCGAATCCTCAGGGTGAAAGTTCGTGAGCCAGCCGAAGCCGTAGCGCAGCGGCCCGCCCTTCTCTTTCGGCTCCTTCAAGTGCTGGTGCGGCCCTTGCAGCGCGGCCACGGCGAACCCTTCAGGCGCGTGCAGCCTCGCCTCGCGCGTCATCCAACCCTTGTTGCTCCCGTACCCGTGCAGCGCGACGAGCAGAGGCGCGGGCGTCTCCGCCGGGGCGTGCAGGTCGTAATAGAGTTTTGTTTCGGCCCTGATGACAAGGTCGCTGCCCGCTCTTTCGCCCTCATGCTTTGTCTTTGTCTCTGACAAGTTCAACTCCATCGTTAATAAACTTCGGCCCTTCTTAATTGACGTATCCGCCGCCCGTGCCGCCTTCGGCGTCCGCCGCGGGCGGTTCGAGCAGCGCGGTCGTCTCCTCCTCCAGACTCCAAATCTCGTAGAGCTCGGGCGGGACTTCGGTGACGAAGCGCGAGGGGCGTTGGAGGAGGGTCTGGCGCGTGTGGTCGGTGACCATGAGGGGGTAGGTGAGGTAGAGCTGGTCGCGGGCGCGCGTGAGGGCGACATACCAGAGGCGGCGTTCTTCTTCTTCGCCATCGGCGTCGCGCAAAGAACGGGGGCTGGGGAACTTGCCGTCCGCCGCCCAGATGATGAAGACGGCCTGCCATTCGAGGCCCTTGGCCTGATGGACGGAGGTGAGCGTGAGGAGTTCGTCCTCCTCGCCGCCCGAGACGACATCCTCGCCCGCGACTTGCTGCGGCGCGCCGTAGCGTTCGGTCGAGAGCAGGGCGAGTTCGGCCAAAAATTCATCGGTCGAGTTGTAGCGCGCGCTGTAGTGCGCGAGCTGGCGGAGGTCTTCGAGGCGCGCCTCGGCGTTCTCGTAGGTGGATTCGAGGTGGGCCTCGTAGCCGCGCGCGAGAATCAATTCTATCTGGCGCGCGGGGGCGTGGCGCGTCTCATCCCTGCTCAATTCTTCGAGGAGCGAGCGGAACTCCGTCCACGAAGTTCCGCGTTTGGACGCAGCAGCGTCGGCGTCGCCGCGGACGACGAGGGCGAGCGGGTCGGGCGAGTGGGAGACTCGCTCCCAGATGCGGTTGGCGGTCGCGGGGCCGACGTTCGGGATGAGCCGCAAGACTCGCTTCCACGCCAGCTCGTCGCGCGGGTTGGCGGTGAGCCGGAGGTAAGAGACGACATCCTTGATGTGCGCCTGCTCGAAGAAGCGGACGCCGCTGCGGATGCGGTAGGGGATGCCGCGGCGCGTCAGCTCGAGTTGCAGCTCGAGCGAGTGGTAGTGCGAGCGGTAGAGCACGGCCATCTCTTTCAGGGCGATGCCTTCGTCTCTCAGTTCGAGGATGCGCGAGGCGGTGAAGGCGGCCTGCTGGTCGGCGTCGCGGCAGGGTACGAGCGCGGGTGCAAGGCCGAAGCTGGGGCGCGCGGCGCGCAGCTCTTTCGGGAACTGCTTGCGGTTCGAGGCGATGGTGACGTTGGCGACGGCGAGGATTTCGGGCGTGGAGCGGTAGTTGATTTCAAGGCGGTAGACGCGCGCCTGCGGGTAACGCTGCGGGAACTCGTAGATGTTCGACCACTCCGCGCCGCGGAAGGCGAAGATGGATTGCGCGTCGTCGCCGACGACCATTACGTTCTTGTGATGGACGGCGAGCAGGTCAACGATCTCGGACTGGAGCTTGTTCGTGTCCTGATATTCATCAACGAGGACGTGCTCGAACTGCTCCTGATAGATACGCGCGATTTCGTCCTTCTCCATGAGGAGTCGCTTCCAGTTGAGCAGGAGGTCGTCGTAGTCCATCACGTTGCGCTCGCGCTTGCGCTCCGAGTAGAGGCGGTCAACGCGCGTGATCTGCGCCGAGAGCGGCTCGAAGTAAGGGTGGCGGCTGGCGACCACGTCGGCGATGGGGCGGTCGGTGTTGGTGGCGAAGCTGATGATGTCGCGCAGGACTTCCGCCTTGGGGAAGCGGCGGGCCTTGGTGTCAATCCCGGCCTCGTCCACGCACACCGAGAGGAAGTCCTTGACGTCCTCCGAGTCGAGGATGGAGTAGTTCTGCTCGTAGCCTATCGAGGCCGCGTGGCGTCGGAGGATGAGGTTGGCGATGCGGTGAAACGTCCCGCCCCAGACGCGGCGCGCGACGTCGCCGCCGCCGCCCGCCGCAAGCTGTTCGACGCGCCTGAGCATCTCTCGCGCGGCGCGGTTCGTAAAGGTCGCGAGCATGATGCGCGCCGGAGAGACGCCGTGCTCGACGAGGTACGCGACGCGGTAGGTGATGGCACGCGTCTTCCCCGACCCCGCGCCCGCGATGACGAGCGCGGGGCCGGCGGGCGCGGTCGCCACCGCAAACTGCTCCTCGTTCAGCTCCTCGCGAAAGCGCGCCAGCTTGTCCGGAAGTCCCGCCCCCGCGGGCCGCTTGATAACGTAACGCTTCATGGCCTTCTGGCTTATAGCATGCGCGCGCGTTCGGGCAAAACGGGCGCGGCGTGGTGTGCTAACATACGTCGCACGAGACGCTGCTTGGACGCGGCTTTCGAGAGGGAGTGAGCATGTCAGTCGAGATCGCCAGACACTTTTTCACAGTCGCCGAGTACGAGCGTATGGGCGAGGCCGGCATCTTCCCGGAAGGCGCGCGTGTGGAACTCATCGAAGGGGAGATTGTCGAGATATCACCCATCGGCATGCGTCACGCCGCGTGCGTCGCGAGGCTCACACAGTTCCTCAGCCAAATGCTTCAGGGCCGGGTCGTCGTCTGGATTCAAAACCCCGTCCGGCTCGCCGACTATTCCGAGCCGCAGCCGGACGTTGCCGTGCTTCAGCCGCGCGCGGACTTCTACGGGCAATCTCTACCCACGCCCGCAGATGCGCTGCTCGTCATCGAAGTGGCCGACACGACTCTTGACTACGACCGGCAGATTAAAGTTCCGCTCTACGCGCGGGCGGGCGTGCCGGAGGTCTGGATCGTCAATCTCAACGACGAACGGATAGAGACATACGCCGACCCCGTGGACGGCGCTTACCGGACGACCGCCTCCGCCGGACGCGGCGATGAGGTGCGGGCGCGGGGCGTCGCGTCTCTGCGCCTGAGCGTCGCGGAAGTCCTCGGCTGAACGCGCAGCCCGCCCTAGCCCGCCTCGACTAACTCAATTTCCTGCGGCGTGAGCCCGTACAACTCGTAGACGAGCGCATCAATCTGCGCGTCGAAATTGGCGCACTTCCGCTCGTAGAGATTGCGCTCGGCCTCAGTCCCCGCCCCCGCCAACTGCCTCTTCGCCGCCAGCATCCCCTCAACCAGCGCCACCATCCGGTCGTGGCTCTTACTAAAGCCCCACTATTTTTGGAAAGTAGTAAGCCAGTCCTGCATCCGACATTTTGTGTTAACCGAAAAAGCTCTTGTAAGCGACCATTCTTCGGTTAGTTTTGTGAGTATTGATCGGAATCTAAGCTCAAGAGTGCCAGAAGGTAAACTGCTTCCTCATGGTCATTAGTTGCAAGCATGTAGCTTGTATCGTCTACAGCCACAGGGCGTGGGCAAGGTTCAAGCAGCCGAAAGACGGGTTCCGAGTAAAGTCCTCCAATTGCTACTTTGTAAGTGGCGTGTGTGTAGTCACCAATCCCAAAGATCGAGAATGCCGGGCGGTTCTTATATATGCTGGACTTGCGCGCGGCGAACTCTGTTTCATGGTTCGATAAGTAAGAGTATAGCTTCGGGAGACGCACTGCTAAGTCATCTAGTGGGTCTTTGAGGTCGCGCTGGTATATAGGAATCAGGAATCTTGACTGCCTCCCATGAAAAATGTCAGAGCTTTTAAATAGCTGATATAGGACGGACTGTTCGACCTCGACTTCGTCACCTAAACCATTACGTAGTCCGCTTTCTGTTTCCGACAATTCCATGAGTTTACTCAAATCATGCTTAACACCTTGCCGCCAGACGTACTCACACCGCCTGTCACTCTCCATAAATGCCCTGCACTTATATGCCTCAAGGTCATAAATCAGCCTGTTGTTGATTAATCCTATTTCGCCCACTACGCCGCCGCCTACTTTCTCACGTATCAAGCACGTTCGCCGCAATACGGAAGCCCTGTCAATTTTGAATTTTAGCAAGCCGGCATCAACGGCAGCTCCAAAATAATGTGAAGAGTTAATTCTGTGAAACTCAAAGTCCCCGATATAAGAATAAGGGGAGAGGAATTGAAGCAGGTTTCTCAGGACTGAAAACTTTGTCAGCAAAGCAAACTGCGCAATACGGCAATGCTCTTTCAGAAGATCAACAAAGTGAAGGATGATTGCTTCGGAAATGTCAAAATTAGACTTACCCGTCATTGCGTCTAAGCCGGACAGAGCTTTCAGGTTGCGCTTACTGCCCGTATTCTCACCTCCCAAGACTCCTTGCTCCGAATTTGTTACCCATGGTGGATTACCTATGACCAACACGGAAGACTCGGAAGATACATTGATGTCACTAATCGAAGCCGAGAAAACGTCACGCCGTAAAAATCGAATTTCCCCGCCGCCCGCCCTTGAGCCCAATTTCTCTACTGTCGCGCTGTAGTAATTCTCGTGTATCTCCCAGCCCAGCACGTCGGCCATACAATCACCCGGCATCGTCGTCAGGAACGAGCCGAGTCCGAACGTAGGTTCAATCACTAAATCAATCTGCCCGGAGGGTATCGTCCTCCACACTTCACGCGCGAGTTCTTCGGGAGTCTGGAAATCGCCTCGCTGCCGTGCAGTGAGCTTAACCGTCGCGGTCGTGGCTAAAGTATTATTCATTTTCGATAAGCGGATCAACGGCTGCTTGATTAACCATTAGCTCTTCCGAGAGCGCGCCAACCCCCAGAGGGTTCAGGTTCACGACGCCGTCAAGGTCTTTAGTGATTACCTTCTTATATTGTAGTCTCCATTGCAAAGCATTAGATATTGTTAGGTATCCTTGGAGCGGTGTATTTTCTAAAAGGGTCTTCGCGTAATGCGCGAGTGTATGCTCGTCAACAGGGATCATACGCTCAACAAGGAAGGCGAACAGGTCTTCTTCGTCGCCGCCTCTGGCGATGATATCGCGTATCCCTTTTGTCGTTTGGTAGTCCGCGGTTCGATCCTTAGGGATGAATCTGACGGCGCGCAAAGGCAGGAAACATTCTGCATCTGTATCGGTCTTTTCATATACGAAGAGGACAAGGTTATAGCCAAGACCTTCGATTTTTTGCTTGAACGATTTGAACGGCGATGAAGATTGTGGCTGGCGAATTGATGTGACCTTTACATCGGTATCCAGTGAAGGAAAGTCTATGCCCTTAGCCGAGCTTCCGAAGTCCTCGATACGGATGATTCCTCGACCAGCTAGGAAGTCCCTGAATTTGTGTTCGATGTATGTGCCGACAGCTTTACCGTCAGTTACGCCACGCAGTTGGTTGTGACTACTCGCATTGAAATCTCTCGCAAACTCCCTCGCGGCTTGAAAGAATTCACCGAGGTCATCCGCACCGCGTCCCGTAGCAGGAATTTCACTCATTATTTAATCACCCTGATTGCTGGAATTGTCATGGTGGCCGCCACTATAACAAACCTTGCGACGCGCGTGCGAGAGTGCCCGCGGCAAGACCCTCCGCGTTGCATTTGCGCCGGATGAAAGTTAGGATGTGGCCCACGCGGACAATCAGAATTTCACAGCGACGAGCGAGGTGCGAAGATGAAATTTCCGGGCGGGATGAATATCCAGCAGATGATGAAGCAGGCGCAGGCCATGCAGGAGAAGATGGCGCAGGAGATGGAGGAGATGACCGTGGACGCCTCGGCGGGCGGCGGCGTCGTCACCGTCCAGATGCGCGGCACGAAGGAGATCGAGTCGATCAAAATCGACCCCGAGGCGGTCAAGGAGGGCGACGTCGAGATGCTCCAAGACCTCATCGTCGCCGCCGTCAACGAGGCCGGTCGCAAAGTGGACGAGGCCATGAAATCCAAAGTCGGCGGCATGCTCCCGCCGGGGCTCTTGTGAAAGCTGTTAGCTCTTGGCTTTCAGCT
This sequence comes from Acidobacteriota bacterium, assembly GCA_020199995.1. GTDB lineage: Bacteria > Acidobacteriota > Blastocatellia > Pyrinomonadales > Pyrinomonadaceae > JAIVJM01. The sequence continues at coordinate 5,533 of JAIVJM010000215.1, read as the reverse complement.
CCCGGCTCAAAGATTGCGAACGAGACTTTTGATTGTGAGCGGCAACGCGCCCGACGGCTTTGCCGTAAGCTGATAGCTAAAAGCTGAAAGCTAACAGCTCCTCTTATGCTCGAATACTCCGAACCCGTCACCAAGCTGATAGACGAATTCAAGCGGCTGCCCGGCATCGGCCAGAAGTCGGCGCAGCGGCTTGCCTTTCATGTGCTGCGGATGACCGAAGCGGAGGTCGAGCGGTTTGCGGAGGCGATGAACGAGGTCAAGCGGCGGATCGTGATGTGCTCGGTCTGCAACAACCTGACGGATGTCGAGCCATGCCGCTTCTGCTCTTCGACCAACCGCGACCGTTCGATGATCTGCGTCATCGAAGAGCCCTACAACCTCGTCGCCGTCGAGAAGACGCGCAGCTACCACGGCCTCTATCACGTCCTGCATGGGAGCCTCTCGCCCATCCGCGGGATGGGGCCGGAAGACCTCCGTCTGGCGAATCTTTTGCCGCGCCTGCGGCCCGAGAATAACGAGGGCGTCGGGGTGCGCGAAGTCATCCTCGCCACCAACCCCAACACCGAGGGCGAGGCGACGGCCAGCTACATCAGCCGGCTCCTCAAGCCCCTCGGAGTCCTCGTCACGCGCATCGCGATGGGCATGCCGGTGGGGAGCGACCTCGAATACGTTGACGAAGTGACGATGGACAAGGCGCTGTCGAACCGGCACGAAATCTGACAGTAAGCAGTGAGCAGTGAGCAGTAAGCAGTGAGCAGTCAAAACGCTTAACGTGTCTTGACTGCTCACTGCTTACTGCTCACTGCTCACTGCTTTTAGAATCTGACGTTCTCGACGGGCGCTTCGTCCTTGCACTCGGTGCAGTGCTGCGCGTCTTCGTACCACTTGGCCTCGAACTCGACGAGCGAGAGGATGGGCACGTCGTCGTGGCCTTCGACCTCGATGACTGTGGGCGCGGAGCTGAAGCGGACGATGACGGCGCAGCCGATGACCTTCGTGCCCAGCTCGCGGACGAGGTTGACGGTTTCGAGGAGAGCGCGGCCCGTGCGTGTGATGTCGTCCACGATGACGCACGGGTTGACCTCGCCCGCGTTGACGTACTGGCGGAACATGCGCTTGCCGCCATCCTCGCGCTCGGCCCAGTAAATCTGCTCGGCGGTCAAAGCCTCGCGGACGCCGAAGGCGACGGGGATGCCGCCCGCGCTGGGGGCGATGATCGCGACCTTCGGGAGCACGCTCGAAATGTCCTTTTCGATCCGCAGCTTGCGCGAGAGCGCGACGGCCAGAACGCGCGCTGTGTCGTAGTAGCGGAAGGCGAGCGGCATCTGGAAATAGTGCGGCGTGTGCTGGCCCGAAGGGTAGACGAAATGGCCCTCGCGGTAGGCCCCGGTCTTCTTCAGCGTCTCCATCACGGTCTCGGACGAAGGAATCAGTTGCGGCATCATCTCTTTTTATCTCTCCTGTGGACTGGCTAGAGACTGGAGGTTAGAGGCACGAGTCAAGCTTCGCCTCGCGGTCGTCCCGACAGTTCACGCGCGGGTGTCTCTGGACACGGAGTTACAAACCTTTGACTTGAGATATGAAAGTTGAAATCTCAAATCCTACCAGCCTCCAGCCTCTGTTTTGCGGCACAGCATATCACTACTCGCGCGAGTTTGCGCTAGCCGTTGCGCAGGGCGCGCTCGATGACGCGGCGCTGGTCGGCGCTCACGCCCGGCGGCAGCGCGTCTCTGGCGGAAGATGACCTCGACCTGCCGGACGTGGCCGAGCGTGCGCACGAAGGACAGCTCCGCGCCTTCGAGCGCGAGCCCCGTCTCCTCGCGCACCTCGCGCGTGATGGCGTCTGCGGGCTGCTCGCCGCGCATCAGGAAGCCGCCGGGGATGCCCCACCCGCTCCCCTTGCGCAGCGTGTGCCTGAGCAGAAGGACCCGGCCCGCTTCGTCCACCACCACCGCCCCCGCCGTCACCGTGAAGCGCGGCTGCGACAGCCACACCCCCGCCCGCCGCACGAACCTCGGCGCACCCAGCCACAACCCCGCCAACACCCTCTTCAACATGCACCGACAAGGATAACAGAAACGATGAAGTCCGCAGCGCCGCAACGATGAACTGAAAGACAGCTTGTTTTCAGTTCATCGTTGCGGCGCTGCGGACTTCATCGTTTCTTTATTGACGCTCCCGGCGGCTTCCCCGTAAGATGCGGGCGAGTTGATGCGAGGCCTGCGGGCCGCGCGACGCGTTCGAGCCGCGAGAGGAACCTGATTCAAAAAGATGTCAAGCGAAGCAAACGAGACGAGGAAGCCGGAGGAGGCCGCCGCCGTCGAAGCGGTCGCCAAGCAGGCCCCGACCGAGCAGCAGGAGTCGCGGCCCGGTACCCCTAAGCGTTTCGCCGTGGGCCAGACCGTGTGCAACGAGAAGAACGAGAAGGGGAAGCTCTGCAACGGCCACCTCAAGGAAGTACACACGGCGGGCGAGGCCGCGAAGTACCTGCGCGGCGACGACGTGTTGTACCAGTGCCAGACCTGCGGCGCGCTCTACATGGGGCCGCCGATGGGCCACGTCCGCGACCCCGACAAGCAGCAACGCTATGTCGAGAAAGACCTCGCCGCCATCCTCCGCGCGGCGGGCGGCACGCTCCCCGCATACGACTACCCCGTGCCCGCTTGGCGCGGCGCGCCGAAAGCGCTCCCCAAAGCCGCCGCCAAGGCTCCGCCGAAGGCGTCCGCCGCTCAGCCCGCGACTCCGACGCCCGCGCCGTCCGGCGCGACGCCTCCCGCGACATCTCCCGCAGGAGACGCCGCGCCCGCGGCGGCCTCTTCGAGCGACGCCGACCGGCACCGCCCGGCAGCCGAGGCGCAGGCCGCAACCGGACAGGCTTCCGCCGCTCCCTTGAGCCCCGCCGCCGCTACGGCCTCGCCCGCCGCCGGGGCCGAAACCGCTTCCGACCTCGCCACCGAAGCCTCGACCGAACTGACGCCCGGCGCGCCGAAGGACGAGCGGACTGAAGCCGCGCCTTCATCGAGCGTCGCCGCCCCGACAGAGACCGCCGCGCCGCGGGAAAGCACCGCCCCGCAGGAGAGCGCTGCGCCCGCCGCCGCCGCCGCCGCGCCCAAATCGAAGCGCGCCGCCTCCGCGGGCGGAGGTCTCCTGCCCATCGCGCCGCACCTCGCGCCACCGCCCGGCGAGACGCCCCAGCAGAAACTCGAGCGCCTCCGCCTCGTCGTCGAAGAAGCCAAGCGCAAGGCGGGCAAACTCTAGGAAGCCGTTTGAGAACTAATGTCTGAGAACTAATCCGCGAGCCCCTGTGAAGGGGCGGAAGAATTTGGCCCACGGCGCGAGCCGTGGGGAAAGAGCACGAACCAAACGTTCGGAGCCCCGGAGGGGCGAAAGACAACGGACTTGCCGCCGGGGCGTCTCGGATGTCTTTCGCCCCTCCGGGGCTCCTCATTCTTTTCCTGCTTCGTTCCCACGGCCCGACGCCGTTGGCTAAATTCTTCCGCCCCTTTCAGGGACTTTTCCAAACGGCTGCCGGGCCGATGCCCGACTCTAGCTCTGGCGCACCGTGAGGCCGTCGCGCGCGAAGTTCCAGCGGAGGACTTCCGCGCCCTCCTCGGCGGCGAGCGCGCTCTCGACCGACTCCCGCGCGCCGTCTTCGCAGAGGAAGGCGATGCAGCCGCCGCCGCCCGCGCCGCAGACCTTCGCGGCCAGCGCGCCGCCCCGCGAGGCCGTCTCGACGAGCCGCTCCATGTGCGGAGTGGTGACGTTGGGCGCGAGGCGCTTGCGCTTCGGGTAGGCCTCGCGCATGACCTCCGCGACCTGCCCCCAGTCGTTCGCGTCGAGCGCGAGGCGCATCCTCCGCGCCGAGTCGCGGATGCCCTCGAAGAGCTCGAAGAGCACAGGGTCGCCGTCAATGTGGGTCTTGAAAATCTCCCAGTTGTTCGTCCCCGAAAGGCGCGGCTCGCCCGTATAGACGATGACGAGGCGGCTTTCCAGCTCCTCCGGCTCCACGTTCAAAGGCTCGCGGCGGATGCCTTCGGCCCCGAAATGAATGAGGTTCGCGCCGCCGTAGAACGCGCCGTAGTAGTCCTGAAAGCCCGCGGGCACGCGGATCACGGTCGTCTCGACGTTGGCCGCGATGGAGATGAACTTGCGCACGGGGTAGCGGTCGCCGACGAGCCGGTTGAGCGCGCCGATGCACGCGATGGCGAGCGCGCTCGACCCGCCGAGCCCCGCGCCCGCGGGCGCGAGCCCCTCGGCAATGAGGTGGAACCCGACTTCGGGCTTGAAGAAGTGGACGAGCTTCGAGATGAGCTCGAGGCGCTCCTCCTGAATGAGGTTCTCGACCTCGCCGACGCTCGTCTCGAACGAGAGATTGCGGTCGCGCGATTCGAGGATGACACGGTCGTCGTCGCGCGTCTCGATGCGGCAGCGCGCTTCGAGCGAGATGGCGAAGTTGACGGTCGTCGCGCCGGGGTGGAAGAGGTAGAGCGGCCAGATGTCAATCGTCCCCCCGGCCAGGTCAACCCGCGTCGGAGCGGTGGCTTCGATAATCATAAGTGCAAACGATGAAGGCGGAACGCCGCAACGATGAACTGAAAGACAAAAGGCTTTTGTTTTTCATTCCGCGTTCAGCGTTCCGCGTTCATCCTTCCCTTCAGTCTCCTTCGGTATTTTGCTTCCGCTTCGCGGCCTCCTTGTGGCGCGCGAGCGGGTGCGGGAGTATCTCAGAAATATCCTCTTTGATCTCGTGCAGCTTCTCTCCGGCGGCCTGCTCGAACTTCTGAATCGCCTCCGCGTCCGCCTCTTCGACCTTCTTCGAGAGCCAGTAGCGCTCGGCGAGGTAGAAGCCGAGGACGCCGACCGCGAGGACGCCGAGCAGGATGATCGGGAACTTGTGGAAGTCGCCGATGAGGTTGTAGATGGCGCTGTGAAAGACGTAGCCCAGCGTCGTGAGCGTCAGCACCCACATGAAGCAGCTCGCGAACGACAGCAGGAGGAAGCGCAGGTAAGGCATCTTCGCCACGCCGTAGAAGGCGCACGCGCCCCAGCGCAGCCCGTAGGTATACTTCGAGACGAAGATCGAGAGCCAGCCGAACTTCTCCGTCAGACGCTCGATGCGCGAGCGCGCCGCGCAGTAGAAGCGGTACTTGCGCACCCCCGAGCGCGCCCCGCGCCCCAGCGCATAGGCCAACTGGTCGCTCGCCACGCCGCCGAGCGTGCCGACGACGAGCACCTGCGCGAAGCTGTAGTCGCCAAACGCCATCCCATGCGCCAACACCCCCGCCAGAAGCAGCGTGATGTCGCCCTCCACCATCGTCAAAAGGAAGATGGCCGGCAGGCCAAACTTCCACATCAGGTCGCTGACGAAGTTTAAATCCATAAGACAGTGAGCAGTAAGCAGTGAGCAGTGAGCAGTGAGCAGAAATCCTTACTGCTTACTGCTCACCCCGTCGGTGGTTTGACGACCAGCACGGGGCACATGGCGTGGCGGACGACCGCCTCGGCGGTCGAGCCGAAGAGGATGCGCCCGAGC
>JAIVJM010000323.1 GCA_020199995.1 Acidobacteriota bacterium | reverse complement strand
TGTTCGAGTGGCTGCGGCAGGCCCCGGAAGACCGACGGGAGAAACTCTCTGCCTCGCTGGCCGCTTTCCTCGACTCCCCGAAAGTCAACGACTGCACCGACGACGACAAGACGCTGATTCTGGCGACCAGGCGGGAAATTGCAATGATCGGCACGAGCCATTCGCGTGATGATGAGAGCACAAGCTCATAGACAGCTCTACGATGCCGGAGGGCAAGTGGTAGCGCTCGGTAGCGAGATCAAGCGCGGCGGCGAGGGCGTGGTCTGCGAGGTCAGGGGCAGGGCGGATCTTGTCGCCAAGCTCTACCACAAGGCCGTGGACGGCGAGAAGGCGGAGAAGATTTCTTCGATGGTCTCCCTGCGAACGGAGAGGCTGTCGAAGCTGACCGCTTGGCCACTCGACACGCTCCACGAGCGCCCCGGGGGCCAACTCGCCGGCTTCCTCATGCCGCGCCTCACCGGGTACAAAGAGATTCACGTCCTCTACGGGGTGAAGAGTCGTCTGGCTGAGTTCCCGGACGCGACCTGGCCGTTTCTTATCAGGGCGGCGGCCAACGTGGCTCGCGCCTTCCGCGTGATCCACGAGCACGGGCACGTCATCGGTGACGTCAACCACGGCGGTATCTTCGTCGCTAAGGACGCAACCGTGAAGCTCGTCGACTGCGACAGCTTCCAGATCACGGCGGGCGGGCGCAAATTCCTCTGCGAGGTCGGCGTGGACACGCACACGCCGCCGGAGCTGCAGGCCAGGCCCCTACGGGGCATAGTCCGCGGCCCGGACCACGACCGGTTCGGCCTCGCCGTCATCATCTTCCAACTCCTCTTCATGGGACGCCACCCCTTCTCCGGCGGCTACCTCGGCCCCGGGGAGATGAACATCCCTCGGGCCATCGGAGAGTACCGCTTCGCCTACGGCCCCGGGGCGGCCTCACGGCAGATGCTTCAGCCCCCGGGCACGGTCTCGCTTGAGGCGGCCTCCGATCCCGTAGCGCAACTGTTCGAGCGGGCGTTCTCTCGGGGCGGCTCGCGCCCGAGCGCCGAGGAGTGGGTCACGTCGCTCGACGGACTGGCCGCCGGGCTAAAGCAGTGCGCCCAGAACAGCGGCCACTACTTCTTGAAAAACCTCCCCTCCTGCCCCTGGTGTCAGGTCGAGGTGCGGGCCGGGGTCATGGTCTTTCACCCGGTCGTCATCGTCGGCACGTGGGACGCCCGCGGTGGTTTTAACATCACGATCATCTGGGCACAGATCACGGCGGTCGAGCCGCCCGGCCCACTCCCGACACTCCCCGTCAGGACATCATTAAACATAACCCTATCGCCGAAAGCGCTAAAGGTGATGCGGGGACGGGTCGCCCGGTCGTTCCTCGCTGGCGGGCTGCTCGCCCTCTTCGCTGCCGTGCTGATCGCGTCCCCGGTAAGCGGCGTCGCGGCGGCTTGGTTGATCATCATCGGTGGGTTGGTAGCGGCCGGCGTCGGCCACGGCGGTGGTAGCAAGGAGCGGCGCGAGCTCACGGAGACAAAAAGAGAAGCCGAGAGACGCTGGCAGGAGACCGAGAAGCGCTGGCGCGCCCAGGCCGGCGATGAACAGTTCACCGCGAAGCGGAAGGAGCTGGAAGCTCGGAAGTCCGAATACGAGAACCTGCCGAACGTGCGGCTGCAGAAGATGCGGAAGCTGGAGATGGACGTTCGCGAGAGTCAGCGCCGCAGGTTCCTCGACAGGTTCAGAATCGACGACGCCCAGATCAAGGGCATCGGCCACACTCGGAAGGTCACGCTGAGGTCCTACGGCATAGAGACGGCCGACGACGTGACGGAGCACGCGGTGCTGGCCATACCCGGCTTCGGCCCCACCTACACCTACAAACTCATCGAGTGGCGCCGCTCCGTCGAGCAGAGGTTCGTCTTCGACCCGGCGAAGGGCGTTGACCCCGCCGACCGCGCCGCGGTGGAGCGCGAGGTGGCGGCAACGAAAGCCAAACTCGAGCAGGAACTCGCCGGGGGGCCGCAACAGCTCCTCCGCCTTAGCCACCAGATCACGGCCGCGCGCGAGTCAATGCGGCCCCCGCTCGAAGAGGCCGCTAGGGCGCTCGCCCAGGCTGAGGCGGACGCCGGGGAAAAGTCGAAGCTGACATTAGCCTATCTGCCTACCGCATTGGTGCCGGTAGCGGCATTGATCACTTTAGCTGCTCTTAAGCCGGCTACTGTTAACCGCAGCACCTATGTTCCGACAGCGCAGCCGAGCAGCACGGCAAAAGCAGTTCCGGGATACGCACTACCAACGCCCGCGCAAAGAGGCAACATCAACTCACAACTCAGCTTCGAGCAACAGGCTAAGGCGCTATTCGATCAAGGGGTGACGTTAACCAAGTCCGGAAAATACGCGGAGGCCGCCGAGGCTTATAAACAGGCGTTGATGTTGAAGCCCGACATGGCTGAGGCGCAGCACGAAATTGGATATGCTTACCTGAAACTCTCGAAGTATGAGGAGTCCGCTGCCGCCTCGAAGCAGGCGGTCGCGCTCAGGCCGAAGAACGTCGAGACGTACCGGAACCTCGGGCTGGCTTACCAGGGATTGAAGAAGTGGCCTGAGGCCGCCGGCGCGTTCAGGAAAGCGATAGAGATCAAGCCGGACCACGCCACTACCTACTACAACCTCGGGGTTGCCTGTAAGCAGATGCGGAACGCTTCCGGGGCCGCGGAAGCGTTCGGCGAGGCGGTCCGCCTCAAGCCTGACTACGCGCAGGCTCATTACGAGCTGGCACTCGCATACCTGTCGCAAGGTGACAAGGAAGCGGCGCTCGAGGAATACACGACCCTAATGACACTTAACCCCAAATTGGCTGAACGCCTATACGAGTCGTTGAATAAGTAGCTCGGGCGTCCTCCCTCGCCTGAGCTATCAGTATCACCGCTAATCACTCACAAGGGAACTTCACCTTGTAGGTGAGTCCTCTATTGTCTTAATCCGAAGAATTGAGAACATTGCGCCTGAAAGAAAACTTCCGAAATAGGAGCCAAGAATAAGAAAATGCCTTTACTAAATCGAAGCACGTGAGATTGGCACAGACAGGTTCTTTCTGATACATCGGTAAGTGCAACCCAACCGAACTTCAGAGGTGAACTGTCTGTGCCGGGGAAAACCATACTTGAGATACCCTT
>JAIVJM010000155.1 GCA_020199995.1 Acidobacteriota bacterium | reverse complement strand
CCCCCATTGATATTTAAAACCTCCCCGGTGATGTGCCTGGCCCACCCGCTGCACAGGAAAAGGATTGGTGAAGCGATATCTGCGGTCGTGGCGATTCTCCCGAGGGGAATGTTTTTTTCGATTAGTTGCCGTTGTTCGGGATTCGAGAACACTTCCGCGCACATCTCTGTCTCGACCCACCCAGGGGCCACGGCATTGACATTGATCTGAACAGGAGCCAGTTCGACTGCAAGCGATTTCATCAAAGATATTTGTCCGCCTTTCGATGCGGAATAATTCGAAAAGCCGGCTTCCCCCCGCTGCCCAGAGGTCGAACTGACCATCACGATCCGTCCGAAACCGCCGCGCCGCATCTCCGGAATAGACGCCTTGCAAATCGCCCAGGTCCCTTTGAGGTTTATATCAATCACGCGGTCCCAAAGCGTCTCGTCCATGTCCTCTATTGAGGCCCCTTCCCAGATTCCCGCGTTGGAGACCAGAAAATCGACGCGTCCGAACTGCTCCTTTGCCTTCACGACCAGCATTTCGGCTTCTTCAGGGCGAGAGACATCAGCTTTGAATGGCAAAGCCTTGACGCCGAGACGCTCGACTGAAGACACAATCTCATTCGCGGCCCGCTCGTCCTTCAGATAATTTACGACTACATGCGTGCCGCTCAATGCAAAGCGCTCTACCACCGCCCGCCCGATACCTCTCGATGCCCCCGTCACAATTGCGACTCTTCCCTCTAAATCAAGGTCAGGGTATCTTTTATCGGTCATCATACTTTAGCCTTTATGACCGCCGGAAGGGCCTTAAAGTCTCTAAAAACATCGTCGTTATCGGACGCGGGGGAGTGGTTTGTTAGACTCGAGAAATTTTCTCTTCTCTATAGAGATGCGCTGCAGAGATGAATGCCTGGAAGATCGCGCGAGCAAAATTATCTTTTCCCCAGCCGACCTCCGGATGCCACTGAACTCCCAGAGCCCAACGCTGATCGCCCGTCTCTTCCAGTGCTTCCACCAGCCCGTCCGAAGCCCAGGCAGTAGCACGTAGCTGTGCCCCGATAGTTTCCAGAGCCTGGTGGTGGTGGCTGTTGACGTGTGCGCTTTCGCCCCCCGCCAGGTTCGAGATCAGGCTCCCCGACTCAAATGTTACACGGTGGGAGGGGCGTTCACGCGGCACACCCTGCTCGTGTTTGATCGCCGTTGGAAACTCCGCCGCGATGTCTTGAATCAGCGTCCCGCCGCGGAAGACGTTCCAGGCTTGGTGCGGCTCTCTCCCGTATCGAAGCGGATCCACGTCCGAAGCGCTCCCCGGCAGGAGTATGCCGTCAAGCCTTTCGAGAACGGACTCGATGTATTCGGCACGCGCGATGAGCGCCAGATGCACTGGCGCCCCGCCCGAGGCCTCCACGGCTTCGCTGTATGCGCTCGAGAGGTAGAAGCGACCAGTCTCAAGTTCCTGGCGCATCGTCATCCCGATAAGAGGTCTGTTGCCGTCCATCAATCTCTCAGGTCTCCTGCTCTCTTCATCATAACTCAAAACTTTTATCCTGTCCGAACGGGCCGCAGGCTCCCTCCTGTCTAGTCGCTCCAGAGACCCCTTTGGGCCTCTTCTGCAGCACGCTTGACTTCCCTTCTCGCCACTTTCTATAGTGCCTTGTTTACGATGAACGATAACACAAAGATTCGCAGCACGACGGTCATCCTCGTCCGACGTGACGAGCACGTCGCGCTGGCCGGCGACGGACAGGTCACGCTCGGCGACACGGTGATGAAGAGTGGGGCGCGGAAGGTTCGACGCCTCTACAACGACAAAATACTCGCGGGCTTCGCGGGCGCCAGTGCAGATGCCTTTTCGCTGCTCACGCGTTTCGAGGGGAAGCTCGAGCAGTATCACGGAAACCTCGAGCGCGCCGCCATCGAGCTCAGCAAGGAGTGGCGTACGGACAAAATCCTCAGGCACCTCGAGGCCCTCCTCATCGTCGCCGATGCGAAGACTTCTTTCCTCCTCTCCGGCAACGGCGATGTCATCGCCCCTGACGGCGGCGTGCTCGCCATCGGCTCCGGCGGGGCTTATGCCCTCGCGGCAGCGCGCGCTCTTCTGGAGAACACCGCGATGAACGCGCGTCAGATCGCGGAGGCGTCATTGAATATTGCAGGCGAAATCTGCATCTACACCAATCAGAACATTATCGTCGAGGAACTTTGAGCGAGCAGACGGCGCACCGTCCTCGCTCCGGCAGGCATCGTGAGCCGAAGCCCCTCCGCATCCGACACCATGGTGATTTACCTTTCAGGCGAAGTTGACGAAGAAGCGCGGCTCGACGAGATGTCGCCGCGCCAGATCGTCACGCAGCTCGACAAACACGTCGTCGGGCAGCACGCGGCCAAACGCGCCGTCGCCATCGCGCTGCGCAACCGCGTGCGCAGGCAGAAGCTTGCCCCTCAGCTGGCCGCCGACGTGATGCCGAAGAACATCATCATGATCGGCTCGACCGGCGTCGGCAAGACCGAAATCGCGCGCCGCCTCGCGCGTATGTCCAACTCGCCGTTCCTCAAAGTCGAGGCCTCCAAGTTCACCGAAGTCGGGTACGTCGGTCGCGACGTGGAGAGCATGATCCGCGACCTGACGGAGATCGCCGTCGAGCTGGTGCGGGCCGAAAAGCTCGAAGAGGTGGCCGACAAGGCCGAACTCAACGCCGAGGAGCGCATCCTCGACCTGCTCCTCCCCCCGCGCGCATCTGCCGGCTTCTACGGCTTCGACCCGGAAGAGACGGAGAGCACCGCCGCCACAGACAGCGCTCCCGCGCCCGAGCGCGACGAACAGTTTCAGAAGACGCGCGAGAAGCTCCGCGTGCAGCTCCGTGAGGGTAAGCTCGATAATCGTCTCGTCGAGCTCGAAGTCCGCGAGAAGAGCTTCCCGACCATCGAAGTCGCCGGCCCGCAGGGCATCGAAGAGATGGGCATCAACATGAAAGACATGCTCGGGAATCTCTTTCAGGGGCGCACCAAACGCCAGCGCATGCGCGTCGACGAGGCTCTGGAGTATCTTCTCCAGGAAGAGGAAGAACGCCTCGTGGATATGGACGCCGTCTCGCGCTCCGCGCTCGAGCGCGTCGAGTCTACGGGGATCATCTTCCTCGACGAGATCGACAAGATCGCGGGCCGCGAGCAGGGCGGCGGCGGCCCCGACGTCTCACGCGAAGGCGTCCAGCGCGACATCCTGCCCATCGTCGAAGGCACGACCGTCAACACGCGCTACGGTATGGTGCGCACCGACCACATCCTCTTCATCGCCGCGGGGGCCTTCCACGTCTCGAAGCCCTCGGACCTGATCCCTGAACTACAGGGGCGCTTTCCCATTCGCGTCGAGCTCGAGTCGCTCACGCTCGAAGACTTCAAGCGCATCCTGACCGAGCCGAAAAACTCTCTCGTCAGGCAGTACAAGGCGCTTCTGGAGACCGAGGGCATCGAGCTCGAATTCACCGCCGACGCCATCGACGCCGTCGCGCGATTCGCCGTCCGCGTCAACGAGCAGACCGAAGACATCGGCGCGCGCCGCCTCCATACGATTATGGAGAAGGTGCTTGACCATATCAGCTTCGAGGGGCCAGACCTTGAACCCAAACAGCAGACGCTCGACGCCGCATACGTCACGCGCACGCTCGAAGATATCGTCCGCGATCAAGACCTCAGCCGTTACGTCCTCTGAGCCGTCTTCTTTCAAAAGCACACGGAACCAAAGCAGCGCATGCGCAAAAACTTCCCCGTCCGGACGACGCACAGGCCCCAAACCTACGCGCCCCATTCGGGCCTGTGCGTCGTCCGGCGCGCGGCCACACTCTTCTGCGGCGGCGCCCTCCTGTCTCTGATTTTGGCGGCCCTCGGCTCGCAGGGCTGCGGCAAGCGCCGACCGCCGCTCCCGCCCGTCGAGTCCGTCCCGCAGCGGACTGAACTGCTCTCCGGCGTCCAGCGCGGCAACCAGATCATCCTCGTCTGGCCCGCACCGCGCCGCAACGCCCCGGACGTGAGCGTCCAGAGCATTCGCCGCATCGACGTCTTCCGCCTCGCCGAAGCCTTCGACGACCCGCTCTCACTCACCGAGGAAGAGTTCTCCGCGCGCTCCACACTCATCGGCTCCCTGCCCTTCGAGACCATCAGGCGTGCCCCCGACTCACTCACCTACGTTGACGAACTGTCGCTCAGAGAGCCCGTCCGCCTCCGCTATGCGGTGCGCTACGTCAATGCCTCCGGCCAGCGTGCGTCCTTCTCGAACTTCCTCCTCATCGAACCGGCATCGAGCGTCAGCCAGCCTCCACGCCTCGCCCCCGAAGCCGAAGTGACGCAGAGCGCAGTCGTCCTGCGCTGGGAGGTGCCCGGCACCAACATGGACGGCTCGAAGCCCGCCAACCTCCTCGGCTATAACCTCTAC
>JAIVJM010000154.1 GCA_020199995.1 Acidobacteriota bacterium | reverse complement strand
ATTACAGACTGTGCCAGGTTGCGGTCTACTTCCTTATGAGCCGTAATCGTGAGCAGGTGTCGGGCGCGTGCCGAGGCGAAGATGTAGAGGTCGGCCAGCACGTCGAAGGCCGCCTTCGTCCACTTGTAATAGTCTACTTTCTTGCCCTTCACGCGTATGTAACCGATGGACGCGTAGACGTCTGCGTTCGAAGGGTCGCCGTGCGAACCATCGGCTTTATCGCTCACGCCTGATTCAATGTCTGGGACGGTCTCGATATTGATGGTGAAGCCGCCCGCGATCTTGAGTCCACGCTTGCTCAGGAACTCGTAGACAGTGCCCTGCCGGTTGGTGTTGAAGTCGTGTGTGGCCGCATAGTAACCGGCGCGGTTGAGGAAGCCGTGGACTGCGCCTTTCTTCGTCTCGGACTGGCTGGCCTTGAAACGTTTGTCACCGAGCGTCGCCCCGACGCCGACATCGTGGATGATGAACCAGGCTTTGATGATGTCGCCGGTCTTGAGGCTCGCGTTAGGCTCGTTGGCCGCCTCCTTGAGCGCGGGGTGCTCGTCAAGCCACTTCTCGATGAACGCGCGGCGGTTCTTGCCATTGAGGAACACGTCGAACTTCGTGCCGTCAATCTCCAACGCCGCGTCGCGTTGCGGGTCGTCGAAGCGACCGGAAAGCTGAAGCATTAACTGTAGGTAATTGGGGAGCGAGACGTTGGCGACCTGGCCTTGCGCAATGCTGATGCGCTCGACCTTGTGCCCTTCGCGATCCTCGATCACGAACCCGATCTCGGCTGCGCTCCCATCCTCCAAGATGTCCGCGCGGGGAACCCACAGGGGGATTGACCTCTTCCCCAACCAGAGGATCATGTCGGGCTTCAAGGTGGCCTTGTAGCTCTTCTCCAGAGTCGCATTAGCCCACTTGACGTTGGACATCGTCACGTGCGGCACGCCTGCCCAGGTCGGGTTCTTGACGAACTCGGGGTTCGGCACTAAGTCCAGAGTGAACTCGGCAATCTGGACATCGCTCGCCGTCTGCGTGTCCGACCGTCCGCGCTCGCCGATGTCGCACTCGTAAACCTTGAGACGCACGCCGCTGACCTTGGCCGTTTCCGCCTTGCCCCAACGGTCAATGATGATCGCCGCCTCCGCCGGTGTGCTGTCGGTGCGATCCTTGTTGTTCACGATGCGTGCGGCAAAGACGACAACGGCGTCTCCGTTCTCAAACTCTAACCCGGTCTCCGCTGCGTCGAGATAAGACTCATCGGGATCGCTTTCCAGTTGCTCTAACTCCTCCGTCTGTGCTTCGTGCGCAGACGGGGAACATTCGAGCACCTCAGGCTGTTGATCGTTCTGCCCGTTCTCTTCACCGAACGGCGTCTCGTCGTCCAGAGCCGCGAATTCTTCGGCGAACTCTTCGGCGTCCTCTTGTGCTTCCTTCTCGATCTCGGTGAGTTCGGCTCGACCGACCTGAGTTTTCTTGTCCTCAAGCATGGCGCGCAACAGCTTCCGTCGCTTGCCTTTGAATTTGTCGGCGTTCAGCCAACCGCCTCCGTGCGAAGAGACGAGGTCGAACATGAAGGCGAAGCTGCGCTCCGTTTTCAGGTCGAAGTACCGACACCAGGACCGTGCACGCTCGGCGGCCTTGCGTACGGCCTTGACCTGAATGCGCCGGAAGTCGGGGTTGGCCTCAAGTTGGTTGAAGTAGCCGCGCCAGGGTTCGCGAATCTTATTGTTCGCGTCGTTGAGGACGTTGCCCGCAAACTCCATCTGGCGATCAAGATCGCGCACCTGTCGCTTGGGGTTCTGCGGGTCGGGCTTGGTAGCCAGCACCATCTCTTGAAAGCGTGCAGCGTCTGGACCGAACACAGCGGCGAAGGCCGCCGGGTGGTCGTGGATGAACTCTTTGAGCAGCGTGATCAGGCTACCGGCTTTCCAGGCGAAATTCATCAGCCCGAAGGAGACGCCCTGCCCGTCGAAGTTGCCGGTGAGACCGCCGAAGCTGCCCGCGCGCCCGGTCTCGAAGGTGCTGGTGATGCGCACGGCCTTGAGTTCGGAGTGCGAGAGCGCGTCGAGCGGCGACGCGCCCGTCGGCAAGTCATACTCGACCTCAAGCCATTCCTCATCCGGCTTCTCGTCGCGACCCTCTAGCGATGCTCGCTCATCTTGAAGCTGGAATTCATCTGGATAAGACTGTTCTCCCGCTGAGGCGGATAGCAAAACATCTTCGGAGTAGCCTTGAAGATACGGGCTTTCCGCGCTGGCCTCTGAAGAATAGATAGACGGTTGAATCGGGTCTGGTCGCTGCGATTAAGGCCGCCCGTCTGCTTGCGACGATAGTTGGCTAACACCGCAGGCTCGCCTCGTTCCATGTAGGCATCCCCGGACGTGTACCGGAAGCGGTGCTCGTGCTTCTTTTTGTTCTCGACCGTGTAATAAGTGACGACCACTTTCACTTCGGGCGACATGGTGACATCTACCATCGCGGCCGTGTTTTCGTAGAGCACCAGATCGGGGTCGCCGACATCGTCTTTGGACACGAACCCCGGCACGAGCCGGTACTTGCCCGAGTTGAACGCATTTTTGGACAGTGCCTCGGCGAGTGTGGTTTTGAATTCCTTGCGAATCTTCGTCTGCAAGCCCGAGGCGGTGATCTGCACCAACTCCGGTTTGGGTCTCCCGCTACCGGGTAGATTGGCAGTCATGCAATAACTATGGTGAACATCGCCGGACACGAACACCAGCGTCTTCACCGGGCTGCCCTGCTTGCGCATATCATCGACCAGTCCCCACAGGTCGCGCCAGCTCCTGTCCCTGATCATGTGCTCCAAGTCCGTGGACCTGCGGAAGACGCGAAGCAGCCTGTCAGGGCCTGTAGCCAACGCGGTGGAATCGACTATGGCTGCGAACAATGAAGGCAAATTCAGATCGGCCCAAGGCTCTGCGCCCAATTCGGGCTTTTGCATGATACTCATCACCTTCTTCTGCATGAGCAATGGCGTAGAGGGCGCGATAAACGCCACCGGTCCGCCCCGCCACCCGCCTTGCTTATCGCCCTGTTTCCACGGGACGAGAATTTCGCGCATCCATTTCAGTTGTTCGTGGTCAATGGTCTGCGACTGTGGCATCTTCTCCGGCGCGCCGTCGTGTGTGATGATTCTCAACTTGTCGTCGGCGGGCGCGAGAAACTTGCGCGAACGGCAATCGGGAACGAGGAAGGGCGGGTTGAACGGGAGCCGGTAGTGCCAGTTGAGGGTCAGCCCCGTCTGGTAGGTGGCGTCCGGGTTCTTCAACGGCGGCGGCATGAGGCAGGCGCGGTGGATACACTCGCGCAACTTCGGCAGAGCGTCTATGCCCCGTCGTCGCGCGTCGTCGAGCGCGCTCACACGCGGGTCGCTCTTCTTCCACTTTGAACGGGCATCGTTGCCCCAACCCTGATACACCCAGTAAGCGACTAACCCGTCGGTCAAAGTCTTCGGCCACATTCGGAAGGCGTCCTTCTCGTTGTGGATCATCCGCACCCAAGACACGTCGAAGTTCCAATCGTCGGTCATCTCGTGATCGTCGAAGATGAGGAACGTGGGGAGATGCGCCAGCAGCACGCGCACGCTGCGGGAGCTGGTCCAGGCGCGTTCGTAGAGGTACGAAAATTCCGCGAAGTCCGCCGCGTGCCGACCATCTTCAGCCGCCAGATGCCCGCGCTTGGTCGGCTGCACGATGGCTATGTTGCTGCCCGCTATGACCGTGGGGAGAAAAGGTTCAAAGTTCGGGATGTCCCACAGCAGGAAGTTGTGGGAGAGATAGCTGCGAGCCATCGGATGGCGCTGGACAACTTTATTGGAACCGGCTTCCCAGTGGGGCACAAACGCCCTGTACGACCCGGCCCCCATATTCAACTTGTCCACGGTTTGAAGCAGACTGCGCGCCTCGGCATACGTCTTCTCGTTCGACACCTGGCCCCCCAGCCCCCAGGCCAGCCTGCTCATCAACTGATAGGCCAGTACCCGACTTTCCTTGGAATCGTTTCCCGGAAACCGGTGATAGATGTCCTTGATCACGGGATGCCGCCGGTATATCTCGTCGAGCTTTTTCAGGCTGTCGTTGACGTATGCGACGAGCTTCGGCTCGGGGTCTTTGTATGCCCGGTAGCGGTGCGCGAACCTGCCAGCCCACGCCCCATCAACGAGTTTGTCGCGCGCGGACATCGACGCGTCCGACGGCCCCGGAATCCGGGCGGCGAAGCGTCCCCTGATCAACATCTCGCCGTGGTCGTCGCCAATCACGTCTGAGTAGATTTGGTCGCCGCTGAAGAACAGAAAATTCGGCCACTGATCTTTCGGATGGAGGCGCAGCCAGTCGCCGAGGCCGTCGAGCATGTCCGGCCCCCAGTCCTTGCCGCCCCGCTTGTCGCCGGGATACCAGCGGCAGGAACCCGTGGCGAACCGCAGACCCTGATCGTATGTGTGACGCAGCGTGCGGAAGGCGAGCCACTCGTTGTTGCTGAGCGACAAGGGCGTGAGTTGCTTTTTCAACGAACTGACGACCGCCGACGTGAGCTTCGGAAAGACGTTCTTAAAATCCTCTTGCTCGACGGGAATCAAGCCGGACGCAGGGAGCGGCGCGAGTTCGACCGTGTAAATGTAGAACTTGTCGGCTTCCAGTCCGACGAGTTCGACCGCCGCAAAGTGCCGACCGCCGACGCGCACCGTCGAGTCGTAGCGCGCCGACTCTCCTCCCCCGCTCGCCTTCTTGTAGCGCACGCGAACCATGCTGGGCGCGACGGTCTCAAGCCAGATCATCGCGCACTGGTGGTCTGTGTAGCGCACGAAGGGGCCGACGCGCAGGCTTGCAGGAGTAGCGCGGATGCGCACCGTGCTCACTTGCGTCAGCGACGCCTTGACGAACTGAATCGGGCGGCGGGTGATGTGCTCGTGTTGTAAAAACCTGTCTACGCTTCGACCGAGCGCGGTTTCTTTGGCCTCGGCCTCGGTGGCTAAGTCCATTTCCCGCTGGTAGTGCGGCCAGAAATTCTGATTCGGCTGCTTATCGTCGCGCACCAGCGTCCAGTCGAACCAAGTGCCGCCGTATTCGATCTCGGGATTATCCGGGTCGAAGAACGCTCCGGCGCGGATAGCACACACGCGGTCGCGCACCTCGAACTTGAATGGCCGGGCGGGATTGATGTTGCCGAAGTACACGCGCCCCATCTTCTGCGGGTTGAACGTCCCACGTTCGACGAGATCGCCCTGATGGAGAGCATACTCACCATCGCTGAGGGGCAAGCCGACGTGGTCAACGACCGTGATAGACGGCTCGAATTGTTTGAGCTTGTTTTGCGTCGGCTCGGATATGATCTGCTCGAAGCGCGCCAGCGCATCCTCATTCTCGAAAGTGTATTGCTCGTCCGTCTGCTCGTCTCTCTCGTACTCACTCACTTCCCCCGACGCCGCTGCTACACCTTGCTCGTCGTACTCA
>JAIVJM010000322.1 GCA_020199995.1 Acidobacteriota bacterium | reverse complement strand
CGGCTACGAGCGAGTCTTCGTGGGCGCGTACAGCCTTACTCACGCTGGGAATACTCGTCGGCCTCGGCTTTCTCGTTTTAGTCCTCTATCGCGCCACAGTGCTGGCGCGTCGCGACCGCATCAAGGGGGAGGCCGCCGCCGCGTGAGCTTGTACAACGGGATGAACGGGCGGAGGGGCGCTGACTGGGAACGGCCAACGATCAGGGTGCGCGGCATCGTGTCCCTGCTCATTGTCGCCGCCGCCCTCGTGATGCCCGCAGTAACGACACGGGCGCAACAGCCGCCTGCGCCGGGAACAGAGGCGACGCGGATGCAGACGACGCAGCAGGAAGCGCGCCCCGCCGCGCAGAATCCGTCGCAGCCCTCACCCGGAACCTCTCCCGGTGCGGAAAGGACGATAACGCTGCCGCTGGCCCAGCGTTCGTCCGGTCAGTTTCTAGACGGGTCCGGGCTGACGGTGGAGCGATTGGTGGAGGCGGGGTTCAGCCGTCGCGCTGACCTACTGGCGGCGCGCCAGCGACTCGCCATCGCGGAAGGACGTTTGATTCAGGCAGGGCTCCGGCCGAACCCTGAGTTAGAAGCCGAATACGGGTCGGCAAGATTCCTCGCCGGGGAGGGGGAAAGCGAACTCGACGTTGGCGTCTCACAAGTTTTTGAAACTGGCGGTAAACGACGCAAGCGTGTCGCGGTGGCGCGCCTCGACCTGCAACGAACGCGCGCCGAAGTGCTCGCGCTTGAGCGGCAGTTCGCGGCGGAGATTCGATCTGCTTACGCGCGCGCCGTCGCCGCAGGCAACCAGCTTGACACTCTCGAACGATTGATTGTCATCAACGAGGAATTGGTACGCGTCACGAATGAGCGTTTGAAAGAGGGGGATGTCGCGCCTCTGGAACTGGGTCTCGTGAGTGTCGAGACCGACCGGCTGCGCGCGCAGGTGTCGCGCACGCGCGCCGAGCTTGAAAGTGAAATCATCTCTCTGCGAGCGCTCGCCGGGTTCGAGATGACCGAGCCGCTCAGGATCGCGCCGCTGCCGGATCGCCCGCCGCGCCTCGATCTGAACGTGTCGGAACTAACCGAGATTGCTTTACGCGAGCGACCCGACCTACAGGCAGCCCGCCTGGGAGAGGAACTGGGGTCGGCTCGTATCCGGCTCGCCGAGTCGCAAGCCGTGCCTAACATCGCCGCGTCAGTCAGGTACACACGGGAGAATAGCGTCACCGACATCGAAGGCATCGGCGACATCGTGGATAAAGATAATGTCTTGACGTTTGGCGTGGCGTTGGAAATCCCCGTCTTCAACAAGAATCAGGGCGAGATCGCCTCTGCTGTCGGCGAACGCACGGAGGCCGTGCGCCAGCGAGAGTTTTTAGAGGCCACAATCCGCCGCGATGTGGCGCTCGCGCACCGACGCTATCGCGCGGCAGCCGAAGCCCTCGTCCTGTACGCGATGCGGATTCTCCCGCAATCGCAAAAGAACGTCGAGACAGTTCGCGCGGCCTACGGTTTGGGCGAGTTCTCGATCTTCGAGGTGCTGCAACAGCAGCAGCGTCTGGTGGAGAGCGAGACCGGATACAACGAGGCGTTGCGCGATTACTACACCGCGCTGGCAGAGCTTGAGCGCGCACTGGGCACACCCCTGCCGGCGAACGGATTCGCTCCGGCACAAACCTCGGTGCTGCCCGACGGGACGCCTCAGCCGGATGCGGGCGCGCTCCGCCGCGCCATCCTTTCGCTGAAGGCGACTAGGCAGGGTTACACCGGCCTGACAACGACGATGATGTCCCCCGTGTCCGCGCCGCAAGGCCATAAAGACAACAAGTAGGAAAGTAGATAAACTCAATTCAAATGAGAAGAGGAATCGCACCAATGAAAAAGTTAGCAGGCATCGTACTTCTGGTTTCGCTCCCAGTCGCCGCCGCCGCTTGTTCGGGTGGCACGACGACGACAAACACGACAGCCACGACCACCACGCCATCTGCCTCGCCCGCC
Organism: Acidobacteriota bacterium; assembly: GCA_020199995.1. Taxonomy (GTDB): domain Bacteria; phylum Acidobacteriota; class Blastocatellia; order Pyrinomonadales; family Pyrinomonadaceae; genus JAIVJM01. Next base: position 1,190 of record JAIVJM010000322.1, on the reverse strand, counting down.
GGACATACGGACGCGCCGGGTGCCTCCCCGCACAACCACGATGCATTATCAACCGGAGCAGCTGGTCATGGGGGCGATGCGGCGAACTCCGACGCGCCGGCGAGCGTCCGCGCCGCCTTACCCGATGCCCAATCTATTACGACGCAGCATAAAGACATCTCCGATGCGCAGATTGCCAGCATTGAGAAAGAGACCGGCACGAAGGTGGCAGACAAAGACCACCACTCTTACCTCGCTTTCTCGACGGCGGGCGGCACGCGCAAACAGATTGGCGCGGCGACGTTGGTTAAGGCCAACGGCAAGGAGATGGTCGTCATTTACGACAGCCGGAACGGAGTGCCGTACATCCGCGAAGTGCGCGCCGAGGGGGTGCCGCAGGCGTTCCTCGACGGGTTCAAAGGTAAGGGGCATGACGACAAGTTTCAGGTCGGCGGCGACCTCAAAGCCAACGGCGCGGACGAAGCGATGGCACGCGCCGTTGCCGCCGCAATACGCCAAGATGCGGTGACTATGCAGACACTCTACGGTGGCAAACATAGTCACTAAAATGGCAATCAACATTCATCACGGCAGACCGCGCAGCCGTCCCACTTTTATGAAGGTCGCGAAACCTCATTCGCGCACGTCATGCTCCATCCTCGCGGCGGCGTTCGTGTTCACAATCGCGCTCGCTTTTGCGCCCGCGCCCTTTTCCGTTAAGGCCGACGAAGGGCACAACGGGGCGGAGATGAAGAAAGGCGCTGCGGCGGGGGCGAATGCCGCAGTAGCGAGCGTGCGCACTGCGGAGCGCAACTTGCAGACGCCAGCCGGGCAATTCCGCGTGCGTTTGCGGCAGTCGCCCGCCGACCCGCGCGCGGGCGAGGAAACGCAGTTCGTCGTCGAGTTCTCGGAGCAGGTCGAGGGCGGTTTCGGCGGCAGCGACCCGCAACCCATCGAGGGCGCGAACGTCACCGCCCGTGTCACGACCGCCGCTGGGCAGTCGGTCGCGGACAAGATTGCGGCGCACGCCGAGGGCGCCGGTTCCTACGGCGTGCATTACGAGTTTGGCGACGACGGCGACTACAAAATCATCTTCGACGTGCGCATGACGGGCGATAACCGCGGGTTCGCTGCCGACTTTCCCGTGACGGTCGTCAGCGCGCCGGTCAATTGGACTTTCTGGCTCGGCCTCGCCGCGCTCACTATCATCT
>JAIVJM010000038.1:12063-24011 GCA_020199995.1 Acidobacteriota bacterium | reverse complement strand
GGCGGCGCGCATTCCCAACAGGAGGAGAAAGATCGAGACGAGCGCGAGGAGCTTTGTGCGTGAGTTCATAGACGGGCCTCCTACGAAGTGAAGTTCCGCAAGGCGGCGAGGTTTCAAGCCCCGGGTTCGATGGGTGATACGGAGTTAGTGAGGGCGACGACGAGAGAGGCGCTCCTGTCAGGGCTTTGAATCGGAAGAGCCACGAGGAACGTCCGATGTCGAATGCCACTGAGACGGCCACAGAGTAGACCCGAGGACTTGAGGTGTCAATATTCCGGGCGTTAACATTGACGTTGCGCGGCCTCCACACTCCGGGGTTGCGGTCGGCTTGCCGTCGTGCTTATCCTACTTAAGGCGGACCGAGCGACTCCTCCGAGGGAGGGCCGAGCGTTATCCGCGCCATCCAAAATTCCTGATAGGGAGACAACCGACGTGTTCCTCGCGCCTCGTCTGCTCGTTTCGTTCCTGTGCCTGACGTGTCTTATCCCGGCGGCCCATGCGCGGCGGCAGCCGCAGCAGCAGCCGCAGCAGCGGTCGCAACCGTCCGCGCAGGGGCAGCCCGCGGCGTCGTCGTCGGCATCGCCGCAGAGTCAGGGAGCGGCCCCGGCGTCGAAGAAGGCCAACGCGCGTCCCGAGGCCGCGCCGCCGGCAGAGCCGTTTGACGGTGCGCCGGTCGAGAAGTTGGCGGCGCAGTGCGTCGCGCTCGAGACGGAGGCGGGCTTGATCGAGATCGAGATGCTCGCCGAGGCCGCGCCCGAAACCGCGCGCAACTTCCTCAACCTCGCTGCGACGGGCGCTTACGACACGACCACGTTCAGTCGGGTGGTGCGCGGCTTCGTCGTGCAGGGCGGCGACCTCTCGACGCGCGAAAAGATGACGCACGAGTTCGCGCGGCGCTCGCGACGCACCGTGGCGGACGAGCCGAACGCGGTCAAGCACGTGCGCGGGGTGGTCTCGATGGCGCGCTCCGCCGAGCCGAACAGCGCCACCACGCACTTCTTCATCCTCGTCGGCGACGGCCCGCACCTCGACGGCACGTTCGCCGCCTTCGGGCGCGTCCGCGCTGGTGTGGAGGCGGCGGACGCCATTAACCAGTCCGACCTCGAAGGCGATAAGCCGTCGAAGCCCGTCCGCATCAAGCGCGCCACGGTCGCGCCGTGCCCGGCGAATCCGAAACCGGCCGCAAGCCCGACCGTGAGCGAGGGCGTCCGAGAGTAAGCAGTAAGCAGTCTAAGCTGACCGGGCTGGCCTGCTTACTGCTTACTGCTTGCTGCTTACTGCTTACTGCTTACTGCTTACTGTTGCGGACGCCCTCGCTCACGGTCGGGCTTGCGGTCTTGAGCCTCGCGGTGAAGTCGAGCGCTTCGCGCGTGAAGCGTTCGGGCATCTCTTCCTGCGGCAGGTGGCCGCAAGCGTCGAAGACGACGAGGCGTGAGTTCGGGAGGCTCGACTGCAAGCGCCTGCCGTCCTCGAGCAGGATGAGGCGGTCTTCCGCGCCCCAGATGAGGAGCGCGGGTTGCGTCACCTTGCCGAGCAACTGTTCGACGCGCTCGAAGTGACGCTGCACGCGCACGCGCCGCGCGGCGTACTGCCCGCCCCGCGTGGTGAGCGGCAGGTAATAGGCCGCGACGCGTTCGTTCGTCACCTTCGAGTCGTCGTAAAAACTCTGCTTCAACCCCTCGCGCACGAGCGAGTCCGACGTGAGCGCGAGCGCCGAGACGGCGGCGCCGATGTAGGGCCACTTGACGAAGGTGGGCGCAAGCGACGCGCCGCGGTGCTCTGAGAAGGCGGCGCTATCGACGAGGACGAGCCCCCGCACGCGCGCCGGGTAATTAATCGCCGCCGCCAGCGCGATGCCGCCGCCGAACGAGCTGCCGCACCACACGGCGCTCTCGATCTTCAACTCGTCCATCAGTCGCACGACGAGCGCGGCCTGCGCCTCGACGCGGTAGTCGCCCGCCGGCTTGGAGGTGAACCCGAACCCCTTCAGATCAACGGCGACGACGCGGTGGTGCGCGGCCAGCTCGTCGAAGACATCCCTCCACGTATAGACCGAAGAGTTATTGCCGTGGAGCAGGACGAGCGGGGGGCCGCTGCCCTTCTCCTGAAAGTGAACGCGCACGCCGTCTATCTCGACGAAGCGGCTGCGTTCCGAGTGCGGGACGAGCGCGCGCTGGTCGGCGAAGTCGAGGTCGTAGGGCCGCGCGTACCAGAAGGCGGCGAACGCCACGGCGACAAATGCGAGGAACAACAAAAAGATGCGCAGGAGTTTTTTCATGCTTCTAAAGTTCGATAAAGCCTTCGCCCATAAAGTGACACTGGCCGCCGACTTTGACGCCGCTCACCTCGCCGCCGCTCTCTTCGATTCTGATTTTGATGAAGCTCGGGCGGCCCATCTCGATCCCCTGCTCGCTGACGATATTGGCCGCCGCCGCGCCGCCTTCGACGACGCCGTGGCGCACGAGATAGCAGCCGAGCGGCCCGCTCGCGCCGCCCGTCGCCGGGTCTTCCGTGATGCCTAACGTGGGGGCGAACATGCGGCTGTGAACGGTCGAGCCCGCGTGCTCCACCTCGCGCGTGAAGACAAAGACCGCGGGGGGCACGATGCCTTCCAGCGCGCGCTCCATCAAGTCGGCGCGGGGCCTCGCGCGGCGCGCGGCGTCGAGGCTGCGGAGCGGCACGTAGAGGAAAGGGACGCCGCACGAGACGACTTCGATGGGCAGGTCGGCGTCAATGTCCGACTCTTCGAGCGAGAGCATCTCGGCGACGACGGCGCGGGCGTCTGCGAGGCGCGGGCCGAAGGTGGGGAGCGGCTGGCTCATCTCGGCATAGACGGGTTGACCCTCACGAAACTCGACGCGGACGGGGATGGGGCCGACGCCCTCTTCGAGCGTGATCGTGGTCTCAGTCCCGGTATGCTCGATGAGATGCTCGCGGGCGAGGACGAAGGAGGTGCCGACGGTCGGGTGGCCCGCCATCGGGAGTTCATTCATGGGCGTGAAGATGCGGACGCGCCAATCATGTTTCGGATCGTCGGGCGGGAGCACAAAGGTCGTCTCCGACAAATTGAACTCCTTCGCGATCTCCTGCATGACCTCTGTCGAAAGTCCCCGACCGTTCGCAAAGACGGCCAGAGGGTTCCCGCCAAACGCGCGGTCGGTGAACACATCAACACGGTGGTAGTGAAGTTTTCTCATCTCACATCCTTTAAAACCGTCAATCGTGAATCGTCAATCGTGACCAGAAAGAACGTGGATTTTCTATTCACGATTTACGGTTTTTAAATCAGAAACAGCGCGCCCATGACGACGAGGAGCGCGTAGACGACGCGGCTGAAGGCCTCGCGCGGGATGCGCCGGTTGAGTCTCTCTCCGGCGAAGATGGCGAGCATGATGGCCGGGAGCGAGAACGCGTAAAGTTGTAAGACCTGCGGCGTCCAGAGACCGGCCACCCCGTGCCCGATTAAGATCATGAGCCCGGTCACGAGGAAGCAGCCCTGAAGCGTGGCGCGGAAATGCTCCGGCGGCCAGCCCTTGAGCGCCCCGTAGATGACGACCGGCGGGCCGTTTGTGTTGTAAGCCCCGCCCAGCACGCCCGCTGCGAACCCAAACGCGTAAGCCAGCCGCTCGCCGCGCACGACCGGGAGCTGCGGCGCGACCAGACTGTAAAGACCATACAGAATCAGGAGCGCGCCGAGCACCATCTTCACCGGCCCCTCGGGCGCGTGCTTGAGCAGCAACAGCCCGAACGGAATCCCCGCGAGCGACGCCGCGACCAGCCGCCATGTCGCGCGCACGTCCACGCTCCGCCAGTGCCTCAGGAGAATCGTCAACGCGATGGTCGAGGCCGCGAAGGCCACCACCGGCGTCGCCACCCTCACGCCCAGCAGGAGCGCCAGCAGCGGCATCGCCAGCAGCGCGTCGCCGAACCCGAGCGCCGAGCGCACGAACGTCGAGACGAAGAGGATGGCGACGGCCAGCAGGACTGTCGAGTCGAAACTCATCGGGAAGTTTCAGTCCGCTTCAAGATTGCGCCAGCGCCTGCTCGAAGTCTTTCATCAGGTCGCGCTCGTCTTCGAGGCCGACGGAGATGCGGACGAGGCTCTCGCTGACGCCCATCCGCTCGCGCTGTTCGGGCGAGAGCTGGAATCCCCACATCGCCGCCGGGTGGACGACCAGAGTCTCGTAGCCGCCGAGGCTCGCCGCGTAAGTCGCCAGCCGGAGCGACGAGATGAAGCGCTCCGCCGTCTCGTAGCCGCCGCCGAGTTCGACGCCGAGCATTCCCGTGAAGCCGCGCATCTGCCGCCGCGCCAGTTCGTGCTGCGGGTGCGATTCGAGGCCGGGGTAGTGGACGCGCTCGACCTTCGGGTGGCGTTCGAGGAATTGCGCGAGCGCGAGCGCGTTCGCGTTCTGACGCTCGACGCGCAGGGGCAAAGTGCGCAACCCCCGCAGCAAAAGCCACGCGTCGAACGGGCTCATCGTCGCGCCCGCGACGAGCGAGAAGCGCCACGCTTCTTCGATAAACTTCCGCGAAGCGACGATGCACCCGGCGGTGATGTCGTGATGGCCGCCGAGATACTTGGTCGCGCTGTGGACGACCGCGTCAATGCCCAGCTCGAGCGGGCGCTGGTTGAAGGGCGTGGCGAAGGTGTTGTCCACGACCGTCTTGACGCCGCGCGCGCGCGCGATGTCGGCCACGGCGCGCAAATCCGTAAGCTGCATGAGGGGGTTCGTGGGCGTCTCGGTGTAGATCAGTTTGGTGTCGGGCCTGAGCGCCTCGGCGAAGGCTTCGGGGCGCGTCTGGTCAACGAACGTGCATTCGACGCCGAAGCGCGGCGCAACATCAGAGAGCAGCGTCGCCGTGCCGGAGTAGAGGTTGCGCTGCGCGACGACGTGGTCGCCCTGCCCGAGCGCGCACATCAGGGCGACGAAGACCGAGCCCATCCCGGAGGCCGTGAGGAGCGCCGCCTCGCCGCCTTCGAGCGCCGCGATGTTTGTCTCGGCCTCGCGGTGCGTCGGGTTGCCGTAGCGCGTGTAGAACTCCTGCGGCCTCACCTCCTTTGCGAGCCCGGCGAAGCGCTCGGACGAGTCCGCACGGAACGCCGTCGTGAGCCAGATCGGCGAGCTCACGGCGTGCGTCCGGTTGACCTCCTTGCCCGCGTGAACGGCCTTTGTCTGCATCCCTTCGCCTTCGTCGAAATCGTCTCTCTTCATTCGGCCCTTCCTTTAGCGCGGCGTCCCGGCGCGCGTTTGAAAGAAGTATGATAACGCGAAGTCCGCCGTTTCCGCCTCCCGTCAACAAATGCGACTTAATTTTGACGCCGTGTATTTTCCTCCCGGCCCGCCGCACTGTAGGTGTGGCTGAGGCTCCCCGTCCCTGAGGGTTTTATTAGAGAATCACCCGGAGTAAAGAACAATGGGCAGCAGAAAAGAGACCATGAAAAATCGCAACAATAGTTTATTCCTTTCATCCTTCAAGCGTGCCGCGGTCGCGTGTCTCGCGCTCTTGATGGCCTTCGCCGCGCTCGCCGTCGGCCCCGCCTTCGCGGGCGATGACGAGACGATCATCACCGCCGGACTTTCCGGCGCGGTCATCAACGGCGCGAGCCCGTCGGGCAAGGCGGAATTCAGGCAGCGGCCCAACAACGACCTCAAGCTCGAAGTCGAGGTCGAGGACGTTAACCTGCCCGCGGGCACCGTGCTCAACGTGCTCGTCAACAACCAATCAATCGGCACGATCACGCTCGATTCGCTCCGCGCGGGCCAAATCGAGCTTGAGACCGAGCGCGGCCAGAGCGTCCCGCAGGTCAACATCGGCACGCCGGTCGCCGTCACCAGACAGTCGGGCGGCGGCATAGTCTCCGCCCACCGCCACGCCGACTCCGGGTGCTACGCCGAGCCCGACTCCGACTCCGGGCGCGACGCCTTCTCCGACGCCGACTCCCGGCGCGACTCCTCTTCCGACCCCGTTCGTGATGAACGAGATCGAGGCCGACCTGTCTGGCGCGGCCATCAACGGGCAGACGCCGAAGGGCGAGGCCGAGTACGAGATCGAACCGGACGGCAATCGCGAATTCAAAGCGCGCGTCGAGAACGTCAACCTGCCCGTCGGCACCGTGCTCAACGTGCTCGTCGATAACGTCAAGGTCGGGACGATCACGCTCACCGGCGCGCTTCGCGACGAGCTGAGGCTCAAGACCGAGGACGGCCAGTTTGTCCCGCAGGTTAATTCGAGGACGCGCGTCGTCATCACAAATCAGGCGGGCGCGACCATCGTCGCGGGCTCTTTCTCCAACATCGCGCCCACGCCCACCCCGACTCCGGGCGCGACGCCTTCGCCCACTCCGACCCCCGGCGGCGACACCGGCGGCGGCGGCGGCGGCAGCGAAGTCCGCATCGAGGCGCGGCTCGCGGGCGCGGCCATCAACGGCCTCGTGCCCAAGGGCCACGCGAGGTTCCGCTCGCGCGACGGTCGGCGCGACTTCAACGTCGAGGTCGAGAAGGTCAACCTGCCCGTCGGCACCGTCCTCCAAGTCTTTGTGGACGGACAGAAGGTCGGCGACCTCGTGCTTCGCTCGACGCTCGAAAACGAGCTTGAGCTTGAGACCGAGCACGGCCAGTTCGTCCCCGTAGTGACGAACACCACGACGGTCGTCGTCTCGAACGCGGCGGGCGCGACTATCCTGAGCGGCGTCTTCAACACCGCCGGCATCAACGTCAGCGGCAACGACATTGACAACACCTCGCTCTTTGTCGAGCAGCAGTACCGCGACTTCCTCGACCGCGAGCCCGACGACGGCGGCCTCAACTTCTGGTCCAACGAAATCCAGAAGTGCGGAGGCGACCCGTCGTGTGTGGACGGAATGAGGGTCAACACCTCGGCGGCCTTCTTTCTCTCCATCGAGTTTCAGGAGACGGGCTACATGCTCTACCGCTTCAACAAGGCTTCGTTCGGCGTGATGCCGCGCCGCAACGAATTCCTCGTCGAGATGCAGGCCGCCGCGCAGGGGCTCGTCGTCGGAGCGCCGGGCTGGCAGCAGAAGCTCGAAGACAACAAGCGCACCGCCGCCGCGCGCTGGGTCGCGAGCGCCGCGTTCCAGAACATCTACGGCGCGATGTCGAACGAGCAGTATGTGGACGCGCTCTTTCAGAACGCGGGCCTCGCGACGGGGACGCCGGAACGCTTCAGCCTCGTCGAAGGACTGCGCACCGGAGCTTTGACGCGCGCCGAGGTGCTGCGCCGCGTCGCCGACAACGCCGAATTCAGGCAGCGGGAGAGCAACCGGGCCTTCGTCCTGATGCAGTACTTCGGCTATCTCCACCGCAACCCGAACGAAGGCGCGGACGTGGACATGGGCGGCTTCAACTTCTGGTTGAAGAAGCTCGACGACAACGGCGGCGACTTCCACCGCGCGCAGATGGTCAAGGCCTTCATTGACTCCATCGAGTACCGCGACCGCTTCCAGTGGTAATCGAGAAAATGAACGACGGTTTATCAAGGGGGGAGGGGGAGGGGATGCAATCGGCATCCCCTCCTCTTCATCTGAAACGTCTCCCGCTTTTGAATTCTTTCGACGCTTTCGGGCAAGGGGTTTCGGGGTTTGCATGGCATGAACATCTCATAAAGCTCTCACCCCCCGCGCCCGTTTCGGGCTTAACTTGTAATCATCAGCGCAATCATTAATTTATCTCCGGCGCGCACCCGGGCCGGCTTAACCTCGCAATCTCGGAGAAAGTATGTCTCGACGACCGTTCTACTCGCAGTCCGGATTCCTCTCGCCGGTCGCCCTGCTCTTGCTGTCGGCCGCAGCGCTCTGGTGGGGCGCCCCCGTCGGACGCACGGCCGCATTTGCCGCGCCGCAAATCACGTCGCTGTCAGCCGGCACGGCGACGCGCAGCGGACGACTCCTCATCAGCGGCACGGGCTTCGGCGCAACCCAGCCGGGGGGCAGGGTTGAGGTCGGCGGCGCGGCGGCCCACGTCTCGCGCTGGAGCGACACGCAGATTACCGCATACGTTTCGGAGGCCACCCCGACCGGCAGCGTCTCGGTGAAGGTCGTAACGGGCGGCGGGGCGAGCAACACGGCGCCGGTCGAAGTCACTTTGCGCCCGGCGGCGGCCGACCGCATCCGGTGGCGCTTCACGATGGACGCCCACTACGCCGTCACACGCCCGGCGGTCGGCGCCAACGGCACGATCTACGTTAACGACGTCGCCGGCGCGCTGTACGCGCTCGCCCCCGACGGCGCTCTGAAGTGGATTTACCGTGCGGGCCTGCGCGGCGGTTACGGGCCGGTCACGGTCGGCGCGGACGGCACGATCTACGTCGCCTCGCTCGTTGACAAGCCGGACGGCACGCTCGGCAGCGTCGGTGCGATTCACGCCGTCAACCCCGACGGCACGGAGAAGTGGGTGTTCAGAGGCACGGGCGACTCGATTATCGCCGGCCCGAACGTCGGCCCCGACGGCAACATCTACGCCATCACCGACCTGAGCGGCCTCGGCCTCTTCGCGCTCTCGCCCGCGGGCAACCTGCTTTACCAGCGCGGGAGGTTCTTCGAAAACCCACCCACGACGCGGGGCCAGGAGATCGTCTTCGGCCCGTCCGAGATGTACTTCGGTTTCGACTCGCTATCAAATCTTCACTCCTACAGCCTCGGCGGCGACCTGCGCTGGAGCGTCCCGGCCATCGCCGCCGGCATGGGCGCCTCGTTCCAGGCCGCCGTCGGCCCTAACGGAAACATTCACGTCAGCTCGCCCTCCGGGAGCCTCACCGCCTACGACCCGCAGGGCAAGCAGGTGTGGAACTTCAACGAGTCCCCCAACAGCCTAGTCTCGGCCTCCTCCGTCGGCTCCGACAATGCCGCCTACATCGTGCGGAACAACGCGACGCTGCACGCCCTGAACCCGGACGGGACGGCCAAGTGGCGCTTCTCCGAGGGGACCCAAATCTACGACCCCGCCGTCAGCCCCTCGAACGATCTGGTCTTTGTGGGCGGGCGTGCCTCTCTCAGCGGTTTGACCTTCTTTCAGGCTGTCAGCGTCGCCACGGGGCAGTCCCTGTGGAAGGTGCTTCTGGCGCACGAGCCGGGCTTCGGCGACTACGGGCAGATCGTCCCGAACTCGCGCCCGCTCTTCTCGGCCGACGGCAAGACGGTCTACATCGCGACCGACATCCTTGGCGACGGCAACAACAGCAACGTCTACTCCTACTTCTACGCCGTGGACACAACGCCGGAGGGCGCGACCCCCAACACCGCGCCGAGCGTCCGCATGACCAGCCCCCCGCAGAGGGAGAGCTTCGCGTACCTCTCGGACATCACCGTGACGGCCGAGGCCTCGGACGCCGAAGGCCCCGTCACGAAGGTCGAGTTCTACCGCTTTGCGCGCGGCACGGCGAAGCTCATCGGCACGGACACGACCGCGCCCTACAGCGCCGTCGCTGAGGACGTGCCCAACGACAACTACACGCTCTACGCCGTCGCCTACGACGAGCAGGGCCTGAAGACGACCTCCGAGCCGGTCCATGTCCAGGTCACTTACTGGCCGCCGCTCCCGAAGATGACGAGCCCGGCCAACGGCGCGTGGTTCCCCGCCCCCGCCGACGTGACGCTGACGGCCGAGGCCGACCCGCGCGACGGGCGCGTCACCAAAGTCGAGTTCTACGAGGCGCGCACCGGCGCGGTCTGCGCGGCCATCGCCGCGCCCTACACCTGTGTCTGGCGCGGCGTGGCCGCGGGCACCTACACCGTCCTCGCGCGCGCTTGGGACGATCAGGGCAACAGCCTCCCGTCGGAGTACGTCTCCTTTGCGGTGGGCGAGGGGCAGACGGCGCTGCACAAGATTGACGGGCGCGCGTCTGAGCCCGACGGCAAGCCCATCGCGGGCGTTACGGTCTTGCTGGAGCGCGTGGGCCGCATGCAGCCGATCGCCGTCCGCACGACGACGACCGACGCCGACGGCCGCTACAACTTCGATAAGATCGAGCGGCACTACACCTACTTTGTCGAGACGCACCACCCGGACTTCTCCTTCCACAACACGCCGGTCAACGGCCTCGTGGAGCTGACGACCGACGTGACGGGCGTCAACATGACGGGCAAGCGGCCCGAGCCGCGCCCGGCGGGCGCGCCCCCGGTGGCGTGGGCCTCCTACTACGGCTCGCCGAATAGGGGCCTCGACGGCCGCACGATGCTCGCGCTCGACCGCGAGGGCAACTCCTTCGTCACCGGCGGCACCGGCATGAACTTCGCGGTCGTCAAGTACGACCCCGCGGGCCGCGAACTCTGGGCGCGCGTCGTTGACGGCGGCGGGCGCTACCAGACTTCGACGTATGACATCGAGACGGATGCGGCAGGCAGCGCCTACGTCACGGGCCAGATCTGGGGCGGCACGGCGCGCGAGCGCGACTGGCTGACCATCAAGTACGACGCCGCGGGCAACGAACTCTGGCGCAGGAGCTACAACGGCCCTTCGAGCCTCACCGAATACCCCTCGGCCCTTGAGGTGGACGCGGCGGGCAACGTCTACGTGGCCGGCGAGGGGGCGAGCTTTGACGGCCGCTCCATCGTGACCATCAAGTACGACACCAACGGCAACGTCCTCTGGTCGCGCACCGAGGCCGGGGGCTCCGCGCAGGACGTTAAGCTGGACGCGGCGGGCAACGCCTACGTCGTCGGCGTGAACGGCGGCCGCGTCCATCTCTTCAAGTACGACGCGGCGGGCAACCTACTCTGGAAGTATGTCCACTCGACCGGTGCGGCCACCGAGCAGGCCGTGGCCTGGAGCCTCGGCCTCGCGGCCGACGGCATCTACGTGCTCGCCGAAGTCACCTCGTCCACCGGCAGCTACGAGCCGGTCGTGCTCAGGGTCAACGCCGCGGACGGCCAGCTCGGCTGGGCCTCGTACTACTCGCGCAAGGACGGCCAGAGGCTCAGCCTCGCCGCGTACGCGATGGACGTTGACCCCGCGGGCAACGCCTACGTCACGGGGATACAGAAGTACCCGACCGACGGCAACATTGACGCCTTCACGCTGAAGGTCGGCGTGGCCGACGGCGCGGTGCAGTGGATGGACATCTACGCCGAGCCGGCCGGCGGCACGGGGTACTCCTCGCGCTGGCACAACGACAACAACATCGTGGTGGACGCGGCGGGCAACGCCTACTCCTACTTCACCTCGATGCGCGCGTGGGACGACGACGTCGTCATCATCAAGTACCGCACCGACGGCACGCGCGCGTGGGTCCACCTCTTCGACAACCCGTACCACTCGGGCGACTCGTCGAACGACCTGAACAGCGTCGGCCGCAGCATCCTGCTCGACGCGCAGGGCAACGTCATCTTCACCGGCGACTCCGAAATCCCCGGCCACAGCCTCGACTTCGTCACGGTCAAGCTCGTCAACGGGCCGGACGCCGGGCCGACGCCGACACCCACTCCCACTCCGACCCCCACCCCGACGCCGGCGCCCACCTACACGATCAGCGGCCTGATCACGCTCGGCGACCCGAGGGGCGCCAACATGGGCGGCGTCACCGTCACGCTTAGCGGCTCGGCCTCAGCCGTGACGACGACCGACCTGAGCAGCGGCAACTTCTACTTCAACGGCCTTCAGGCTGGCGGCAACTACACCGTCACGCCCTCGAAGCCCGGCTACATCTTCACCCCCTCGCACCAGACTTTCGAGGGGCTCAGCACGAGCCCCGGCGCTCACTTCTACGCCGTCGCCGTGACGCCGACTCCTATTCCGACGCCGACACCGGTGCCGCCGACGCCAACGCCGACGCCTGTACCGCCGACACCGACCCCGACCCCGGTGCCGCCCACTCCGACTCCGACGCCTGTTCCGACTCCGGCCCCGACGCCGGTGCCGACTCCCGTTCCGACCCCCACCCCGACTTACTCCATCGGCGGCGCGGTGCGCGGCACGGGCGGCGCGGGGCTCGCG
>JAIVJM010000038.1:0-11965 GCA_020199995.1 Acidobacteriota bacterium | reverse complement strand
GGCACAGCGACGGCCACGACCGGCGACGACGGCAAGTACTTCTTCACCGGCGCGACCTCCGGCGGCGGCTACACCGTCACACCGTCGAAGAATGGTTACACCTTCGCCCCGGCGCAGCTCACGGTCACCAACTTGAGCGGCAACGCGACCGGCGACTTCACCGGCTCGCCCGTGCCGACGCCGACCCCGACGCCTGTGCCGCCGGCACCTACACCGACACCGACTCCGACTCCTGAGCCGACTCCTGAGCCGACTCCGATTCCGACGCCGGTGCCGTCTCCCGCGCCGCCGCCGTCCATCTACATTGTCGCCGAGAGCGCGTCATATGCGGAGCCGGACGTGGCGGCTGAAATCACCGTCCGCCGCGCGGGCGATCTCTCTTCGGCGGCCACGGTCGAGTATGAGACCGCGGACGGCACGGCCCGCGAAGGCTACGACTACATGGCCGCGCGCGGCACGCTCCAGTTCGCCGCGGGCGAGTCGGAGAAGAAAGTCCGTGTGCCCCTCATCGAGGACGCCTACGAGGAGTCGGACGAGACCTTCATGCTCAAGCTCAGCAACCCGACCGGAGGCCCGCAACTCGGCGCGGCGTCCGCCGTCCTCTTCTCCATCAAGGGCAATCCGGCGCCCGCAGCGGCTGGCAACCCCTCCGACGACGCGCGCTTCTTCGTCCGCCAGCACTACCTCGACTTTCTCGGACGCGAGCCCGACGCGGGCGGCATGAACTTCTGGTCGAACGAGATAACTTCGTGCGCCGGCGACGCGCAGTGCGTCGAGGACAAGCGGCAGAATGTCTCGGCGGCCTTCTTCCTCTCCATCGAGTTCAAGGAGACGGGCTATCTCGTCTACCGCATCTACAAGGCGGCCTACGGCGACATGGCAGGCGCGCCCGTGCCACTGAGTCGTGAAGAGCTTCTGCCCGACACGCAACGCATCGGGCGCGGCGTCGTGGTCGGGGCGGCTGGCTGGGCGGCGCTGCTCGAAAGCAACAAGGCAGCCTTCGCTCAGGAGTTCGTCTCGCGCACCCGCTTCACGTCCTCGTACCCGCAAGGCACGACGCCGGAGCAGTTCGTGGATGCTCTCAACACGAACGCCGGGAATGTTCTCTCAGCCGACGAACGAGCGCAGTTGATTGAACTGTTGACCGCGAACAACGACGACACCGGAAGGGTGAGCGTGCTGCGCAGAGTGGCGGAACACGCGCAACTGGAGAGAGCCGAACTCAATAAGGCGTTCGTCTTGATGCAGTACTTCGGCTACCTGCGACGAAACCCGAACGAGGGGCCGGACACAGACTTCCGGGGGTGGGAGTTCTGGTTAGGAAAACTCGACGACAACGGCGGCAACTTCGTCCACGCGCAGATGGTCAAAGCCTTCATCGACTCCATCGAGTACCGACGCCGCTTTGCCCCGTAAGCGGCAGGGTACGGAACGAGCGGTCAAGCGGACGCTCGTGACGGAAGACAGGGAGCGCGGGACGAATTTTCGTCCCGCGCTCCCTGTCTTCTTCGGGTCTCTGCGCCCGCCGTTCTTGAGAGATTCGTCCGTTGACTACGGAAGTCAAACGGCGGTAACCTTTCATGCAGGGAGATATAGGAAAGATGTCTGAAGACCTGTCCACAAGACCGACGATTGAGATCGTCCTTGAGCGTGTCAACGCTCTGGGCGAGGTGGTCAATTCTATTCGCGACGACATCAAAAGCTTCGGCGAAGAGATTCGTGGCGATTTCAAGGACTTCCGCGAAGAGATTCGCGGCGAAGTTACAGGCTTCCGCGAAGAGAACAAACTTTTCCGTGCTGGGGTTGAACTCAGCATCGACCGCATTGAGAGCATGACGAATATGACGCGGTCAGAGATGCTGGCAATGCGCATGGACTTCAGGGAAATCCGCGCGCATATCAAGCAGACGGCTTAAGACACACGCCTCCGGCAGTCACCCTCAACCACCCTCCTCCGGCAGCACCCACGTCTCGCCAATCACAGACAACGCCACGCGCCGGCGCTTCAGCGCCCGCGGTGGTCAACGTGCGCCTGATCGGCTCGCGGCCTGCGGACACCGACACCCGGCACACGTTCCGGCTCCTGACACCCGGCCCCCTTCTGTTGTATCCTTCCGCACGTCTCTCGAAAGGTTTACACAATCCCACACCCGGACAAACGGAGGTCTCTCTCGATGCGCTCGAAGTGGAAGAGCTTAACGCTCGCCGTGCTCGCCGCCCTGCTCATTTTCAACGCGCCGCCCGCCGGGGCGCAGCGCCCTCAAGCGGACGCTAAAGCAGCCAAAGGAGGCGCGGGCGTGATGCTGCACAAACTGTTCGATGAAGAGTGGGAATGGACGATGCAGCAGTACCCGACGTTTGCGTCCTCGCTCGGCGACCGGCGCTTCAACGACCGCTGGGAGGATGCCGGTCTCGAAGCCGTCGAGCGCCGCCAGCAGCACCGGCTCGACACGCAGAAGCGCCTCCGCTCGATTGAACGCGCGCGGCTCGCGCCCGCCGACCAGCTCAACTACGACCTCTTCCGCAAAGACCTCGAAGCCGACATCGAGGAGTACAAGTTTCGCACCTATCTCCTCCCCATCAACCAGCGCGGCGGCGTCCAGACCGCCAACGAGCTGGCCGAGCTGCTGCGCTTCCAGACCGTCAAGGACTACGAGGACTGGACGGCGCGCCTGCGCGCCCTGCCGCGTCTGCTGGATCAGACCATCGAGCTGATGCGCGAAGGAGTGCGGGCCAAAATCCTCTGGCCGAAGGTGACGCAGAAGCGCGTCCCCGCGCAAATCGACAACCAGATCGTCGCGCGCGCCGAAGACAGCCCCTTCTACAAGCCCTTCGCCGCCGGGTTCCCCGACACGATTCCGGCCCCCGAGCAGGAGCGGCTCCGCCGCGATGCGCGCGAGGTCATCACGCAGTCGGTCGTCCCCGCCTACCGCAAGTTGAAGGAGTATTTTGTCGGCGAGTACCTGCCCGCCTCCTTCGATGAGGTCGGCATCTGGCAGTGGCCGAACGGCGGGGAGGCTTACGCCTTCCAGGCGCGGCGCTACACCACCACCGACCTCACGCCGCAGCAGATTCACGAGAAGGGGCTCTCGGAAGTCGCGCGCATCCGCGCCGAGATGCAGAAGGTCATGACGCGGGTCGGCTTTAAGGGAACGCACAAGGAGTTCTTCAAGAAGCTGCGCACCGACGACCAGTTCTACTACAAGACCCCGCAGGAGCTGCTCGACGCTTACCGCGCCGTCTCGAAGCAGATCGACCCGAACCTCGTCAAGGTCTTCAAGACGCTGCCGCGCATGCCCTACGGCGTCACGCCCATCCCCAAAGAGAGCGCGCCCGACACGACGACCGCTTACTATAACCAGCCCGCGGCGGACGGCTCGCGCCCCGGTCTCTACTACGTCAACCTCTACAAGCCCGAGACGCGTCCCAAGTGGGAGATGATGGCTCTCTCGCTGCACGAGGCCGTGCCCGGACACCATCTGCAAATCTCGCGCGCGATGGAGCTGGGAGAGATACCGAAGTTTCGTCGCTACGGCGGCTACACGGCCTTCATCGAGGGCTGGGGCCTCTACGCCGAATCTCTGGGCGAAGAGATGGGCCTCTACGACGACCCCTACTCGAAGTTCGGCCAGCTCACCTACGAGATGTGGCGCGCCGTCCGCCTCGTCGTGGATACCGGCATGCACCACATGAAATGGGATCGCCAGCGCGCCATCACCTACTTCCTCGACAACGCCGCCAAGACCGAGCAGGACATCGTCAATGAGATAGACCGCTACATCACGAACCCCGGACAGGCGCTCGCCTACAAGATCGGCGAGCTCAAACTGAAGGAGTTGCGCGCGCGGGCCGCGCGCGAACTCGGGCCGCGCTTCGACATCCGCGAATTCCACGACGTCGTGCTCGGCTCCGGCGCCGTTCCGCTCGACGTGCTGGAAAGAAACGTTGACGAGTGGATCAGGTCGGAGAAGCAGCGCGCCACGAAGTGACCCTCTCTGGGACGCATTGAAACTTAGAGAAGTGTTTGAAACTTTCGGTCCCAGAGGCTTGTCACTTGTAACGGACAATTCCCGCCGCCTCTCAGGTCAGGAAGGGGGCTTGCCCCCGCTCTGAACGCTCTATGGCTCGCAAGTGGTCAAACCAAAACTTGCCCGGAGCTTTACACTTCGTCACGGGAAGCCTTCATCGTCGTGCCCCTGTCTTCACGCAGGAGGCCTGCTGCCGGGCGTTCCTCGACGTTTGCGCCGCGCTGCGGGAGGAATGGCCTTTCAAGCTGGTCGCCTACGTCTTGATGCCCGACCATTTTCATTTAATCGTGAATCCGCGCGACGGGCGTATCAAAGAGCTTGCTGGTATGTTGAAAAGCCTTTCAGCAAGACACATCATCAAAACGGCGCGGGGGTTCAACTTTTCACGCGAGAAGCCAGATGCTGACGGCTCAATCCATCAAGTTTGGCAGGAGAGCTTCAAAGATTTGCCGTTGTGGAGTCCGTGGATGGTCTGGCAGAAAATTAATTACATCCACGCCAACCCCCTCAAAGCCCGACTGGTGATTTCGAGCAGAGATTATCGCTGGTCAAGCTATCGCGCGTTTTATCTGAAGGAAGACGAGCCGTTGGAAGTGGATCGAGATTGGTGGTGGCCTGACGATGCGCAGAAACTTAAGCAAGCCGTAAAGAATTTAGCCGAGAAGGAAAAGAATTAAGGATGAGTGCCGCCAGACCTCTGAGCGGGGGCAAGCCCCCTTCCTGACCTGCGAGCTGGGGTAGCTTGACCTGTTTCCTAGATGAAGATATGGCTTCAGCCATCAACAACATCACGTGGGTTCCCGACCTGCTCTTCGTCAACGGGCGCTTCGAGCCCGGCATGGCGCTCGCCTGCGATTCGGCGGGCCGAATCATCTCGACGTTCGACATAAGCCCGCTGCGGGAACTGCTGGGGCGCGAGCCTCGCGGGGACGAAACGCTCAACGTGCGCGAGCCGGAGAGCCGGGTCGCCTTCAAGACGCGCTTCGTCCGCTTGCACGGGCGCGCGCTTTTGCCCGGCATGGTCAACGCGCATTCGCACGCCTTCCAGCGCGTCATCCGCGGGCGCACCGAGTATCGCGCCGAAGCGGGGCAGGATTCCTTCTGGACATGGCGCGAGATGATGTACAGCGCCGCCGAGCGCCTCACGCCCGAAGACATCTACGACGCTTCGCGCATGGCCTTCACGGAGATGCTGCTGGGCGGCATCACCGCCGTCGGCGAGTTTCATTACCTCCACCGGACGCCAGAGGGCGCGGAATATTCCGAACCGAATCTGCTCGCAAAGCAGGTGGTGCGCGCCGCCCGCGATGCGGGGCTGCGCATCGCTCTCCTGCGCGTCGCCTACGCGCGCTCGGGCTTCAATCTCCCGCCGAACGAGCGCCAGCGACGTTTCATCGAGACGGACGCGGAGACCTACCTGCGCCACGCCGAGACGTTGCGGAGCGAGCTGGCGAAGGAAGCGTCGGAAGTTAATGCGTCGGAGGCGCTCGGAGATTTGCGCGGCGCGTGGGTCGGCGTCGCGCCGCACAGCGTGCGCGCCGTCCCTCTGGAATACCTCCGCGCGGTGCGCGACTTCGCCCGCGAGCGCGAGCTGCCTCTCCACATGCACGTCGCCGAACAGCCGGCGGAAGTCTCCGCCTGTCTCGCTGAGACGGGCCGCACGCCCGTCGCGCTGCTCGCCGACTGTGGGCTCCTCGATTCACGTTTCACTGCCGTCCACGCGATCCACATCAGCGCCGCAGAGATTGGCTCGCTGCGCGATGCCGGCGCGATTGTCTGCGCCTGCCCGACGACTGAGCGTAACCTCGGCGACGGCATCGTCCCTGCCGACGCGCTTTTCCGGGAGGGCGTCCGCGTCGCGCTCGGCACGGACAGCCACGCGCAAATTGACCTCCCCGAAGAGGCGCGCGCGCTCGAATACCACCTGCGCCTGCAACGCCTCGAACGCAACGTGCTCGCGCCCCGCGCCGCCGCGAGCGACGAACGCGGGCACCGAATGTCGGCGCTCGCGGCGCGTCTCTTCGAGTGCGCGACGACGCACGGCGCGCGCAGCATCGGGGCGGCGTGTGGGGAACTCGAAGCGGGTCGCCCCGCCGACTTCTTCACGGTCGCCCTCGACGACCCGTCAGTCGCCGGGGCTTCCGCGGAAGACCTCCTCCCGGCAATCATCTTCTCGCTCACGCGCTCGGGCGTCCGCGAGGTCGCGGTCGGCGGGCGGCTCGTCGTCGAGGACGGGCGACACCGCGCGCAGGGCGAGACGGTCGAACGCTTCGCGGCGCTCCAGCGAAAGCTCTGGGGATGAAAGGCCGCAAGCTCTTCCAGACGGTCGGGCTTGCGCAGTCGAACAGCATGAACGTCGAACAGACACTCGCCGAGCTCGTCAGTATTGATTCGCGCTCCTCGGTCTCGAACCTCGCGGTCATCAACTACGCAGCCCCGCGTCTCGAAGCGTTGGGACTCTGCACGCGTCTCTATCCGTACCGGGACGAGCGCGGCGTCAAGAAGTTCAACCTCGTCGCCGTCTACCCGAAGTCGTTCGAGGACGGCTCGGAGATTGAGCTGGCGCTCGTCGGGCACACCGACACTGTACCCTTCGACCCGGCGTGGGGCGGGGCGCTCGCGCTCGAACGGCGTGAGGGCAAGCTCTACGGGCGCGGGGCGTGCGACACGAAGGGTTTTATCGCGGCGGCGCTCGCAGCTCTCGCCGAGACCGATTTGTCGAAGCTCACGCGCCCGCTCGCGCTTGTCCTGACGGCGGACGAGGAGGTCGGCTGCCTCGGCGCGAAGCGGCTCGCGGAGGCGCGCCCTTTTCGCGCGCGGAGCGCCGTCATCGGCGAGCCCACCAGCTTACGGCCCATGCGCGCGGGCAAGGGCTACTGCCTCGCCGAGGTGACGTTGCGCGGGCGCGAGGGGCACAGCGCGTACCCCGCCTTAGGCGCGTCGGCCATCACGCGCGCCGCGCGACTCGTGACGCGCGTCGAGGCCATCGCGGAAGAACTCAAGGGCGAGGCGCACGACGCCTTCGATCCGCCGCACACGACCATCAACGTCGGACGTATCGAAGGCGGCACGGCCAAGAACATCATCGCGGGCGAGTGCCGCTTCACGCTCGAATGGCGGCCCTTGCCGGGCCAGCCGCCCGAGCGCGTCGTCGAACTCGTCCGCCGCGAGGCCGAAGCTTTACGCGCCGCGGACGGGGATTTCGTGTATGAGGTTGAAGTGACGCGTCTCGACCGCGGGGTCGAGACGCGCGCCGACTCCCCGCTCGTCCGCGCGCTGGAAGAGGCGACGGGACTTGAGGCGGGCACGATCTCTTTCGGCACGGAAGCGCCGCAGTTGGCCGAACTCGGCGCGGACGCGGTCGTCTTCGGCCCCGGCGACATCCGCGTCGCGCACCGCACGGGCGAGTTCGTGCCCGCCGCCGAGCTCGACGAGGCGGTCTCTATTTTGCGCCGCATCATCGAACGTTTCTGCGCGCCCGCACATCCATAAACATTCGGCCTCTCTTCTGGGTCCTCGTCGAAGTCAGCGTTTGACACACTTATGAAAGAATTAATCTTTAAATCCCCGCTCATCGCACTCCTCTTGTTTGTTTTTGCTCTCGGCGCAGTAGCCGCGCAGACCACCCGCGCGCAGGCGCAGACGCCCCTCTCGAACGAAGAATTCCTCGCGCTCGTGCGGCAGTTGCCGAAACGGCCCGGTCTCAAGGAAGAGATCATCAAGGAGGTGCGGCGGCGCGGCCTCGGCTTCCCGCTGACAAGCGGGCTGCGCTCGTTTGTGGCGACCAAGAGCGGCAACGACCCCGATTTGCGCCGCGCGCTCGAAGAGGCCGAGCGGCGTGCGCTCAACCCCGCGGCGGCCACGCCGCCCTCGGCAATCGAGTCCGCAGAGGCGTTGGAGAAGTCGCGCGTCGCCACGCTCGAAGCCACCGACGCGATGCCCGATTTCGTCGTCAGGCAGTTGATCTCGCGCGCCTATGCCCTCGGTACGACGCGGAACTGGATCACGACCGACCGCCTGAGCATCGCCGTGAGCTACCGCGTCTCGGGCGGAGAGCAATACCGCCTGCTCGCCGTCAACGGGATTCCGAGCGGCCCGGCGCAGGCCTCGAAGGAGCAGAGCGACTACTCGGCCATCGGCGGGACGAGCTCGACGGGCGAGTTCGTGACGACGCTCAAGGCGCTCTTCGCCGCAGACTCACGGACGGCCTTCAAGGCCGTGGACACGGACACGCTGCGCGGGCGGCGCACGCTCGTCTACGAGTACGAGATCAAGCAGCCGCAGTCGAACCGCGTCCTCACCTACAACAAAGAGCGCTCGGTCGTCGTCGCGCACCGCGGGCGAATCTGGGTCGACCGCGAGAGCTTCCGCGTCCTGAAAGTCGAGAGCGCGGCCTACGACATCCCCGCCGACTTCCCCATCACGGCTTCGGTCAATACGATTGACTACGAGTGGGTCAACATCCCCGGACAGGGCGACTATCTCCTGCCCTCGCGCGCCGTGCTCGTGATGAGCGTCAACGACGGCCTCCGCACCTCGCAGCACCGCAACGACATCCACTTCCGCAACTACCAGAAGTTCGGCACCGAACTCATCATCCTCGACGACGATGAAGAAGTCCCCGAAGAGAAAGCGCCGGAGAAGAAACCCTAGATGGGTTCAAGTGGTTCCAGCCCCTGAAAAGGGCGGAAGAATTTAGCCCACGGCGCGAGCCGTGGGAATAAGTCGAGAAAAGAAACAGGAGCCCCGGGAGGGGCGAAAGAAAAGCAACTCGCCGTATGTCGCGCGCTGCTTTTCTTTCGCCCCTCCCGGGGCTCTGTGAATTTTATTCGTGATGATGTTCCCACGGCTCGCGCCGTGGGCTAAGAATTCTCCCGCCCCTTTGAGGGGCTGTCTGAGCGCAGTCTCTTCGACTTCGACCCCCTTGAGCCTCCTTCAAATCTTGAGCTGCCCGTTCTCGATGATCGTCTTGCCGTCGAGCATGAGGGTGCTGCCGGGGAGAAAGACGGTGAGCCCGTAGGGGACTGAGTTGTCGCCGCCGGCCCAGGTGTTAGTGCCCGTCCCGACCGTGATCGTCCCGGCGGGAACCCACGCGCCGACCTTGCTCGCCGCGGGCAGCTTGACGCTCGGGTTGATGCCGAGATCAACGAAGCCGAAAAGGTTTTTGCGCTCGTCAGTGACGGCGTCGTACTCGGCCTTGAGGTCGGCGAAGCCCGGCCCCGAGCCCTCCATCGAAGTCAGTTTCCCGCCCGCGAACGTGAGCGTCAGGTTGTCGATCTGCTTGCCGCGGAAGAAGTGGCGCGTGTGGACGACCTTGCCCTCGGCGGTTCCGGCGACGGGCGTCGTGTAGACCTCGCCCGCCGGAAGGTAGACCGAGACGGCGGGGCCGCCCTTCTGCGCGTCCTCGGGCGAGATGATGCCGTCGCTCACCAGCACGGGCCGCCCCTGCACGCGCACCTTCAAGTCCGTCCCGTTCGGGTTCGTGATGTGCACTTCGTTCCCGGCGGCGAGCGCGGCCTTGACCTCATCGCCGCGCGTCTGGAGGCTCGTGTAATCTATGTTGACGCCCTCCCAGAAGGTCTTCGCCAGCTCGTCCCCGGACATCTCGAAACGCTGGGCGCGCCACGGCGTCGGGTACAAGCCGTTGCCGACCTCGACGGTGCGGACGTTGCGCTTGAGGAACTCCTGACCGACCGACTCGTTCGCCTTGCCGCGCGCCGCCAGACGTTTCGGGTCGGCGCCCTCGAACAGGTTCTCCGTGAGGTCGTTGCCCACGGCAATCGTGACGTTGACGACGCCGGCGAGCTTCATGCGGAGCGCGTTCTGCTGCATGTCGTATTTTTCCGGGACGTCGAAGAACATGCGCTTGGAGTAGCGGTCGCTGCCGTACTCGATGAGCGGGAAGCCGCCGACTTTACGGACGTTGACGGCGATGTTCTCGATCAGCTCGGCGTCGTGCGTCTGGCCCGAGATCAAGACGACCTCGCCATCCTTGACCGCGGCGCTCTGCGTGACGAGCCGCTGGGCGAGTTGTTCGAGGTCGGTCGGCGCTTTCTTGCCCGCCTCGGTGGTCGGCGCGGCGGCGGCGGCGGGCGTCGCGGCTGTGTTCGAGGTGTTCGTGGTGGAAGTGTTGGGCGGCGCGGCGGGCTGACAGGCCGGCAGCAGCAGCGGCAGCGCGCACGCGGCGGCGGCGCACAGGGCGGCGGCAAGATGACGTTTCATGGCAAGGGCTCCTTCACGGTCGGGACATTGGAATGGGAAAAGCAGGCTGCTTCTATTTCAAACACGGCGCGATGTCAAGGGGAAGAAATCAAGTGATGAATGATGAATGATGAATGATGAATAGAATGCAAGCTGTCTTTATTCATCATTCATCATTTGATTTCACTTCCCGCTCATGCTTCGCCAGTCGCCGGACTGGATGAAGCTGGCCCAGAAGAAGGGGTGGCTCCGATTGGCCGTCGCGCCCGGCCCCCGCGAGCTGAGCGCACGGCTCGGCCCGCCAACAGCCTTCGAGCCGCCGCCGAGCATCTCCAACTGCACCGCGCGCAGAGCCTCAGTCCGCCCCTCGCCGGCCTCCAGCCGCTTGTAGTAGGCGACCATCAGGTCGCGCGTCGCCGCGTCGTCCACCTGCCACAGGCTCATCACCTGACTCTCCGAGCCGGCCAGCACGAGCGCGCGCCTGAGGCCGTAGACGCCTTCGCCCGAACGCACGTCGCCGACGCCCGTCTCGCACGCCGAGAGCACCACCAGCCGCGTCCCCCAGAGGTCGAGCGCGGCGGCCTCGTAGGCGGTCAGCACGCCGTCCTCGCCCGCCCCGCCCCGCCCACGATTCGCCCCGGCCAGCGCCAGCCCGGAACGCAGCAGCGGATTCTCGACCGCCGTCTTTTCCGAACCCGTCACGCGCACGCCCATGCCGCGCGTCTCAAGCGTGCGCGCTTCTCCTGCGCCGTCCGGCTTCCGTCCGGGCAGAAAGAATCCGTGCGTCGCGACGTGCAGGATGGAAGGCCCGCTCACCTGCTTGAGCGCCGACTCGCTCGCCTGCCCTTCGGTCAGCACGCGCGCGCCCTGAATAATCGAGCCGAGCGCCGCCGCCTCGCCCTTCGTGCCGGGCAGCGGCGAGAAGATGGCGCCCGCGAGGGCCGGCGACCCGGCGATGGACTCCGCACGCGTCATCGTGCCCGGTGTGCCCGGTCCGCTCGGTGCGCCCGGTGCGCCCGCGTCGAATGAAGGGTTGGCCATGACCAGAGGCCCCTGCCTGCCGCCGCCGCCGCCCCCAGCGTCCGACTGCAAACGCAGCAGGTCGCGCCCGCTCGTGAGGTAGGTGATGGAATAGTTTTCGACCAGATACTTGCCCCCCTCGTCCACCAGCGCGCCGAAGGGGATGAGGTTGAGCGCGCCGTCGGGCGAAAGAAAGATGTGTCGCGTCTGGCCGAGCAGCTTCCTGAGCGGCGACATCAACACCTCGTCGAGCGCGCGCGCACGCTCTTTCACGTCGCGGCTGGCGGGGTTCAACAGCGCGCGCCGCCACGCCTCCACCCCCCGGTCAATCGTCTCGGCGTCGCCCAGCTCCACCCAGAGCGGCTCGCCCTCGCGCCGCAGCACGTAGGCCGCGTAGCGCGCCGCGCCAAACCGCGTCTGCCTCGCCGTGACCTTCGGGTCGTAGGGACGGTACGCGACCAGCTCGACGAGCGCGGCCCCCGTCGCGGGAATCGCCTCCTGCACGTTCTTTAACGTGACGGGCCGCGAAGCGCCGCGGAACTCCGAGCTGCGCGCGCTCACCTCCTCCTCCAGCCGCTCGACTTCCGCCGAGAGCCGGTCCCGCTCGGCCCGCCGCGCCGCCGCGCCGCCCCCCTCGCCGCCGAGCATGACGCGCGCGAGCGCTGTGCGCGCGGCGGAGAGGCGGTCGAGCAGAGCGCGGTCCTGCGGGTCGAGGC
>JAIVJM010000321.1 GCA_020199995.1 Acidobacteriota bacterium | reverse complement strand
GATTATAGATATGAATATGCATTTATTCAATCTCAGGCTGTCGACGGATGATGCCGCGCACATTTATATTAATTTCACCCGCCTCTATTGGAAATGGAGGTTGTTAGATGTCGGAGGAAAAGAAGCTTTGCACTAAGTGCGGGTCCGTTAAATCAACGAACAACTTCAATAGGAACAAATGGAGAAAGGATGGCCTTCAGCACTACTGCCGTGTCTGTCATCGTCTGTCCGTTGTTGAATCTCAGAGAAGCCATAGGGATGCATTTCTGAGGCGGCTGCGGCGTCACAATGAAAGAAAAAGGAATGAAACTCGAAGACATATTTTCGAGTATTTGAAATCCCACCCCTGCACAGATTGTGGCGAGTCGGATGTTATAGTTCTCGACTTTGACCACCAGCGCGATAAGAAGCACGCGATCTCGCAGTTGGTTACTTCCAATAAATCATGGGATTACATTTCGCGTGAAATTGAGAAATGTGAAGTCCGTTGCGCGAACTGCCATCGGAGAAAGACTGCGGAAAAATTTGGTTGGAAAAAGTTCAAGTGGCAGGCGGAAGGTCGCGGCAAGTGAGAACAATCCAAAGGTAAAAGATTTAATCGCCGAGCCATCCGGCGAGCGCGGAGTCGCGGACGAGGATGGTCTGGCCGCGCTCGGGGCCGGTGGAGACGATGCCGATGGGGACTCCGATCTGTCGGGAGATGAATTCGACGTAGGCGCGGGCCTTCGCGGGCAGGCGGTCGAGTTCGGTCACGCCTTCGGTCGAGGTCTTCCAGCCGGGCAGAGTCTCGTAGACGGGCTCGACATCGCGCAGGTCTTTCGAGACGGCGGGGAAGGATTCAAGCTCACGGCCCGCGAGGCGGTAGCCGACGCAGACCTTGACCTCGTCGAGCGCGTCGAGCACATCGAGCTTGGTCAGGGCAACCGAGTCGAAGCCGTTGATCTCGGCGGCGTAGCGCGTGGCGAAGGCGTCGAACCAGCCGCAGCGGCGCGGCCTTCCCGTCGAAGCCCCGTACTCGCGCCCGCGCTCGCGAATCAGTTGCCCGAGTTCGTCCTCGGCCTCAAGCATCTCGGTCGGGAAGGGGCCTTCGCCGACACGCGTCGTGTAGGTGCGGACGATGCCGAGGACGCCGCTGATGCGTTGTGGCGCAAGGCCCGTCCCCATGCAGGCCCCGCCGGCGGTGGTGCACGAAGAGGTGACGAAAGGGTAGGTGCCGTGATCCACGTCGAGAAGCGTGGCCTGCGCGCCTTCGATGAGGACGCTGCGGCCCTCGCGGACGGCGCGGTTCATAAAAAGCGTCGTGTCGGCGATGAAGGGGGAGAGCCGCTCGATGAGAGGCGACATCTCGTCGAAGACCTGCGCGGCGTCGAGCGCCTGCCCGCCGTAGGCCTCGATGATCCGGTTCGCGTCTTCGAGGTTGCGCTCGATGCGTGAGCGCAGGACTTCGGGAACGACGGCATCGGCGACGCGGATGCCGCGCCGCCCTGCTTTGTCCTCATAAGCCGGGCCGATGCCGCGCAAGGTCGTCCCCACGCGCTCGTTGCCAAGCCGCTCTTCGCTCGTGTGGTCGAGCGCGCGGTGGTAGGGGAGGATGAGGTGCGCGCGCGAACTGATGAGCACGCGCGCGGGCGTCACGGAGATACCCTGCTCGGCGAGGCGGTCGGCCTCCTGAAAGAATGCCTTCGGGTCGATCACCATCCCGTTGCCAAGCACGCAGGTCTTGCCCTCGTGGACGATACCGGAAGGGATGAGGTGGAGGACGAAGGAGCGTTCGCCGACCTGCACTGAGTGGCCGGCGTTGTGCCCGCCCTGATAGCGCGCGACCACGTCGAAGCGCTCGGCCATGAGGTCAACGATCTTGCCCTTGCCCTCATCGCCCCACTGCGCGCCGATGACAACGATAACTTTGGACATAATGAAGCTTTCAGCTTTTAGCTTTCAGCTTTTAGCCTTTCCCACTTACTCGGGCAATCAGCTTTCGATGAACCCCGGCGATTGCCAGGAGGCTCAAAGCTGATAGCTAAAAGCTGAAAGCCAACAGCTAGCTCGCTCTTTCCAGCTTGATCGGTTTCTCGATGAAGTAGAAGCTGCAAGTGCCGCGCACATCTTCGATGTCGCGCCGTTCAATGGGATAGAGGCGGCACTGATTCGGGCGGTCGTCGTAGATGCCGCAGGTGGTCGTGCCGTCATCGTGTTTCTTGAGAAAGGGGCACTTGAAAAGTATCTCGCAGCACGCGCCGCAGCGGTTGCACTCGCCGCGCCGGAGCGAGAGCGCCTCGACGACTTCGTCGCGCCGGAACCTGATCTGGACGAAGCGGCGGAGCTTCCCCTGCACCTGCCGGGCGCGGAACTTCGCGTCCTCGACCGTGCGCGCGCGCCGGGCGGCGAGGCGCTCTTCGAAGGAGCGCCGGCTGGCCGCACGTCTGTGGGAAGCTGGTTTCATCAAACGAGACTGATGAACTCTCGTCGCGCGGGCGCGCGGGCCGTGGCGGATGAAAAGGCTCCCGCCGGACGCATGAATGGCGCGGGCGAGAGCTGATGAGAAACACCGCCCGCGCCAACCCGTCGTGCGGCGACTTCAGGCACCGGCGGCGGTGCCGATGTGCTTGTCTATCATGCGCGAGATGGCCTCCTTCGAGGTCGCGCCGACGACGCGCTCCACCTCCTTGTTGCCCTTGAAGAGGATCAGCGTCGGGATGCCCTTGATGCCGTAACGCTGCGAGACGGCGGGGTTATCGTCCACGTTGAGCTTGACGACACTGGCGCTGCCCGCGTACTTCTCGGCGACGGCCTCGACCGTCGGCGCGAGCATCCGGCACGGCGCGCACCACTGCGCCCAGAAGTCCACGAGGACGGGCTTGTCCGATTGCAGAACGTCCTTTTCAAAACTGCTGTCGCTGACTTCAATTACATGCTCACTCATACTTCTAAATCTCCTCTGATTGTCGAATGCTTGTCGAAACGAATGCGAGTATACCGTCCGCGTCTACCCCCGACTCGCAAACCAACGCTCGTAAAAACTCGCCGCGGGCCAGACCGACCGGCCTCAAAGCGCGCCGGACGCCACCTTACAAGTCGAGCAGCGCGCGGTAGACCCGCGCGTACTTGCGCGCCGCCGCCTGCCATGAATTATCAACGCGCATGCCGTTGGACTGGATCGCGCGCCACGCTTCGGGGTGGCCGTACCAGTGCAGCGC
>JAIVJM010000037.1 GCA_020199995.1 Acidobacteriota bacterium | reverse complement strand
GCGTTAGAAGTCCCCCGCCGTGGCACGCCGGTGTAAAAATGAATGGTCATTCAGTTTCGTGAGTATAACAAAACGCCCCGCTTCCCCGAAGTCTCTGTGAGGTCGGGCGTAACGTGAAATTTGTCGGGGATAAAGTGAAAGGGATTCGGGGATAAAGTGAAAGCGTTAAAACAGGTGCGGAACCTTACGGTTTATCCAACACCCCACTGTGCCCAAATTTGTACCGATCCTGATCTCTTCCGAGGCTCTCTATCATCTTGCGATAACGCACTGCCTACCTACTGCCCGCTTCGGCCTCACGTAGATAAGACTGGGCATCAATATCAGCCGGGTCCAGTTCTACAGCTTTTCGGAGAGGTATGAGCGCCTCGCGGGGCTTACCCAGTTCCAGCAATATTCGACCTAAGTATTTTTGAGAGGGTTGATCTTCGGGGTGAAGTTGGGCGGCGCGACCAAGATATATGAGGGCTTCGGCTTTCCTCCCCGCTGCGGCAGTTCCCATCCCCAAGAGGCGCAGGGCGCGGAGGTCATCAGGATCATATTCAAGCAATTTTTTGTATTCGCGAAGCGACTCTTCACGCTGCCCGGACTCGGCTAGAGCCATCGCGAGAAAGTCGCGCGCCCGCGTATCGTGTGGCATATCCGCTAATACTTTTCGTAGATATATAATAGCATCGGCGGATTCACGGCTCATCGTCAAAGCAACGCCGTACTCTCGCAGGTAATCAATGTTTGCCGGGTCAGCCGCTACCAGTTCTGAAAAGATGGCATTGGCTCTGATGCCTTCCTCCATCAAGATATAGCCGCGGCCCATTTCAAACTTTAGCTTCCTATTATCCGGCTCAAGTGTTACTGCCCGATCAAATGCTCCCTGCGCCTCATTAAAGTTGCGGGTCTGTAGAAGAGCATTCCCCAACCAGTACCAAGCGTCCGTTGAATTAGGGTCCAGCGTAGCCGCTTGCCGAAAGTGATCAGTCGCTGTCGGATAATCTTTGGCGTCAAACGCCTGCTTGCCGCGCTTGTAAGCGTCGAATGTTTCTTTATTGTGAAAAACAGGCTGGCTTTCCTGACTCATATTATTTCTCCCCTAGATGGGTAAAGCATCTGACCTGAGATTTCACCCTACCTGCCAAGCGCCTTCAGGAACTCCTTGATATTTCGCCTTGTCGCTTCGTCCAGAGTAAAGACATTTTCGCCCAGCTTCATTTTGACTTCTTTCCCGCGCGCGATCTGCTCCAATGAGCTGAGATAAATCACTCCGATCACCAACTCTTTGCCGTCATGAGTCAATTTATCTGTGAGCGGGCCTGACGTGGCCGCCCCGCCTCTGACGCGCTTGCCGTCCACCATGAAATTCACTTCATTGTCCGAGTTGCCGTACTCCCTTTTGCCCGTTGTAGATATGAATTCCAACTGCGCGAAGTCTAAATCGGCAATGCTTCTGGGGCCGCTTTTTTTGACGGTGCTGGTCAAGGTAAAGGTGAGGTTGGCCGACACCGGCTGCTCTTTGAGAGTCACCGTCAACTTATTTGAAAACTCGTCGTCTTTGACTTCGATGGCGGAATTAGCAGGCTTCTGCGCGGAGGCGGCGCTGACAGCCAGCACCGTCACGAATGCCGCGATTAAATATTGAATGGATTTCCTTTTCATCTTCTCTCCTTATGACCGTCGCATGCGCTCCAAGGGCAGAACAGGCCATCCGCCGAGATGGTAGCTCGACCAGCGTTCAGGTCCGGCAAGGCGACGATTAAAGTGTTCAAGATTGACGTGAGGCCAACAAGGGGTGAGCTTGCTAGCGGAATGCCAGATAGTACGAAAGAACTTTATGACTGATGGAAATTAATGTCAATCACTTTCCGGCCTGACCGCTTATCACTTTTGCGGAGCGGTGAGCCACTTGAATAATCTGAGGCGTGGCGGCGGCAGGTGTTCACGCACGAAGCTAGCTGTGAGCCTGAGCCGGCTGCTCACCTTTCGCCAGTAGTAGGAGCCGATGCGGGCGAGCGAGAGCCGCGCCCCCTTCGTCTTACTCGCAAGCCGCACCTTCGGGTCTGCTTCCTCGACCGCACGCCCGACTGTAGTCCACAACAGCAGCGCCACCCCGGCGAGCAGGTACATCCGCTCGACGAACTCAGCCTTGGTGAACTGCGTCCACCGCAGCTTCATCCCGAAGCGGTGCCCCTTGGCGTCTCGGAACTGCTCCTCGATGCCCATCCGCCGGTCGTAGAGGCTCACGACCTTCGAGACCCGGTTCCGCAGGTTCGTCGCCAGCCACCACACCTCCGTGGCTCCCGCGGCCCACACCCCGATGAGGCGGACGCGCGCCGCCCCGTCAGAGCGCACGTTGACGAAGCCGAAGTCCCGGCGTTCACCTTCCGCGAGCTGTAACTGCTTGAGCAGGCGGGCGCCTTCGGGCAGATGCACCGTCACGTCGCGCGTCAGCCGCACGACGAAGGCTTGCTCCATCTCCGTCAGCCTGCACAGCCACGCGACGCGATGGAAGCCACGGTCGCAGAGCCAGACGGCCTGCACCTGGCTGGCGCGCAGCCGATCCACGACGAGCCGGAGGAAGGTCTCCTCCCAGAGGTTCTGCGAGCGGGCGAGTTGACTCTTGACGCAGGCCGAGACGGCGACGGGGACGGAGCGCGTGCCGAGACACACCGAGGCGGTCAGCACCGAGAAGCGGTCTTGCCAGGCCGTCCAGTCCAGCGCTAACAGCAGCCTCTTCCGCCGCCCGCCGAGCAACCGCAGCAGTTGCTCGGTCAAGAGCCAGTTGTCGAAGCGGTCGTTACGCAGGAAACGGTAGAGGCGCGTCAGAGCCGAGCCGAACTGTACCTCGGTTAAGCAGGAGAGCTGCCCGGCGATGGCGAAGCTGCTGGCCTGCGCCGCCTGGCACAGCGCGGCGACCAGAGCCGCGCAAGTCTTCTGTTGCGATAACCGGAACGGGCTTAACAAGGAGGCGAGGACGGGGTATCTTCGCAGCGGGTTCATCGCTCTGTCTCCGGTAAAAGTGCTGGCTTGGCAGCTTCACTTCTACCACAGGCTATGAACCCGCTTCTTTTTCCCTCCTCAAAAGTGATAAGCGGTCAGCTTTCCGGCCAGCCCCGTAAACGAATCCGCCTGCTACTTCTTAAAGTTATGGCCCCGCCACCCGCCACCCGTCGTCGTAAAGTTGGAGTGTTGCCTCTCCCTTCTGGGACTTGCTGCTGTCGAATGGAAGTCTCTGACCCGCGGCGCGCAGCATGTCGCCGAAACTGGCACCCCCTAAGTTCTGCCGGACCGAGGCCGGAAGGCTCTGATAGGCTTGGCCGGACACGTCGAAACTCGCGCCCGCCTCGGTCGGCAGCCACCTCCACGTATATTCCACACGCGCCTGCTTGGACTCGCCTTCGCCCCCAGTCAGTCCCGTCACTTCGACTAGCTCCCGCTTCGCGATGGGAATCGTCCAACCTTCGCCTGACTGCTGCCATTGTCGCGCCGCCGAACTACCTTTACTCGTTAGTGAAGAGGTGATAGTCACGGGCGAGGACGCCGAGTCCGGGTACTGGATGCCGGTGACTTTGAACTCGACCAGTCCGAGATGGCTGAGCGCGGCAAGGTCGGCGTGGCTTTCGAGAAACCGATGCAGGGCGAATTCCTCTTTCGGCATGTCCCGACTGCCCTCCCCGATCAGCGCCAGCGTCTGCCGGTATTCGGGGAGCAGGCTGATCGTGACGGGCTTCCTGAACGCCTCGCTCGATTCGATCAGAGTGGCGGCGCTCGAACGAGTCAGCTTGTTAGAGCCGCACGCCGCCGAGCAGGTGACAATAACCGCACCGAGTAAGCCCCAGCAGAGTCGGGCAATGCGTCGTCGAGCTTGCGTAGGGTTGATCAAGCGCATGGAGAAACCTCTTACCGGCTAAATTCCTTCGTCATCTCGCGCACGAGGGTGAATACAAACAGGACGATGAAAGGCGAGGAGAAAAGCAAGAGAATAATCACGCAGCCCCAGCGCACGCCCCCGCCGGTTTCGTAGAGCACGATGCCGCAGAAGGGGCACAGGTGTTGGGTTGTCGCGTAGGAGAGGCGGCCCCCGCCGTAATGCCAAAGACGTGGGACGATATTCCGCCCGCAACCCCGGCAGGCGATGCGATTATCATCGCCGCTCACCGGCTCTCACCTCTGTCGGCCATGACTGACGTACATCCTCTGCTGCCCGCTCCGCCGCTACGGAGACACGGGCTTGCCCTCACGCCCTGCGCATGATCGGTAGTGACGGCTGCCGGTTGATTTGCTATCTTCTGATTCTCTGAAGTTCTTTGTAATCATGCGTGAGGCGGCTCCAAACAGCGGGTGATGCCGTTCGCCGTGAAGTTGACGAATTTCGTACTTCCGGCGACCCGATTGGCAGACCGCCCCCTAACAATAAATATTGTTAGGGGATGCAGGCTAACAATATTCATTGTTAGTTGCAAGCCGGAAGTGAGCCTATCTGTCCCGTCAGGAGGTATTTCCTGATGGGCAAAGCCGTGCGAGAGAGGCCACGCCGTCTGGCCGAGAAACTGCTTCACATCCGCAACGCGCTGGGGCTGTCGCAGAACGGGATGATCCGGCGCATGGGGCTGGCGGACGAACTTGTGCAGCAGGACATCAGCAGCTACGAGGTTGACCTGAGAGAGCCGCCTTTGAAAGTGCTGCTCGAATACGCCAGAGCAGCCGCTGGCGGGAGGGGTGGAGCTGCGGGTTATTTAGAAGTCTTGATCGATGACGAGCTAGACCTACCGGATAAATTGCCCTCGGTGCTTCAACCGGGAGGGGGCAGACCCCGCTCTAAAGGTGTAACCCGCGAGTAGAAACGACGAAAGGGTTCCGGGTTATTCGCTGATATGAGGCAAGCAATCACTTGGTCAATAGTCTGTACTGTGGGACTCGGCTTACTCCTCGCCTGCAATACTCCAGAGAATAAGACTCGTACTGAACAGCCGATCTCCACGCCCGCGGCTTCGGTGCCCCCTGCAAATTCAGTCGCTGAACTCGACCGCGCGCTCGGCATCACTGGCGGTTTCAGTCCGACTTACAAAGTGCTGAAAGTCGAGGACGTAAGCACTGCGACCGCTTCGAGGAAGGCCGTCCACGTCTCCCTACCCAAAGTCGCGAATGAGGCGGCGGTGAAGCCTACGAGAAGGATAAGCCAGACGCGGTGGAAGTCCACGGCTATCTTGAAGGCCGCACCATCGACGCATCGAACGCTTTGGGAAATTTGACCTTTGCCCCCTACGGCGACTGGGGGCGGGCAGCCGAGAAGCCTTCGCTGGATAAATATAGAGCGGTCTTCAAAGGCAGAAACCCGTACCTGCCTCCCGTTGAAGAAAAGGCTCCGGGAGACGACGGTGGCCTCGAAAAGCAGGCGCTGGCGGGCGACTACCAAGCCCAGAGGAATCTGGCCTACTACCTCTCGACGGGCGCTGAAGGTCACACGCAGAACCCGGTCGCGGGCTGCGCATGGCGCATCGTGCTCCTGAAATCCCGGCACAATCAGGCGGACTCAAGCGACGAGAGCAACAAGACGTTCGACTGCGACCGGAAGCTCAACCCGCAGCAACTGCGCGAGGCCGAGGCGAAGGCCGCCGCGCTCCTGAAGAGGATAAGGAAGCGTTAGTCGGGCGGGGCGGCGCTAACGGAGGTAATCGTAACCATGTGCAAATGCGAAGCGAAGAAGAGGTCCACCCTCATCGGCTGTCTGGCGCTCCTCGCCGCATCCTTCGCATGCGCCCAGAAGCCCGGTGACGCGAACATCAACACGAACTCTGCTAACCAGTCAGTAAATCAGCCGGCCAACCAATCCGCCAGCCAGCCGGTCGCTCCGCAGCTGACGCTAACTCCATCCGGCCCGGCTTACGCTTCCGGCGGGCTGGGCCTCGACCGTGCCGAATGGGAGCGTTCACACGGCAACGGAACGCCTGACAATCCGGGTAGCCCGATGATGTTTGGGTACGAGGGCGGTAAGTTT
The DNA here is from genome assembly GCA_020199995.1 of Acidobacteriota bacterium. Classification (GTDB taxonomy): domain Bacteria; phylum Acidobacteriota; class Blastocatellia; order Pyrinomonadales; family Pyrinomonadaceae; genus JAIVJM01. The sequence continues at coordinate 22,459 of JAIVJM010000037.1, read as the reverse complement.
CAAGTCCAATTTTCAAGCGTCAGATCGGGCAACGTCGAATACATCGAGCGCGTCTGGGGAGACCGCAACGCCGTCCCGATAGAAGAGGCGCGTGAGGAGAGTAAACAGTTCATACCCGCCGACGCCAAGTTCGTAAAGACATACACTTCCCGAAGCGGGAGCACGGTTGACCAGTACAGGAGCGAGTCTCTGAAAGGCCGGTTCTCAGACGATGACTGGACGGGCGGCAAGCCCGGAGATTTCATCATCCTTTACCGTAACCAGACGGGGCGGACGACAACGTTCATAATCGGGACGGGCAACAACCCGTAGGGCAGGCTCGCTTATGAGTAAAGATCAGCAATTCGCCCTCGCCACGGTCTTCGTCAGCGGGCTATTCAGCCTGATGGTGTCGTTGAGTACGAGTCTGCTGACCAACAAGCGCGAGTCACGCACGTTCCGGCGTCAGTTACACCGCGACAAAATCGAGGCCACCCGCACGCTCTATCAGGAGGCCCTCTCCGTGCTGGAGCTGCACGCCAGACAGGGCGGGCGTACAGACGATGCGTGGCGGGGCACCCTCGTCGGCGTGCGCGCCCGCTTGTCCTTGGCGGCATCGAAAAGCGTTCAGTCTCAGTTCCGGCAGACCTCCGAAGTGTTGGACGAAGCCACCGCCGAACACGTCAAGTCACAGCCGAGGGAGTTGGGCGGCGGCTATCAACTCATCGAATCTGGCCGCCATTACGATAAACACGAGCGGGAAGCCGCGGGGCTTTACTCGAAGTACGAGGGCGAGTTCCTGAAACTTCAAGCGGCTATGGTCGAGCATTTAACGGAATTGGAAAAAGGGCTGGCGTAGCAAGGGCGTTTCTTTCGGCGTCGCTAAACAGCCGCCACGTCTTTTCACCGCTCCTTACAGCGGTGCGGCGGAGGGGCAACATATCAATGCCAAATTCCTCAAATAACCTCACCCAACCCGGCCAACGATCCGAATCTCTAGCACCTCACATACTCGAAAAGCGGCGCGAGGCCGCCGCCCGGAAGCGCAAAAAGCTGATCCTCTTGGGCGTGGCTCTGGTGGTGCTGACGCTCATCGGCTTAGGCATCTACAACAAGAGTCGCACGGACGCGCGCATCGAAGCCCTCAGACAAGAAACTCAGGCGGCGCTGGAGGAGGAATATCCCGGCATCGGGCCGAAACCCCAGCAGAGTGGGTTAGATGGCTCGGTTCAGGCCGTTGACCGCTACCTCAGAGAAACCCTCAACGATTATCAAAGCGCCGAATATGTGGAGTGGTCGCCGGTCACGCCCGCGAAGTTAAACGGCGAATCTTTCTGGGCGGTGAGGCTGAAGTTACGCGCGAAGAATGCCTTCGGCGCTAAAATTCTCAAGGACACATACTTCGTGATCCGCAACGAACAGGTCGTGAGCGCGTCCGGGCTGAATGATTGAAGCGCGGACTATTTGTTTCCAGCCCGCACGGTTGTAAAATGCCTCCCCTATCACACCAAGACTGGAGTTTACCTATGCCCGAATACCAAGTGACCCTCAAGATTGACGACGCCGAATCCATGACCCCGCGCGGCGCGGCTGAAGGTGTGTATATGGAACTGCTGCGGGACTTGATGCACGGTCAGCTCAGGCTGGAGCTGAAAGACAAAGAGACCGGGGAGGAAGAGATCATCGCTCTGGGCGAAGATTTGGAAAACGACGAATCACTCTTGAGGTTCATGGCCCTGATGATGGTGGCTGTGCAGTTTATGACCGAAGAGCAGAAGCGGGAGTTGACTGAGTGGGAGGCCGAGAATATAGACGGTCACAGCGTCGGAACGTCGGACTGGCCCGGCTGGGAGCCGCTTATCGGGAAGCTTCCTAAAAAGTTCAGGAAGTCTGCTGCGGCAATGTAATTCTGCCGTAGGGGACTGCCACAGGGGTTCTAATTTAGCTCTTTGGTCAGCAGATTCTTAAAGGTCTTCGACTAGAAAGCGGCGTGAATATAGCGGCCCCGGATACTCTCGCCATGAAAGAGTTTCTTTTCAAAGTCGGTGAACCCACCGGGATAGAGGTCTATCTGAAGGTGACGGCTAACTCGGCGGACGAGGCCGTTGAAATTGCGAACGAGGAGATCGCCGAAGAGAGCGAAAGCTCCCACTTTTACTTCCGGTCACGAATAGCGGATGCGTTTCTGAATGCCAGCCCGGAGTTCCGGGTTGACAAGGGCATGATCGTGGACGAGCAACCGGCGTCGCGCGATGTCCTTCTGAGGGCCTACCACTTTCTGACGGAACGCGGCTACGAATACAGTGGCGACGAGGACGACTTGTGGCACAACAAGGAGCCTCAATTCACCAAAGCCCTTTGGACTGAAGACGGGGGCGGCATTTACGGTTTCTATCAGGTCAATGCGCACTACGAGTGGAACATAGGGAAGTACAGTTTTCGGGTGAAGGCGATTCTGTACCCGGTGGGAGGCGCGAGGATCGCGGACGGGGAAGGCGGCTTGCATTATACGGTACAGTTTATGGACCGGCAGCTTTACAACACTCTCGACGAGTTGCCCGTCATACTTGAGTTTTACGAGAGCAAATTCATGGCACTCATCACGGCATTGCGGGAGGCCGACCCGATGGACGGCCTCCCCCTCGACAGTGAACTTTAAGGACGGAAGTTATTAAGATGGAGTTTACTGAGCAGGACAAAGCGCTTCTACTCAAGATTCAAGAGGCGGATGTCAATTTGCTGGCCTTCATTCGCGGCAGAGGCTGGAGACCGCTGAGCATAGATGAATTAGAGAAGTTCGTTCAGAATCGTGCCCAGTTCGAGGCGGATGAAAACGGCGTCAGCTTGGAGCAGTTTCAAAAATGGTTGGATTTCGAGTACGGGGACAGGTGCTGCATTTCCACCACCAGAAAGGGGACGCCGTGTAAAGGGTACGTCCGCCCCTGCCACGACCCGCACTCTTTTGTGGAAGGGGTTACTAACTGCTGCACCTCTCACACCAGCCACGGCCTCACTTACGAGCGCAAGAGTGCATGAGCCGCAGCTCGGATCGACCCTTATGAGAAACGGATTCACTTCGTAGATTGCCCACAAAGGCTAGAACCTAACCTTCGGCACTCGTCATCTTCACCTGATTAAACTCTAATGATTCGGCCAAAGCGGTGAGATATTCATCGTCGGGGCTGGCGGCACTTAGAGGCGCAAGCTCCCTGCCCGCTTCGGTCAGGAGGTGGATTCCGACGTTCCGGTAGGAGGGGTTTTCACCCTTCCTCGTCATGTCCATTACCGCGCCCGCCGAATTAACTAGCGTGAAGACGTACTTCCTGCTGTGGTATGAGGCTACTAGAGGCACGTCCTCGTGGACCTGAAGCGGGCCGAACGTCTCTACCAGACCGATGGTCTGCAAGTGAATCCACTGCTTTAGTGACAGCCCTTTAGAGGCAAGCAGGGCGTCCGTGGTCCCCGCCCAAATGTACCCGGCAACGTCTCCGACCTCCCACACGTAGCCGCAGAACCGGGTGAACAGGTGGGCGTCCTCTTTCCGCAGCAGCTTGACCGTGTGGAGCGTGCGCGGGGAGTAGGAGTTCGGTGCCGTCACCTCACCGGCGAGAATCTTCGCCCAGAGCGACCGCATCTCCTCGTCGCCAACGTCCTGACAGTAATCGAAAAACTGTACGACCCAATCTTCATCTACCTTCTCTCCGCTAACGGATTCGGGAAGGTAGCCGAGCGCGCCTTTAACCACCGCCTCGATGTTTTCCTGCCTGCGAATCTCGCGACTATTGATTCTTTCAGCGGCGCGTAAAGCCACCCCGCGCTCTCCGCTTTCGCTCCCGGCAAGGATGAGGGCGGCGTCCGCGTCGGCCTTCGCCCTGCGCCGGATGCGGGTGGGTTCGTAGAGCACGCCCACGGCGCTGCTCACCGCCTCGATCAGCTTCGAGGCGGGTTCCGACAGGGCTTTCAGGTCGAGGAAGGAAATGTTGGTGTCTCCCATAAGGATTCGTGCGGTTGGCCGGAGATTTCGTCAGCCCATCTCCTCCCAAGCCACTTCCCGGTCTTGCCGGAGTCGTGCGATCTGCTCCGGGTCTTTCCACCACAGGAGCGATAACACGAGGTTGTGGGCGAGCTTAATCGAATGCTCACTTATCGTGTAGTTGGGCGACGTGTAGCCGGACAAATCCGGCATGTCAAACCACTGGCTCGCCTGCACGTCCGCGGCGGGCGGGCAGACCGGGGAATTAAACCCGCTGCTCAGAAGACGGAACGCGACTGTATCGCGACACATCTCTTCGAGGGGACGTGGGTGAAGCGGTAGGAAGACAAGCCCGTTCCCGCTCTTAGCCCCCCAGATGATTCGCCCAAGATCGAATCCCACATCATCATCATCCACGGACGGCACCCGGTAATAACTGCACACCAGTGCCGCGGGGAAGGGTGTCACATCGACGAGCCTGATTGCCGTCACCGTCAGAGGGGCTTGGAACAGATCGGACAGTTCCTTCACGCTGTCAAACGTCACGGGCAGTTCCCGCACCAGAGGCTTCAGAATCTTGGTCGGGAGCAGCAAGCCAGCCCCGTAGTGGTTGGCATAGAACTCGCAGTTCCAGAATTCATCATTGTGACGCAACCACTGGGTTAAGAGAGCTTTCTCGTCGCAGGACGTGACAATCTCCCGGTGGTCCTGCATCCAATGGCCCAGCTCGTGCGCTACGGAGAATCGCTGTTCGGGGCGGGGAGACGATTCGTTGACGGTGATGTACGCCCTCTTCTTGCGACCGATTAGCCGCGCCTCGCAGCCCGTCAGCCGCTCGTACACGACCGTGGCACCGCAAAACTCCGCGATGGCCTCAACGTCGATCTCGTCCGGCCCCTCGATGCGGAGCCGCGCAATCAAATCTTCCGGTGAGGCGAGCAGGTGCGTCACGATTCATTCACCTTCCGCCCGCTCCGGCTCCGCCGCGTCCGGGGCGATCACGCCGAGCAGCAGCAACTGCCGGTAGTAGCTGTCAACGTCCTCGTCGGACATCTCCTTGAGGTCGCGGAACTGGGCGGTGATGTGGCCGAGCGAGGCGGCGGACGGGCTGGCGAGGATCGCGTCCAAGGCCGCCCGGCGGGTGTCGGGAGTGCCGGGCAGGAGGCCCCGCGCGCCCTCGTACTCGGCGGCGTGTCGCTCGTAGCTCGCGCGCGCCGCCCGCAGGTCGCCCAAACGAAAGTCTTTCAACGCCTGCCTGCGGATGCGGCCACCCTCGCGGGCCGCCTCGTCCGGGTCAAAGCCTTCGGCGCGCAACTCCTCCGCTAACTCCCCGTCGGGCAGGGCGATGACGCGCTCGCCGAGTCCCCGCATCAGGTTCAGAAGTTTCTCTTCGTCATTCGGTCGATTCCTTGCCATGAATTCACCTCCGGGCCGAAAGTCAGCCCCGCCCGCTCTATCCTCCGGTCCATCCGCTTCGTGATCGTCGCGTACTCTTTCTCCGACAGCTTCAGCTCTTCCATGACCTCCGAGCGTTTCACGGCCCCGCCGTAGTAACACCGGATGACGGCCATCGCGTCCGCGTCGTCTTTGAACAGGGTGAGGACGGCTCCGACGGCCTCCTTCGCGGCGTAGGCGCGCGCGGCGTCCGCCTCCGGGGACGGGCACTGGTCGAGCAGGTCGGTGCCGTCGGGGTCGTTCGCGGTGCCGCTCACGTAGCGCATGCCGTGCGACGGCCTGCGGCGGTCAACCAAGAGCCGGTTCCTCAAAGTGTTGGCCGTGATGCGGACTACTTCCCCCATGAATTCGAGGAAGGTGCGCTCGGCCATGTCCCACCTGTGGTCGCCCTTGCGGTTCAGGGCGCGCGCGTAGGACTCGTACAGCAGATCGCTGTGCTGGTCCCCAAGGCCGCGGAACCGCGCGTGCCTTCTGGCGAGGTAGTTGAGCTTTCTGTCTTCCTCGAACGTCAGCCTCTCAATCGCGGCGCACACCTCCTCCGGCGTCGCGTAGCGCGGCCCCGCCTGCTGTGAGTTGAGCGTATTCCCGGCTGACATCCTCGGCTGTCCCACTTTCCCGCGTGAGGGGCGCGCCGCCGCCCGCGCCCGATCCCCCTCTCTACCTATCTATAGCTCCCGCTGAACGCGAAATTTGGACACGGAAAATAATTATTTTTCGCGTGTCCGACAAACACCGGCACGGGGAGCTTACTACAAGTAGGAGGAGCTGGCGACCATGAGTTTTTCGCCGCTTCGAGACGCAAAACTCAGCGAAAGGAGGGCAAGTCGATGGGACGGATGGGGAGGGTAAACGTGGCGCGGATGAAGGTGTTCTTCGACATCGAGACCGCGCCGCCCGACGAATCCGAGCGGGAGAAGGTGCTGGCCGACGTGGAGCGCGAGATGGGCGAAAAGAAGCCCCAACCGGCGGCGGCGCAGATTGAAAAAGTGGCGGACGAGCGGTTTCGGCAGTTGGCGCTCTGCGGCGAGCAGGGGCGGATACTGGTGATCGGGATGATCGTCGAGCGCGAGGGAGAGGTGGTGAAGCGCTGCTTGATCGGGTGCGAGGCGTCGAGGCAGTTCCACTTGGATGAGGCGCGCACCCTGCGGAGTTTCTGGGCGTCGCTCGCCGACTTCGATTGCAGGCGCGATCTGATCGTCGGCCACAACATCTTCGACTTCGACCTGCTCTTCATCTACAAGCGGTCGGCGATCCACGAAGTCCGCCCGACGGTCAACTTCCCGTCCGCCCGCTACCGCTCGCAACCCGTCTTCGACACGATGCGCGAATGGGAGTTCTGGGGGCGGGGCCGCGTCGGGCTGGGCCGTCTGGCAGAGGCGCTGCGCCTTGAGAGTTCTAAAAACGGCGGGGTCAATGGGGCGAATGTGTACGACAACTTCATTGCCGGACGGCACGAGGAGATCGGTGACTACTGCGGGCGCGATGTCGAATTGGTGCGCGCCGTTTATTACCGGATGCGGTACTTGGATATGCCCATAAGCAAGTAAGAAGGTCTTGCGTCGGGGGCAGCAAATTTGGGGGAAGAACAAGATGAGAGTCAGGAAGATAAGCAACCGGGGCAGCAGGTCGAAAATTATCGGCAAGTTTCCCAGCCTCAAGCTGGGGAAGACAGTGTGGTTCGAGTCGCAGATCGAGCGGGATTTTATCTACCTGCTGGAGTTCGACGGTGACGTTCTTTTTTATCAGGAGCAGCCGGAGACGATCAATTACGTGCGCGACGGCAAAGGGCACAGCTACACCCCGGACTTTCTGGTGAGGAGGCGCGGCGGCGAGCAACTCGTCGAGGTCAAACCGGAGACCCGCCGGAATGACGAAGAGAACGTCCTCCTGTTCGCGAGCGTCGCCCCGGTCATCCGCGCGCAGGGCCGCGAGTTTTTAGTCATGCCCGACGAAAAGATTCGCGTGCAGCCGCGGCTGAATAACATCAAGCTGCTCTGGCGGTACGCGCGGACGCCCATCGCCCCTCAGCACCAAATCCTCTGCCAAGAACTGCTAAGCGGGTGTCGTCAAATCCGTCTCGCGGAAGCCATCCGTTTTTTCGAGGCTCACGGCGTCACGAGAGAAGTGGTTTACGCGCTGCTCTACCGGGGCGTGCTCGCGACCGACCTGATGCAGCCGCTCGACGCAGCCGCCCCCATTTACTTATCCTCCACGGCCCTCGTCTCCGGCAGAAAGGTGACCTGAAGATGCTCTACAGATTACGCAAGGGTCTGCACATCGAGATGCGAGGGCGCGAGTACGTCATCGAACGGCGACTGCCCGACGGCCAGCTTGAGATCAGGGATGTCGTCCTCAACGAAGTCACGTCCGTTGCGGAGCACTCTCTGGTCGATTCCCTGTTCGACGGCCAGCTCGAACTACTCGGCGACTCGCAACGCCACTCTCTGGCCGAGCGGCGTGCCGCGCGCGCTTGGATTACCGACCTGAGCCTTCTCGAAGATGGCGTCAGAGACGAAACCAAGAGGCGATACAGCTACGTCTGCGCCGTCAAAGCTCAGGGTGTCACCAAGTACACGGCGGAGGTGCTCGACCCGATCATTGAGCGGGTGAGCATAGAGGTCGCGGACGCCGCGCCGCCTTCGGCGATCACGCTCTATCGCTGGCTCAGGCGCTACCAAGTGTCGGGCGAGGATATTCGGGCGCTCTCTCCTGCTTTCAAGCGCCGCGGGAACCGCCTCCGCAGGCTCTCAGGCGGAGACCCCAACAAGTCTGAGGCCGTCGCGAAGATCATCGACGACGTGATCAACGAAAAATACCTGTCGCGACACCGCCCCACCGTCGAATCAATATGCGCGACGATCAACGCCCGCATCACCTCGGAGAACAGGCTCCGTGAACCCGGCGAGCGGCTCTCCTTCCCCCACCGGAGCAGCGTTTATGACATCGTGAATAAGCTCGACGTTTACGAAGTGGTGAAGGCGAGGTACGGCCAGCGGATAGCGGACAACAGGTACAAAGCCGTCAAGCTGGGGCCGCGCCCCACCCGCCCTTTGGAGAGGGTTGAGATCGACCACACGAAGCTCGATATGCTCGTCGTTGACGAGGTGATGAGGCTGCCGGTCGGCAGGCCGTGGATGACCACGGCCATAGACAAGTTCTCCAGAATGATCTTGGGGATGTACGTCAGCTTCAATCCACCCGGCTACATCTCCGTCATGGGCTGCCTGCTTCACGCCATCCGGCCCAAAACATACCTCAAAGAGAGGTTCCCGGAAATCCAGAACACTTGGGACGCCTACGGAGTCCCGGAGCTGATCGTCGTGGACAACGGGCCTGAGTTCTACAGCAGGCATTTCGAGGATGGGTGTCTTCAGCTTGGGATCGGCGTTCACTACGCCCCGCCCAAGATGGGGCAGTTCAAAGGTACGGAGGAGCGTTGGTTCCGCACGCAGAACCAGCAACTCCTTCACGGCCAGCCGGGGACGACCTTCTCGAACGTCATCGACCGGGCTGACTACGACCCCAAGAAAAACGCCGTCATCTCCTACAAGGCGCTGGAGGAGATGGCTCACACTTTCATCGTCGATGTTTATCACCGGCGCGAGCACCGGGGCTTGGGTGACATTCCCGCCCGCGTGTGGAAGCACGCCATAGCGGAATTCCCTCCCCCGCTTCCGCCTAAGAACACGGAGCTTCAGGCCCTGCTCGGTTGCATGGAGCAGCGAACGATCTCCGCGAAAGGCGTCGAACTTTACAGCCTCTTTTATAACGATGAGCGTCTGGCGAAACTGCGGAGCAGGCTGAAACCCGGCCACAAGGTGACGGTCAAATACGACCCCGGCGACCTGTCCGTAATCCACGTCGCCGACACGGATAAGGGGGAGTACATCCTCGCCCCTGCCGTCAATCAGGCGTATGCCGCGGGGTTGACGCTCTGGCAGCACAACGTCATCAAACGCTTCGCCCGCCAGACTATAAAAGACGAGGTGGATATAGTCGCGCTGTGTCTCGCCAAGGAGCGAATCCAGCAGATCGTCGAGCGTGAGTGGCTGGCGACCAAGAAGACGACTACGAGACAGAGAATCGCGCGCCTGAAGAACTACGGCCAGCAGCCGCAGGGTGCGGCGAGCGCTCCGGGCAAGAGCCAAGATAATCTCAGGCTACTGGCCGGGGCGAAGGGACGGAACATTACGCTGTTGACTCCCGGCGGAGCGTGGGACGGAGTGTCCGCTACGGGAAGCGCCACCGACACAGCGCAGTTGTCAGCAGACGGCGCCACCGGAGTGAGTGATGAAAGCGTCGGCGTGTGTCCCTCTTCCGCTACCCCTGATCGCGCTTCTCAAAAGACGCGCCAATCTCGGAAAGCCGCCCCGAAGGATAATCAGGCCAACACACACGAAGAGACGGAGCTTGACATGACCGGATGGGATGCCGACTTCAACTTGCCGAAATAGGAGTTTATGACGGACATGCCGAACCCTAACGACTACAGACACATGAGCATCGAGGAGCGTATCCGACTGGTAGAGCATATCTACATCTCCTACCCGCGGCTCGAAGCCGTGATAAAGAAGATCGAGCACTGCCACAATCACTCGAAACACTCAGCCGAGCCTGAGTGCCTGCTGATCACGGGCGAGACCGGAGCCGGGAAGACAACGCTCTACAAGCGCTACGAGCAAAGGTTCCCCCGCTACGTCACCGAGGACGGCACGACCGTCCCCGTACTGTCTGTCTCAATCCCCGTCCCGGCGACGAACAAGAGTTTGGTCACGACGCTTCTCATCGCGCTCGGCGACCCGGCGGCAGAGAAAGGCACGGTTATCTTTCAGACCCTCCGGCTCAAGCGGCTGGTCAAAGGCTGCGGGGTGGAGTTAATCATCCTTGACGAGTTCCAACACTTCATTGATAAAGACTCGCGGAAAATCTTGCAAAACGTCTCCGACTGGCTGAAAGACTTGCTGAACGAAAACAGCATTCCCGTCGTGCTGATCGGGATGCCTAACTCCGAGCAGATACTCGAAGCGAACAAACAACTCAAGAGGAGATTCGCCTCCCGCGAGAGTCTCGCCCCTTTCGGATGGAAAACTTCCTGCGAGCAAGACGAATTCCGCAAGTTCCTGAAAGTCTTGGACGGACGGCTGCCACTACTCGAACGGTCTCACCTCTCCGACACGGAGATGGCCTACCGCATTTACTGCGCCACTGATGGGACGGTCGCCTACGTGATGAAGTTGGTGCGGAGAGCCACGGCCATAGCGCTTGAGCAGGGGGGCGAAAGAATTACTCTGGAGATTCTCGCGAGAAGCTACGACGAGCGACTCGCGGCTGATGACCCGGAAAGGGAGAACCCGTTCCTTCCGACGTGGCCGGGCGGTAAGGACAAAGCGGCGTGACGGGGAAGAGAGACAAGCCTTTGGAAGACACTAAACGATTGCTCAGGGCGGGGCGGCCCAAAGAGGACGAGAGTTTTATGGCTTATGAATTTTTCGGAATTCCGTTGCATCAATATGTGATCCGGCCCCGTTCAGTAAAAATCTGCTCTGAGTGTCTGAGAGAATCTCCATATTGCCGCCGCATCTGGGAGATGTCTCTGGTAACAGTCTGCCCCAATCACTTGTGCCTCTTACTGGACGAGTGCCCGCGGTGCAAGAAGCGAATCCACTGCCTTCGCAACAGCGTCTGCGTCTGCTCATGCGATTTCGACTGGCGCGAATACACTGCCCCTTCGGTGGATGAATTTGGGGTTGCACTGTCACGTCGCATACATCTGCTTTGTGGCTTGAATGTCAGCACGGACGGATTACTCAAAGCCGAACAGTCTCCTATCGCTGGCTTGGGACTACGTGATTTAACTTCCGCCGTGATCTTCATCGCTGGTCAGCATCAGGGGCTTTCAGGCGCAACGGGCAAGAAGTTCGCACGGGGCATGTCGAACAAAGTGCAGCATGCCCTCTACACGAGGGCATATTCGGTGTTCTGGGACTGGCCTAATAACTTTTACGAGTTTCTAGATTGGCGGCGCTCGCGGGAAAGCGCAAAATTCGCTGGACAAGATTTGTCAAAAACCGGTCTATGCCGAGATTTCGGTAACTTCTATAGCGGCCTCTACAGGTACTTCTCTTCGAGCGAATTTGATTTTCTGAGAGCCGCGTTCGGCGAATACCTTTTGTGTCGGTGGGAGGGTATCTATGTTCCGAGCGTCAGTCGATGGAAACACTCGCCCCGGCTGCGCGGCAGCGATAGGTATGTGTCACGGTTCGAGGCTCGGCGGCTACTTGGCGTCAACTACAAGCTGATTGATCACTACATTGAAGCGGGCAGGCTCGACGCCTTGGTGCGCGGCGGGGGGAAGAAAAGATCGTTTCTAATCGAAGTGGCGAGCCTCGCCAAGCTGAAACGTCAACTCGATCAAGATTTAAGCCCATGACAGAACAGGCGGCTGCCGTAACTGTCGAGCGCTTCAGTAAGTCCAGAAGGCAAGGTGCAGAGAGCCATACTGGGCAGGCACATGTTTGGCGATTAGTTCGTAGTCGGCCCGGTTGCGAGTCGCGACACCGCGACCGTGGGAGAGTGCGGTGGCGGCGATGAATACGTCCTTCCACATCTTATTGTTGTTGATGCGGGGAAGAATTTGGGCGGCGATGCTGGCCGCCTCAGCGTCGAAGGGCAGCACGTCGCAATCGTCGATCAGGTCGTGCAGAGCCTGAAGACCTTGACGGTCGAGGGGGCTGTAACTGCCGGATGCCGCGGCCTTCTTCTCGAACCCGTAAAGCGCCTCGTAAACGGTGATCGAGGTCAGGGCGGGGAGAGAGCCGAACCGAATTACGTATTCATCAATCTTGCGTTGGGTGTAACTTTTCGACTTCCGCCAATCGCTTAATACGTCCGAATCAAGCACGAGTAAGTCTTCGGGGAAGGCCGGGACAATCATAAGCGGGTTTATATCTACTACTCATCCGATAAGTCTTCACCCATGTCCATCTCAGGCCGTGCTGTCAATTCGGCCTGCTCTTCATCGCTGAAACCGGCGAGACTGCGCGCGGCAGCGGCGTGATAGCGCGAGGCGAGGTACGACCTTAACTGCTTTTCCAGACCCTCCAATTCTTCAATCTTAGCATCCCACGGCGAGTCGGGCAGACGTGGCGCTTCGGGGAAGTCGAAATGAACCTCTCCGGTTAGGGATAGCAGGGACATTTTTACGTCACGACCATCATCCTGCGCCATCGCCCGGCGTAATTCTTCAGGTTTTTCAATGGCCGCCTGTTCAATCGTCACTTTCCACCTTCCCAATGGAACCGGCTGGCCCAGTACCGGCATATCTCCTTTTTGCAAAGCCGATTCAAAGCGGAAGGGCTTCCCGTCTTGAGGAATGTTGCTTAATTCCTTCTTCGCCGTAACGGTGAAGGGGAAACGTCTCATACGGCGTGTAAACGAACCCTTTACAACGGCGAGTTGGGCTAAAGCTATAGCCGTCCGGTCTTGCTCGGTAAGACTCGGTGGAAGTACAAACTCTTCACCCGTGGCACGCTCAACCACCATTAGCCCGTAAGTGGCTTGTCGGGTTCTCATCAGGTTGGAGATCAGCGACAGCGGAAGGTCATACTCTTGCTTGAGGTCAAGGGCTAGTTCTGATACTTCAAACAGCACCTCGCTGGCGAGACTGAACATTCCTATCAGCGACGAGCCGACGAACTGCGCGCGAACGCCGCATTCGTTCAACTGCTCGGTCTCCATCTGCCCCCGCTCCGGTTGGAAGCGAGTCCCCTCTTCTACTAATCTGCCGGTGAGCCGCAGAGCTAACGTAACCCCCTCGTCTAAGGCAAATTTCAACACTGCCTTCTCCGCCTCGACCGTAGATTCAGAGTGTATGAGAGGGGCGGACAGACTAAAGTTGAAGTCCTTGACCTTAACGCGCAGGGTGGCCTCGCCCACCGGCTGGACCAGAGGGAGTGGCGGCATTTGGACCAAGACCGGGGTGGGGACGGTGAGATGCTCAGAGGCTACAGTAGTGCTCAACGGGTCGCACCCCCTACCTACGAATGATTCGATGTTGACAAAATGCGTACTCTTTGTCAAAGCACTGCTCCTCGGCACTTTCAGCAAATGCCCGAAACGGAGTTGAATATTTCAGGTAACGGACGACTACCTTTTCGCTAAAAGCCCGAATTAGCTCTCTAAGTTGTTGATCTCACATCAAACATCTTTCATTTAATGGGCGACCTCACAGTCTCCACACGCATCGCCAAGAGCATATTCAACTGAGGTGTAAATTCAGCGTCCTTATCTTTGCGCCTTTGCGCCTTCGCGTGAAAACTTATTTTCACGCGAAGGCGCGAAGGCGCAAAGCATGACATGGCTCGGCGGCGGTTTTCCTTTTTGTGTCGGCGTCGTCGTAGAATGTCGGCACACGAAAGGACGAGAACAAAATGGGTGAGCATACGAACAGGCTCGCGGGCGAGACGAGCCCGTATCTCTTGCAGCACGCGCACAACCCCGTCGACTGGTACCCGTGGGGCGAGGAGGCGCTCGCGCGCTCGCGCGCCGAGGACAAGCCGATCCTGCTGAGCATCGGCTACTCGGCCTGCCACTGGTGCCACGTGATGGAGCGCGAGTCGTTCGAGGACGACGAGATCGCGCGCCTGATGAACGAGAACTTCGTCAACATCAAGGTCGATCGCGAGGAGCGACCCGATCTCGATCAGGTCTACATGAACGCCGTCCAGATGATGACGGGTCACGGAGGCTGGCCCATGACGGTCTTCCTCACGCCCGGAAGACCGCCACAACATTCCCGGCTTCCCGCGCGTGCTGCTCGGCGTCGCGCAGGCGTACCGCAAGAGCCCCGAGGAGGTCTCGCAGACGGCTTCGAGCGTGCTCGGCGAGCTGCGGCGCATGGGCGCGCAGCGCGAGTCGAACGCGACGCTCGGCGCGGGATTGCTCGACGGCGCGGTGCGCGGGCTCTCGCGCAACTACGATCCGCGCCACGGCGGGTTCGGCGGCGCGCCCAAGTTCCCTTCTCCGATGAGCCTGGAGTTTCTGCTGCGCGCTCACGGTCGTACGGGCGACGAGAAGGCGCTGCAGATGGTGACGCACACGTGCCGCAAGATGGCTGAGGGCGGCATCTACGATCAGCTCGGCGGCGGATTCCACCGCTATTCGACCGACGCGCGCTGGCTCGTCCCACACTTCGAGAAGATGCTCTACGACAACGCGCAGCTCTCGCGCCTCTACCTCCACGCATGGCAGGCGACGAAGGACGACTTCTTTCGCCGCGTCGCCGTCGAGACGCTCGAATACGTCGTGCGCGAGATGACGGACGAGGGCGGCGGGTTCTACTCGACGCAGGACGCGGACTCGGAAGGCGTCGAAGGCAAGTTCTTCGTGTGGTCGCGCGAGAAGTTGACGAGACTGCTCGGCGACGCCGACGCCGCGCTCATCGCCGCTTACTACGACGTGTCTGCGGGCGGGAATTTCGAGGGCGAGAGCATCCTCAACACGCCGCGCCCGGCGGAAGAGGTCGCGCGCGAGTTGAATGTGACGACAGCTCAACTTCTCCAGGCTGTCGAGCGCGCCCGCCCCGTGCTGTTCGCGGAGCGCGAGAAGCGCGTCAAGCCCGGGCGCGACGAAAAGGTGATCGCCGCGTGGAACGGGATGATGCTCCAGAGCTTCGCCGAAGCCGCGGCGGTGCTGGAGCGCGGGGACTTCCGCTCAGTCGCCGAGAAGAATGCCTCCTTCACACTCGAACGTCTCCGCGACGACGGCGGACTGCTGCACGTGTATAAGGACGGGCGCGCCAAGCAGCACGCCTTCCTCGACGACTACGCCTGCGTCGCCTCGGGGCTTCTCTCGCTCTACGAGTCGACGGGGGACGTGCGCTGGCTCCGCGAGTCCGTCGCGCTCACGGAGCAGATGATCTCAGAATTCTGGGACGAAGAAGACGGCGGCTTCTTCTACACGGGGGCGGGCAGCGAGAAACTGATCGTCCGCCAGAAAGACTTTTTCGACAACGCGACGCCATCCGGCAACTCCGTCGCGGCGGAGCTGCTCGTGCGACTCGCGGCGCTCACCGAGAATGAAGACTACAGGCGCAAAGCCGTCACCGTCTTCCGCCTCGTGCGCGATGCGGTGGAGCGCTACCCTTCCGCGTTCGGCTGCTTGCTCGGGGCGCTCGACTTCCACCTCTCGACGCCCAAGGAGATCGTCGTCGTCGGCGAGCCGGGTGAGGCGGCGACTCAAGAACTACTGCGCGAAGTGTGGAGTCGTTACCTCCCGAATAAGATCGTCGCGCCGGCGCGGGAGGGCGACGAGGAAGCGGCTGGCGTCGTCCCGCTCTTGCGCGGGCGCAAGCGCATCGACGGTCGCGCGACCGCGTACGTCTGCGAGAACTATACGTGCCAGCGCCCGGTCAACGAGCCCGTAGAGTTGGCTGCACAGCTCGACGCCGTCGCGACCAAAAGCGCGGGCGAATCGGCTTGAGTATTTCGCTCTGAGCCGGCGGCGCGCCGTCGTTCAATCAAACGGGTTTGAATTTCAGGCGAGGGCTTCGCGCAGAGCCGCAAGCAGGTCTTCGCCGAAGTTGGAAATTTTCGAGTCGCCGAGCCCGTAGATCGAGCGCAACGCCTCGACCGTGGCTGGGCGCTCGCGCGCGAGGCATTCGAGGGTCTTGTCCGGGCAGATCATGTAGGCGGGCATGCGATTAAGGTTCGCCCGCATGAGCCGCCACCTCTTGAGCGACGCCACCGTGCGCTTCTCCTCAGGCGTGAGCGGCGCGGAAGGCGCCTGCGGTCTGCGCACTCGCTTCGTCTTCGCCGCCGCCGGTTCGTCAGGGATGAGAGCCGCGCGGAGCGCCCCGTCCCAACGCCCCTCCGCTTCCAGTCGCCTCCTCAACTCTTCGTACACCATCAAAGTCACCTGCACGTCCTGCGCGGCGTATTCGAGCTGCGCGCGCGTCAGCGGGCGTCGCCGCCAGTTCGAGGACTGCAAAGTCTTGTCGAGCGGCGTGCCGAAGAGGTGTTCCGTGACGGAGGCGAGACTGTAGGAAGGAAGGACGAGCGCGGAGCGCGCGAGGCTGAGCGTGTCGACGAATGAGGCGGGACTCAAATTCTCGCCGCGCAAGACCCCCTGATCGAAGCGCGCGTTGTGCGCGACCATCCGCACTGCGGGCTCCTCGACGATGGCTCGCACGGGCTCGAACCCGGTCGCCAGAACGTCGATTACCGAAATCTCCCCGCCCGCCTGACCGAGCTGGACGAGCGAGACGTGCGACCTCGACTCCCTCGCGTCCCAGTAGGTCTCTGTGTCGAGCCCGATCAGCTCAACGCCCCGCAGCCCTTCGAGCGCGAATGCAGCCTCGCGCGCGTCCGTGATGTAGCGGAAGAGAAAAGAATCTGTCATCAGCGTTCGTGAGGCAACCGAGTTGCCGGGCGTGGCAGAGTCACCAATGCAAAAACTTTTCAGGCGATAACTCTCATGATTGACGCGCGCCAGGCGTCTCTTTTGCGCAACCATTCCTCTTCGCTAAACGCCTCTGTGGCAGGACGTTCGCGGATGATTAAAAATCTTGACGATTATAGCTAAAACAGTTATTTTTAATACTGCCAACGATGTTGGCGATTGTTGCAAGACAATCCCTTCCGACTACCGGCACGCACCTGAACCTTCCAACTCTTTCCTTGTAATCAGTTACCAGGGACCCAGAGACATCATGCTAAAAGGAAATCTGAAGAGCCTCGCGCTCCTCTGCGGTGTCACGGCGCTGGCTGCGTCGTTGCTCGTCCTCTCGCTCGGGGGCTTTCTGGCGTTGACCAGCTACGGGCTCATCTTGTGCGCCGCCCTGCTGTGCCTCACGGCAGCCGTGAGCCGCTTCACCGTGCCGATCTCGAGCGGGGACGGGAAAAACTACAAATCGGTCGCCGACACCTTCATCTTCCTGACGGCGATGATGTTCGGGATCGGTCCCGCGGCACTCCTGGCGGGGGTTGACGGATTCCTCTCGACGCGGCGCGTGACCGACAAGCGCCTGCGCGTCTACCTGACCGCCGCGGCCGTCTTTTCGACGGGAGTGGCGGTCTTCGTCTACCAGCTCATCGCGCAGCTCTCAGCCGGGACCTTGGCGAACGACGGCGAGCACTTCGCGCCGCTCGGCGCCGTGCTGCTCCCGCTGTGCGGTCTCGCGCTTGTGCAGTACGGCCTCAACACGTTCGCGTGCGTCGGCTACGTAGCGCTGGAGTCGGGTGAGAGGATGAAGTTCTCGCGCGAGGGCATCGTGTGGACTTCGATGGCGCAGGTCGCGGGCGCGGCGTCGGCGGCGCTCTTCTACTCGGGCATCAGCGGCGGGGGTCTCTCGTTCGTCCTCATCGGCACGCTCATCGCCGGGCTCGTCTACCTGCTCTACCGCTTCGACGAGAAGCGCGTCTTGGAGATGAGCAGGGCGGAAGAGGAGAAGCTCAAACACATCCGCGAGATCGCAGATCTCCACATGAACACCATCGAGTCGCTCGCCATCGCCATCGACGCGAAGGATCAGACGACCCACGGGCACGTCCGGCGCACGCAGATTTACGCGATGGAGCTGGGCAAGATTCTCGGCGTGCGCGAACACGAGCTGCACGCGCTGGAGGCGGGCGCGCTGCTGCACGACGTGGGCAAGCTCGCCGTCCCCGAGTACATCCTGAACAAGCCGGGCAAGCTGACCGCCGCCGAGTTCGACAAGATGAAGATTCACACGGTGGTCGGCGGCGACATCATCAAGCGGGTCAACTTCCCCTACCCCGTCGAGGACATCGTCCGCTTCCACCACGAGAAGTGGGACGGCTCCGGCTACCCGAAGGGCTTGAAGGGGGAGATGATCCCGCTCGTCGCCCGCATCATCTCGGTCGTCGACTTCTACGACGCCACGCGCTGCGACCGACCCTACCGCGTCGGCATGAAGCGCGAGGACTCGCTCGCCCTGCTGCGGCGCATGGCGGGCTCCTCTTTCGACCCACACGTCGTCGACACGTTCGTCGGCAACATCGACTTCTTCGACAACCTCATCGCCGATCAGGACATACAGGAGCAGGTCGCCTCGGAGGACAACCCCGGCATCGCGGGCGCGCGCCCCGACGCCGGTCTCGCCTCGGACGTCCTCGGCTCGGGCGACGACTCCGGCTACCGCTCCATCGTCGAGGCGCAGCGCGAGGTCTTCGCCCTCCACGAGATCGCGCAGACCATCGGCTCCTCGCTCAACATGCAGGACACCGTCACGCTCGTCTCGAACAAGCTCCGCGCCATCGTCCCGTTCGACACGTGCGTGATCTACCTCGTCGACGAACGCTCGGGCAAAGCCCTCGCCGCGCACGCCGCGGGCGAGCACGCCGAGACGTTCGCGCGTCGCCGCGTCACGATCGGCGAGGGCATCACTGGCTGGGTCATCGCGAACGCGCGCTCGATGTGCAACACGCCCCCCGAGCTCGACCTCGTCGGCGTGCCAGAGGAGGTCTGCGACAAGATCAAGGGCGTGCTCATCTCGCCCCTCATCCGCGAGAACGGCGCGTTCGGCGCGATCACGCTCTACTCGCAGACGCGCGCCTCCTACACGACCGAGCACGTGCGCCTGCTCGAATCCGTCTCGCAGCACGCCTCGGTCGCGCTCAACAACGCCCTCACCTTCGAGAAGACGAAGGAGAGCGCGCTCATCGATCCGCTGACGGAGCTGCCGAACGCGCGCGCCTTCCACCTCTCGCTCGAGCAGCGCCTCGCCGAGTGCCAGCGGCTCAACCGCGAGCCGGTCTCCGTGCTCTGCATGGACTTGGACGACTTCAAGAAGGTCAACGACGCGCACGGTCACGGGATCGGCGACCGCCTGCTGGCGAACGTCGCCGGCGTCATCAAGAAGCAGCTCCGGCAGATGGACGTGCTCGCGCGCTACGCGGGCGACGAGTTCGTCGCGATCATGCCGATGGCTTCCAACGAAGTCGCGGAGATGGTCGCCGAACGCATCCGCAGCGCGGTCGAGGCGGAGCAGTTCCCCGTCCGCGCCGGCAAGACTGCCCGGATCGGCATCAGCGTCGGCATCGCCTGCTTCCCCTCCGACGGCGAGACCGCCGAGGAGTTGCTGTCGAGCGCCGGGAGCAACATGCAGCGGCAGAAGCACGCGGGCAAGCTCGCCCCCGAAGATTTCTCGTCGAGCATCACTTCCATCGAGTCGTTCCGCTAGGCATTTTCACCAACACGAGAGGGCGCGCGCCGAACCTGTTCGGCGCGCGCCCTGTCTTTTCCGCCCGAGCCCTTTTTGCGGCGCGGGCACGTCTCGCGTATAATTTCGCCACGTCATAACAAGCCAGAGCCAAGTCGGAAGTTTTCAGAACACTCGCCGACCCGGCGGGCCTCCGGCATTACCCCGCGCGGCGGCTGGGCGGCGACGACAAAACAGATGAGCGAACTCAAAGTCATACCGCTTCGACCACGCGGCGGCGGGACGGGCGCGGCGGGCGCGGGGCTGGCGGAAGCCGAAGCGACCGACGAGATCAACGCCTCGGAGATGCGCCGCGAGCACGAGGATCGCCTGCACCGGCAGGAGGAGCTGATCGAGAAGATCGAGCCCGCGAAGCTCATCGAGATGCTCTACCAGATGATCCTCATCCGGCGCTTCGAGGAGAAGGCGGCAGAGGCGTACACGCTCGGCAAGATCGGGGGCTTCTGCCACCTCTACATCGGTCAGGAGGCGGTCGCCGTCGGCTCCATCGCCGCGCTCCGCCCCGACGACTACGTGATGACCAGCTACCGCGATCACGGCCACGCCATCGCGCGCGGCACTTCGCCTGACGAGGTGATGGCTGAGCTGTTCGGCAGGGCGGGCGGCTGCTCGGCGGGCAAGGGCGGCTCGATGCACCTCTTCGACCGCGACACGAACTTCCTCGGCGGCCACGCCATCGTCGGCGGTCAGATTCCGCTCGCCACGGGAGTCGCCTTCGCGTCGAAGTACAAGGGGACGGGTCAGGTCTCGGTCGTCTACTTCGGCGAGGCGGCGGTCAACCAGGGTGTCTTCCACGAGTCTCTGAACATGGCGCAGCTCTGGAAGCTGCCGTGCGTCTACGTCTGCGAGAACAACCAGTACGGGATGGGCACGTCGCTCGCGCGCGCGATGTCGCAGCAGGACGTTTCGCAGAAGGCTTGCGCCTACGGGCTCGCCTCCGAATTCGTCGACGGCATGGACGTACTCGCCGTCTACGACGCGACCTGCCGCGCGGCGGAGCGGGCGCGCAAAGAGTCCCTGCCCTCCCTCCTTGAGGTGCGGACCTACCGCTTCATGGGTCACTCGATGTCAGACCCCGGCAACTACCGCACGCGCGCCGAGATCGAGAAGCACCAGGAGCGCGATCCGGTGAAGGTCTTAGCCGCGAGCTTGAAGAACAAAGGCATCGCCGACGACGCGAAGATCAAAGAGATCGAGGATCGCGTCCGCACAGAGGTCGAGCGCGCCGTCAAGTTCGCCGACGAGAGCCCGGAGCCCGCGCCCGAAGAGCTTTTCACACACGTCTACGCGAACCCGATTAACGTGACAGGTAAACCGTGACAGGCGACGGGTAAAACCAAAAACGCTTTTTCTTTCCTGTCACCCGTCACGGTTTACCGTTCACGGCTTTTGGAGGTTGAATGGCAGTCATCACGATGCGCGAGGCTCTGAACCAGGCGCTCGCCGAGGAGATGCAGAGGGACGAGAACGTCTTCCTGATGGGCGAGGAGGTCGCGGCTTATCAGGGCGCGTACAAGGTCTCGAAGGGGCTCCTCGAGAAGTTCGGCGACAAGCGCGTGATCGATTCGCCGATCACCGAACTGGGCTTCGCCGGTCTCGGCGTCGGCGCGGCGATGGTGGGCTTGCGCCCCGTCATCGAGTTCATGACCTTCAACTTCTCGATCCTCGCCACCGATCAGATCATCAACTCCGCCGCGAAGATGCTCTACATGTCCGGCGGTCAGTTCAACATCCCCATCGTCTTCCGCGGTCCGAATGGATCGGCTTACCAGGTCTCCTCGCAGCATTCGCAGGCGCTCGAATCGTGGTTCGCGCACTTCCCCGGCATCAAGGTCGTCATGCCATCGACGCCCGCGGACGCGAAAGGCTTGTTGAAGAGTTCGATCCGCGACGACGATCCGGTTATCTTCCTCGAGCAGGAAAGGATGTACGGCATGAAGGGCGAAGTCCCCGACGGCGAGGACTTCACCGTCCCGCTCGGCGTGGCGGACGTGAAGCGCGAGGGGACGGACTGCACCATCGTCGCTCGCTCGCTCGCCGTGCCGCTCGCGCTGAAAGCCGCCGAGGAGCTGGAGAAGCAGAACGTCTCGGTCGAGGTCATCGATCCGCGCACGATCCGCCCGCTCGACATCGAGACGATCATCAATTCCGTGAAAAAAACGAACCGCGTCGTCATCGCCGAGGAGTCGCACCCCTTCTGCGGCGTCGCCGCCGAGATCAGCGCGCAGATCATGGAGCGCGCCTTCGACCACCTGGACGCGCCCGTCAAGCGTCTTTCCGGCGTCGACGTGCCCATGCCCTACGCGCGCAACCTCGAACGCCTCGCGCTGCCCGACGTCGACAAGATCGTCGCGGCGGTGCGCGAAGTTTCATACATGTAAAAGCTGTCCGTTGTCCGTGGTCAGTTGTCCGTTGCACGATTAACGAGCGGCTGCCCGAAGATGGCGTGAGCGACTGACAACGGACAACGGACAACGGACAAAACCTATGGCAACACAGGTCGTCATGCCGAAGCTCTCCCCGACGATGGAGGAGGGGCAACTCTCGCGGTGGCTCAAGCAGGAGGGCGACCGCGTGACGGTGGGCGAGCCGCTCGCCGAGATCGACACGGACAAGGCGACGATGGAGGCGCAGGCGCTCGCCGAGGGCGTGCTGCGCAAGATCGTCGTCGAGGCGGGCACGACCGTCCCGCTCGGTCAGGTCATCGCGATCATCGGCGCGGCGGACGAAGACATCTCCGCGCTGCTCTCGGAGATCGAATCCGGCAAGACGAGCGCGGACAACCAGCAGACTATCGAGCGCAACGTCGAAGC
>JAIVJM010000153.1 GCA_020199995.1 Acidobacteriota bacterium | reverse complement strand
TCGCCGCCTGCGTGCGTGCGCCGGCCTCGCGCGCTTTTTGCACCGCGGGGACCAGCAGCCCGATTAGGATGGCGATGATCGCGATGACGACGAGCAGCTCGATGAGCGTGAAGCCGGCGCACCTGCCCGAGGTTTCGCCGCGGCGTCGTGCGCTGGGCGAGGCCTTCGTGTCGGCTGCTTTGGAATTCATTGCGGGCGTGTGATTTCTCATGACAGGCTCCTTAAATTAATGCTTGCCTTCCGCCTCTCACGTGGCGGCTCTTCCATTTGTCGCTCACCTTGATAAGACATCCGGGGAAAAACATTTCACCGGCGACATGAATTTTTTTGATCGCCTGCGCGCACGCCGGCCGTGCCGGGCAAAAAAAGGTGCGCCCTTCGGCGCACCACAAATTGCTGGAGAGATTGTTTCGGCGGGTTCAGTCGAGATCCTCTGAGCGCTCGCCTTCGAGGTTGGCCCACTCGCCCGTCTGGATGAAGTTGGCCCAGTAGAAGGGGTGGCGCCCCTCCCCGATCATCTTGAGCTGCACCTGGCGCAGAGCCGTCGCGCGGCCCATCCCATGTCTGACGAGGTTTTCGTAATAGCTCGTCATCAGCCTCCGCGTCGAGTAATCGCTCACCGGCCAGAGGCTCATCAACAGGGACTCGGCACCGGCCAGCACGAAGGCGCGGCGCAGGCCGTAGACGCCTTCGCCGTTCCTGACCTCGCCCAGTCCCGTGTCGCACGCCGATAAAACGACCAGCTTCGTGCCCCACAGGTTCAGCCCCGACGCTTCCAGCGACGTCAGGATGCCGTCGTCGCCCTCGCCGCCCGCGCCGCGCGCGTTCGCCCCCGCCAGCGCGAGGCCCGAACGCAGCAACGGATTTTCGATCCTGGCGCTCGCATTGACGCCGCGCGTCGCTGCCGGCCTATTATCGGCGGCAGCGGTCCTCGTGTCTTGCAGGAAGAAGCCGTGCGTGGCGACGTGCAGGACGCGCGGCGCCTCCACCGCTTTGAGGGCGGATTCCGTCGCGCGCGCCCCGGTCAACATGTTCACTTCGCGGAAGAGCCTCTGGATCGTGCCCGCCTCGTCGGCCGTCCCGCCGAGCGGGGCGAAGTAGACTTCGGAGAGCGAGCGCGCCGCCGTCACGCTCCGCCGCCGCCCGCCGCCGGGTGCGCCCGGCCTCCGCGCCGCATCAACTCTGGCCATCTGCGTCGCGCCCGGCCCGTCGAACGTCGGGTCGGCGACCACCGTGGGCTTGGCGCGGCTCTCGCGCACCACCTGCATCCGCAGCAAGTCGCGCCCGCTCGTCAGGTAGGTGAAGGCGTAACGCTCCACCAGATAACGCTCCCGCTCGTCTACCAGCGCCTCGAACGGCATCAGGTTTAACTGGCCGTCGGGCGAGATGAGCAACTGACTGGCGTCGCCCGCGAGCGCGCGGACGGGCCGCATCAACTTCTCGTCGAGGGCGCGCGCGAGGTGCCGGGCGTCTTTGCGCCGCGGGTCGCCGAGGGCCCCGCGCAGGGCCGCGACCGCGTCGTCAATCTCTTTCGCCTCGCCCAGTTCTTTCCACTGGACCTCACCCTGCCCGCGCACGACGTAGGCGACGTAGCGTGGCTCGCCGTACGCCGTCTGGTTGTCCGGCCTCTTCGGATCGAACGGGCGGTAGACCGCGAACTCGACGAGCGCGGCGCCGGCCGGTATCGTCTGTCGGACTGCGGCGAGAGTGACGGGCTGCGGGCGGTTGTAAAAGCCCGCGCTGCGGCGGCTGATTTCGGCTTCGAGTTTTTCTTTCTGCTCTTCGAGGGTTGTTATCCGCTTGCGCTGTTCAGCCGGTGGCATGTGTTCTGACCCGTGCAAGACGAGCCGCGACAATTGCGCAGTCGTGGCATTCAACTGACCGAGCAACTCCTGATCTTCAACCTTCAAGTGGCGTCGCAAGCTGGCCAGGCTGTCCGTCATGGCGTCCAGCACCCGGCCCTTGCGCTGCAAGACGAGCGCGATCGCCTGCTCGCGCGCGCGCCCGTCGCCGGGGGCAAAGCGCGCCTGTAATGAAATCGTCTTATCGACCTTGTCTGAGAGGGTGCGCAAGTAGATTAATTTCTGTCGCTCGGAGCCCGTCGTCAGGTTCAAGCTGACGTTATGTTCGTCAATCTCGTTGGCTCGTGCCTGAAACCTGAGGGCCTGTGCGCCATCCCCTTTCGCAGCCGAAAGTGTGGCCAGATTATCCAACGTTTGAGCGACGGCGGGGTGCTTCGGCCCGAACAGTTTTTCCCGGAGTGTTAGCGCCTCGTGGAAGAGGCGATCCGCCTTGGCATATTCGCCTTTGGCACTCTGGACGTTACCTAAAAGGTCCAGAACTGACGCCGCGATCGGCTCCCCCGTTCCTGCGGCCTTTTGGCTGATAGCCAGTGCGCGCTGCAAGAGCGGCTCAGCTTTGGCGTACTCGCCGCGCTGATAGTAAAGGGTGGCTAAGCTCAGCAGAGGCGCGGCAACATAGAAATGGTCAGGGCCGTGCAGTTTTTCCAGTAGAGCGATAGCGCGCAAGGACGCCTGTTCCGCTTTATCGAACTCGCCCTTGAGCCGGCTGACCCTGGCTAGGGCGTCGAGGTGATCCGCAGGATAGTCCGGCCCCAACTTCTCGAGGATGGCCCGCTCACGCTCGAGCGCGGCTTCGGCTCTGTCATAATCGCCTTTTTCAATGTAGAGGACGGCCAGCGCTAAAAGCGCTGTTTCGAGTGTCGTACCGGCAACTGGCTGTTTCTCGTCGGCTGCCTTTTCTGCAAGGGCGACAGCGCGCTGGATTAGCAATTCCGCCTGCACGTAATCCCCTGTAATGCGGTAGTGTTCCGCCAAAACGGTTAGAGTGTACGCCACCTCCCCGCTTCCGGCGCCGTAAGCCTGCTCCTGAACGGCCAGAGCGCGTCGCAATGCCCACTCCGCTTTTGCATGGTCGCCTCGTAGATAGTAGATCGCGACCAAAGAGTGCAGCGTAGAACTGATTCTCAGATACTGCGGATGGTGGGGTGAATTCTCATAGATGCTCAAGGCCCGTTGCAACAGCGCCTCGGCCTTTTCGTAGTTACCTATCTGGAAGTTAAATAGGCCCAGGTTATTTAAGCTTATAGTCAAACTAAAATCATTCGGCGGGAGAACTCTCTCCTTAATCTCAAGAGCGCGTTGGGTAGACGCTACAGCTTTGGCGTATTCGCCCTTCATCGTGAAGAC
>JAIVJM010000214.1 GCA_020199995.1 Acidobacteriota bacterium | reverse complement strand
AGTCGGGCTTACCCGAAATGCTTCTCAATGCCGAGCTAAATAAAGCCGAGCCGTTACCGAATGAAGTCGTAAATAAAGATCGGACGTTCCACATCTTGCCGTACAACTTCGCTCAGAGCGGCTTCGAGTTGAAGTTTCTGCAAGCGGCTCTGGAGTTTGACGAACTCAAGCGGCGCAATCTGGAAATCTACTTCAACGGAGAAAAGCATCTGACGGAGTTTCGCATTGATTGTTACGCGCGAAACGGCGGGGGTAATTGGAAGCGCGTCGGGCTATACACGCCTGACTTCCTGTTAATCGAGCGAAGAGATGGGAAGATTTATCGCATCCTAATCATCGAGACTAAGGGCAGCGGCTTTCAGGATCAGAAAGAGTTCGTCCTGCGGCGCAAGTTCGTCGAGACCGAGTTCATCAAGCAAAATAACGAGAAGTTCGGCTATGCAAAGTTCCATTACCTTTTTCTGTTAGACAGTGACGGCATGACGAAGAATCTTGCCGACCTAAAGGACGAGGTTAGAAGTTTCTTCAGAGTGGAATAAAGGATGAGAGGTGTTAGTAGTGGGCTTGACCGAGTTACTGGCTAAAGTTGATAAGTTGACGCCCGCAGAGCGAGAAGTGTTGATCAAGGGTGTTGGAGAAGATGGAGAGACAGGACGCGGGTAAAGCCGCGCGGTCGGAAGATGACAAGGCGCCCAAGACGGATGAGCCCCGAGCGGGCGGCGAATAAAGCAATGGCGAAAAGATACATTCCATACGTCCCGAACACGATTGAGGGGCAGGCGATTCTGAATCGCATCACGCGGACGCGGCGGGCGTTGCGCTACCGCGACGGCGAGCGCGTGGTCGAGCGCATCGAGCGCGGGATGCCGCTCTACGAGGTGGAGACTTTGGAGCGGGTCGGCGCGAGCGCAGACGGCAACTTGTTGATTCGCGGCGAGTGTCTGTCGGCGTGCGCTTACTTGAAAGATAAGGGCGTGGAGCTTGATCTGGTGTACATAGACCCGCCGTTTGCGAGCGGGGCGGACTACGCCAAGAAAGTTTATCTCCGGCGCAATCCGAAGATCGCCGCAGAGCAGGCGCGCGCCGAAGAGGAGTTGGAGTTAGACGAGCTGCGCGCCTTTGAGGAGAAGATGTACGGCGACATCTGGAACAAGGAAGATTATCTGAATTGGATGTACGAGAATTTATATGCCATCAAATCGGTGATGAGCGAGACGGCTTCGATCTACGTCCATCTCGATTGGAATATTGGACATTACGTTAAAATCTTAATGGATGAAGTTTTTGGAGAAAATAATTTTCAGAGAGAAATAGTTTGGAGGATAGGCTGGATTTCTGGGTATAAATCAAAAGCACCAAACTTCATCAGGAATCACGACACGATTTTTTATTACACAAAATCAGAAGAGCGAGTTTTTAATAAGCTCTATATACCTTATCCCGAAGGGTACACTAGGCGAGATGGCTCCTTACCGCAGGGAGAGGGCTACCCGTTGGAAGATACGTGGAACTGCAACGCACTCGATCCGCTAGACTCAATTCAGATCATGAGTTTTAGTGGCGAGAAAGTTGACTATGCAACGCAGAAAAACGAGAATCTTCTTGAACGAATAATCAAATCCTCATCGAATGAAAAGATGGCAAACGGAACGCCAATGATCGTTGCTGACTTTTTCGGTGGTAGCGGCACGNNNNCTCTTTCGCAACCCCATCCAGACGATGGACAAGCTCAAGTCTCTGATCCAAGGCTTGCGCAACGAGGACGGCTTGGACGAGTTCTGGGAAGGGGCGATCAACGACACAAAAGAGGGCTTGGTCCCCGTCTATTTGCCGAACCTGCTCGATCACACGACCAAAGTTCTCGACAAGCCCTTGATGAATCGCCTCCTGCGCGAAGCCCTTCCCGACCTGCCCGAAGACGTGCGTAAAGTCTTCGTCTATTACATAGACAGCGACGACGAGCCGGGACTCCGCAAGTTCATCGAAGATGAAAACCTCACGCGCGTCCGTGTCGAGCTACACGACCTGAAAGAGCTGCTCGACAACGTGGTCTTGAACGACATCGTTGAATACCAACTGCGCCGCGCCAAAGGCATCTGGGAGGTCGAGTTTCAGCGTTTCGTCTCCGACCGCCTGCAACAAAAGATTGACGAGTACAACGCAAAAAAATCTGTCGCCGGAGCGAGGCAGAAAGATATGTACGACGAGGAAAACGTCGAGGGCAACGACGAGGACGAGCAACCCAAAAAGCGCGCTCGCTTTGTTCCCATTGAGATCAGCGAAAACGGCTTGGAGTTGATCGAGCTCGTCAGCCTCGACTGCACGAACACCGAAGGCGTCTGGCAGTCAGACGTGGAAATCAAGCTCGACAAAAACGGCTACGTCGCCCGCAACGGCGTCAAGACGCGCGAATTGTGGGACGGCAAGATCAAGAGCGAAACTAAACCCTTCCGCCTCAAAGTGCGGAACATCGCCGGGGACGAAAGCCGGTTCGATTTGTAGTTGGCGGGAAGGGAAACCTGTGTATAGGCGAAAGGCGAGTCGTTTAATGACTCGCCTTTCGCCTTATGAGCCGGACAGGACTCGAACCTGTGACCCGCTGGTTAAAAGTTCGCGGGCGAGGTGTCCGCTGAGTGCCAATGAGTGTTATCACGTCCGTAAATCGATAGTGATGGTGTTAGTGCGTCCGCTGTGCGTTGACGGATGCTGGCGTGTCTGCTGTCAGTATTGCTGTCAAAATCGAGCCGACAAATAAAGGTGGCTCTAGAGTAGCAAAGCGCTTGAATGAGAGTGCTAAGCTACTGAAATGCAACAGCTAAACCGCTACTACAAGCGGTCTAAAATTAGCGAGCGTAAGTTCCGCCAACTCCTGCGCCACTTGAGCATGACCTCGATCTTACTCAAAATCAGGAAGCGCCTCGCCGAAGAGTGTGAGCGCGCCTCGCCTTTCTCTTCGTACGAAGTTGAAGTTGATGAATCCTACTTCGGTCCTCGTCGTGTCCGTGGCAAGCGAGGGCATGACGCTTCCGGCAAGACCATCGTCTTCGGCATCTTCAAGCGTAACGGCTCGGTCTATACCGAGATCGTGCCCGACTGCAAAAAAGCCACTTTGCAAGCCATTATTCGCGGTCGCGTGACGCCCGAAGCAATCATCAACTCTGACGGGTGGCGCGGCTACGATGGCCTGGTTGATGTCGGATACTCCAAGCACTTCAGGGTCAATCATGGACAGAGCGAGTTCGTGCGGGGCACGCATCATGTCAACGGCATCGAGAGCTTCTGGAGTTATGCTAAGCGCAGGCTTCAGAAGTTCAATGGGGTCTCGCATCAGACATTCAACTTGCATCTCAAGGAGTGCGAGTACAGGTTCAATTATCGGAACAAAGACTTAAGCAGTTTGCTACTCAAGCTGCTTGAAAGATACCCGCTCTAGTTCAAGTTTGCTTCTCTAGAGCCGAAAATATTTCCAAAGCAAAGCAGAATCTGAAACCTATGGAATTAAAACATTCCTCTTGACGGCAGTAGACATGGGGTGTTTATGAGATCGGAAATAACGAATCAGATCTCAACAACTTAGTGCTGACAACAAGAATTCCTTTGGTGCTTCCAGACCGTTCGGGTAGGTGACTCAGGTGAGGAAAGCAGCAAAGCCATTTCAAGGAAGTAGAGCAGTTCTGAAAACAATTGACGTCTATATATACTGCGCCTGAGGGCGGGTGGTCGCGGGTGCTGTTCTTTTAATCCAGTCGGAGACTTGGAGGCGCTTGCCGATTGACATACATTTCGGTAAGAGAGTTGAGGGCGGCAGTACTGACGGACGAACTCTTTGCCGGAAGACTTCAACATCCGTCTGCCGACTCCATGAAATTAGAGTACCGCATCACCTTCATCAACCACCCGTCGCGGCTGACGGCGCTCAGCGAGCGGCTCTGCTCCGTCACGGCGCTCGCGCTCGACCTTGAGACCATCAACTGGTGGAGTCCGCAGGCTGAACGGGTGGCACTCATCCAACTCGCTTACCGCGCGGGTCACGAGGTGAGAGTCGCCGTCATCGACGCCCTCGCCCCACTCGACCCGACCATCCTTCGCATGCCGCTTGAGCTGAGCGGCACGACTAAAGTCATGCACAACGCGGGCTTCGACGCGATGCGACTCATGCGCCATTATCAGGTCAGTGCCGGTCCGATTCATGACACCATGCTGGCGGCGCGGCGCAGCGGCGAGAAGCGGTATTCGCTCAAAGCCCAGGTCGAGCGGCACCTGCAACTCACGCTGGACAAAGGAGCGCAACACAGCGATTGGAGTCTGCGCCCGCTGTCACCGAAACAACTCTCGTACGCGGCGCTCGACGCGGTCGCCACGCTCTTGCTTTACGAGCACCAGATAAGTCGCGGGCTGAAGGGTGACTACCGGTCACGCGCCGGGAACAGTGACGAACAGCAGGTCGCCTTGCCGCTGAGCGATGCCGCGCCATCTGCTAGTCAGGCTGGGCAGCCCGCGCCGGCAACTCAGTCATCGCCAGTCGGTGCTGACCTATCCGCTTCGTCGCTAGCCCTTCTCGGAATCATCGCGGAGCTGCCCTCTCGCTACAGCCCGTGGCAGCTAGCCGCTTCCGTCGGCGACGACCGACCGTGTGCTCGGTGAAGAGGCAGGTTTGGAAGAGGCGCCGGCGAAAGCGAATATCGCCGACTTGTGTCAACGCGGTCTGGTGCGCATCACCCCGACGCGCCGACTGGAAGCGAGCGAAGCAGGCAGAAACATCTGGCAACAACATAAGCCGGCGTAAATTTACCAGCCCGCTCGTTGACCGGAAATTATGGACACCTTTACACAGAGTCTCATAATTAGTCCAAGTTGCTAGTTAGCGGTTTGCCAGTTCTTTGAGAAGAAAAGAGAATCCCCTCCACTTCGTCGCCAAACGAAAGTAGGAGGGGATCGGTGATCGACCACACGACGGCACTTTATTGGCCCTGTTGCAGGAATCGTCTTTAAGCTACTATTTTCCTTCGGTTCATCCATCACCCTCCAGGTATCATACTCTTGAAGCAGAACAAGTCCCCGTTTAAGTGGGAGCGTGCCCGCCAGGGTGAGCGTACGCTGCCACGTCTGGCTCCGTTGTGAGCACCTCCATAGATGCTCATTTTCCGGCCACGACTTTTGCTGCCGCCCTTGCGCTTATTTTGCGCGTCCGACGCTGGGTGAAGGGGCGGTTGATTCTTCGTCAGTACTTGGGCACGGAAGGATCGACCTCATCAGACCAAGCGGTGATGCCTCCCCTGAGGTTGATGAGGCGACCCCGGAACCCCGCCCGCCGCAGCGCCTCGATGGCCCTCGCGCTGCGAACGCCGCCCTTACAGTGGACGACCGTCTCGCGGTCCTCGTCGATCTCGCCCGCGCGCTCGACGACCTGGGCGAGCGGGATCAGATGCGCGCCGGGGATGCGAGCGATCTCGTACTCGTGAGGCTCGCGCACGTCGATGATCTGCAAGGCATCACCCGCCTCGATCCGCCGCTCCAAGCGCGCGGCGGTGATCTCTTCAAAGTCCGTGGCGGGTGACTCGCCCGCGTCTTGCGACGGCTGCGCTCTCAGCCCGCAGAACTCCTCGTAGTCGATCAACTCCCTGACCGTGGGGTTCTCGCCGCAGACCGGGCACGCCGGGTCTTTCCTCAGCCTCAACTCGCGGAAGCGCATCCCCCACGCGTCGAACAGCAGCAGGCGGTTGAGGAGCACTCCGTCTGCTCCGAGGATGATCTTAATCGCCTCGTTGGCCTGAATCGCGCCGACGATTCCGGGCAGTACGCCGAGCACGCCGCCCTCGGCGCACGATGGGACGAGTCCGGGCGGCGGCGGCTCCGGGTAGAGGCAGCGGTAGCACGCGCCGCGCGCGCCCCAGAAGACCGACGCCTGCCCCTCGAAGCGGAAGATCGAGCCGTAGACGTTAGGCTTGCCGGCGAGGACGCAGGCATCGTTGACGAGATAGCGCGTCGGGAAGTTGTCCGTGCCGTCCGCGATCACGTCGTAGTCGCGGAACAGTTCGAGCGCGTTCTCGCTCGTGAGCCGTGTCTCATAGGTTTCGATCTTCACGTTCGGGTTGATGTCCGAGAGGCGGTCGCGGGCGGACTCGATCTTGGGCCGACCCACATCCCTCGTCCCGTGGATGATCTGGCGCTGGAGGTTCGACGCGTCCACCACGTCGAAGTCCACGAGCCCGAGCGTGCCGACGCCCGCCGCCGCCAGGTACATGCCGAGCGGCGCGCCGAGGCCTCCCGTCCCGATCATCAGCACGCGCGCCGCCTTCAGACGGCGCTGGCCCTCGACGCCGACCTCCGGCAGGATGAGGTGGCGGCTGTAGCGCGCGATCTCCTCGTTCGTCAGCCCCGGCAGAGCGCCGACGGCACTGGTGCGTCCGTCAGCCACGACCGCCTCGTTCGCCTCGCCCGCCCCGCCGGCAATCGCCGGCACGATTGAGATCGTATCCCCGTCTTTGACGGGCGTCGCGAGTCGCGCGGCGTGGCGGATATCCTCGTCGTTGACGTAGACGTTGACGAAGTTGCGCAGCTCGCCGCGTTCGTTGTAGAGGTGTCGGCGCAGCTCGGCGTATTCGCCGACGAGCTGTTCGAGTACTTCGCCCGCCGTGGACGCCTCGGCATGCAACTCCGCCCGCCCATCAGCGAACTGCCTGAGCGCCGTCGGGATGAGAATCTTTACAGCCATCTTACCCTCCATATCGGTGATGAAATAACGCCGCCGTCAGTCGCCCACGGCGACCGTGACGATCTCCTCTTCCGTGAAGCGCGAGCGATCCGGCTCCAACTGCCAGGAGCGCGACTCCGCAGGCTCTCCGCCACGCACCGAGACGACGACGTAAGACATCGTCGTCCACGGCGCGAGGTTTTCGAGATCGAACCGCGAGGGGACTGCCTCGTGATCCGGGTGCGAGTGGTAGTTGCCGACGACGCCCAAGCCGCGCGCGGCGTAAGCGCGTTCGGCGCGCGCGTAGTCGAGCGGCTCGATGCGCATGCGGTGGTGGCGCTCGCCCTCCTCCTCGAAGGAGTTTGCGACGGGGAAGAGCCCCACGACCTCGCGCACGCTTCCGCCCCCCGTGATGCGTCCGATGAGCAGCCCACAGCACTCGCGCGGGTACTCGCGCGCGGCGTGGCGCTCGATGGCTTCGACATGTCTCTGCTCGATCTTCAGCATTGCCTTCTGCCGGCGTCCGGTAGCGGCGGAATCGGATCGCCGCGACCCATCTTATGGCGCGCGCGCCGTTTACTGTTCGTCCCAGAAGTGCTCGCTCAGATACCTGCCGCCGCCGTCGCAGAGCACGGTGACGACGACCGAGCCGGCTGGGAGCGTCCGCGCGAGCCTGACGGCGGCGAAGACGTTCGCACCCGAGCTGACGCCGACGAAGAGTCCCTCCTCGCGCGCCAGCCGACGCGCCATCTCCTGCGCGTCATCGGTCGCCACTTCGACGTTCTCGTCAGCCACTTTCGGATCGTAGATGCCGGGGACGAGCGCCGTCCGCATGTGCTTCATGCCTTCGAGGCCGTGTAGCGGCGAGTCGGGCTGCATGGAGACGGCGCGCAGGCGCGGGGCGAACTCCTTGAGGCGGCGTGCCGTGCCGACGAACGTGCCTGAGGTGCCGAGCCCCGCGAGGAAGTGCGTGACGCGCCCTTCGGTCTGCCGCCAGATTTCGGGCGCCGTGCCCTCGTAGTGCGCGCGCCAGTTGGCGTCGTTGTTGTACTGATCGGGGTAGAAGTATTTCTCCGGCTCGGCGGCGGCCATCTCCCTCGCGCGCTCCTGCGCGCCGTCGGTTCCGCGCATCGGATCGGTCTCGACGATCTCCGCCCCATGGAGTCGCAGGATGCGGCGACGCTCTGGGCTGGCGTTGGCGGGCAGGCAGAGCGTGACGGCGAAGCCGCGCGCTGCGCCGAGCATCGCGTAGGCGATGCCGGTATTGCCGCTCGTGGCGTCGAGCAGCGCATTGCCGGGCGCGAGGAGTCCGGCGCGCTCGCCAGCCAGGATCATCGCCAGCGCGGGACGATCCTTGACCGAGCCGCCGGGGTTGAGGTGCTCCGCCTTGGCGTAGAGTTCGACGCCAGCCGGCACGCCGCGCGCGACGCGCCGCAGACGCAGCAGCGGCGTGCCGCCGATCTGCGACGCCAGGTCGTACATCCCGGCCGGGGCGCGGGATTGCTGAGCTGCCAGACGTTCACGCATCCTTCAAAAAGTCTCGCCCCCTTATAGGAGCCGCACGCAGCCGCGAGGTTTCAGCCCGAGATAAAAAATCCCGCGCTTACGATAAGCGCGGGAGCGGTGACGCCTGCTCGCGATCACTCGGCTGTTTACTGCGTGGCGTGAGTCATTTAAATCGCCACGGACGTGGACAGCCGCCCGCGCCTGGGATGTGCGCAGGGGCGACAACAACAGCGGATGGCGCGCGCGGTCGGCATGGACGAATATTAAAACAGGAGCACGCCGCAGTCAAATTTCAGAACGCCGAAAACGTGTCGCGGGCTTTCGTCTGACGCAGCCCCATTGCTCAATAGCAATTCTTGCAACGCATTATGAAAGGGCGCCCCTCCGGTGGTAGCTTCCGAGTTGCGTAGGCTTGGAAGAATATCATCGAAAGGAGAACCCTTATGAGTTGCTACTATGTCGGACTCGATGTTCACAAGGCAAGCGTCTGCATTGCCGTCTTGAACCCCGAGGGCAAGCTCGTGATGGAGTCCGTCATCGAGACCAGCGCCTCGACCATCCTCGACTTCCTCACAGGTCTGCGCGGACAAGTAGAGGTCACGTTTGAGGAGGGCACCCACGCCGCATGGCTCTACGATGTGCTGCACAAGACGAAGGCACATATCATCGTCTGCGACCCGCGCAAGAACCGCCTCCTACACGATGGCAACAAGTCGGACAAGGTTGATGCCCGCAAACTGGCGCAGCTGCTGCGAGCCGGACTTCTCTCGCCGGTCTACCACGGCGAGCACGGCACCCGCGACCTCAAGGAGTTGGTGCGTAGTTACGAGTATCTGGTTGAGGACTCGACGCGTGTCATGAACCGGATCAAAGCCCTGTACCGCAGCCGCGCCATCGCCTGCGCCGGCACCGACGTCTACAAGTTACAGCGACGCGAGCAGTGGCTCACGAAGCTACCCGGGTCCGGGGCGCGTGCGCGAGCCGAGCTGCTCTATTCGGAACTCGACCACTTGAGCGGGTTGAGGCGGGACGCGCGCAAAGCCCTCATCGCCGAGTGCCGACGTCACCCGGCGAGTAAGCTCCTGAGCAAAGTGCCGACGCTCGGTCCCGTGCGCGTCGCGCAGTTAATCTCGGCCGTCGTCACCCCACATCGGTTCCGAGGTAAGCGCCAGTTCTGGTCCTACTGCGGGCTGGCGGTCGTGACGAGGTCGAGCGGCGATCACCAGTTGATCGGCGAGCAGGTACGTCGCAGGAAGAAGGCACCGGAGACGCGAGGCTTGACGCGGAGTCACAACCGCACGCTCAAGTACGTCTTCAAGAGTGCGGCGCTGACGGCCTCCCGGTGCGAGCCCTTCAAGACATGGTATTCGAAGTTGCTGGCGCGGGGCTTGCGCCCGGAGTTGGCGCGCGTGACGATGGCGCGCAAGATCGCGGCGATTACTTTAGCCGTGTGGAAGGCGGGTGCAGACCTCGACGGAGGTAAAGTCATCGAGCAAGCTGCGTGAGCAAGCGAGAGTCAACCGGGTCGGAGTTGCCGCCATCACCGGCATGCCGGGCGCCATATCTGCTCATTGAAGGTTCGGGGCTGAGTATCTGCGGGTTGTGTAGGTCACGCGTCGTGAGATACCGAGCAGTCCTCTGTTGCAACGTTATGCCGCCCCGGATGACCAGAGAAAGCCGTAGGCGAAGGCCGAGTCGCCTTCAGTCTCAGATAGAACACTGGTTAGCATATCGAGTGCAACCGCTCGTGCTTGGACGAGAGCAGAGTAATGGGCGAGGCTGTGAGCCCCGGCAGGCAAACGGCATGAGCCGCGTTGACGAGTTGACGGCTAGGTCAAGGGTTGGCGGCCGCAGAACCTGTGATGCCGCCAGCATAGGAGAAGTTTTTTCTTGACACGCCCCTTTCATAGAACACAGCCATCTTCAGTTGCTGCATATATTGTGGCTCTAGAGTAGCAAAGCACGTTGATGAGAG
Organism: Acidobacteriota bacterium; assembly: GCA_020199995.1. Taxonomy (GTDB): domain Bacteria; phylum Acidobacteriota; class Blastocatellia; order Pyrinomonadales; family Pyrinomonadaceae; genus JAIVJM01. The sequence continues at coordinate 6,506 of JAIVJM010000214.1, read as the reverse complement.
TGCTAAGCTACTGAGATGGAACAACTAAACCGGTATTACCGGCGTTCCAAAATTAGCGAGCGTAATTTCCGGCAACTCGTGCGCTGTTTCGCGCTCGATCTAACAGCCAGTAAAACGACGGAATTTACCGGACTGACACGCAAGAGCGTGACCATGATCTTTCTCAAAATCAGAGAGCGCATCTCCGAAGCATGTGAACGGGCATCACCATTCTCCGCCTGCGAGGTCGAAGTGGATGAGTCTTACTTCGGCGCGCGGCGCGTGCGTGGTAAGCGCGGTCGCGGGGCCAGCGGCAAGACCATCGTCTTCGGCATCTTCAAAAGAAACGGCTGCGTCTATACGGAGATCGTGCCGGACTGTAAAAAGCGCACTTTACAAGCCATTATCCGCGGTCGCATCGCGCTTGATGCGGCCATCAATAGCGACGGCTGGCGTGGGTATGATGGCCTCGTCGATGTCGGCTACAGTAAGCATTACAGAGTCCATCACGGTCAGGATGAGTTCGTGCAAGGCACACATCACGTCAACGGCATCGAGAGCTTCTGGAGCTTCGCCAAGCGGCGTCTCCAGAAGTTCAACGGCATCGCAACAACGACCTTCAACTTGCACTTGAAAGAGTGCGAGTATCGGTTCAATCACAGGAACAAAAACTTGTTCCGTGAGCTACTCAAGTTACTTGAAAAGAACCCGCTCTAGACCAGCTTTGCTACTCTAGAGCCTTCGCTAATAATGCATTTGAACGGCATTGCCAAGATTTTGCAAAAACAGCTTGACAGTGAATTATGCCTGATGCAAGAATCAATGCGAAGACGTAAATTTGATCTTGCAGGGAGAGAGGTACCAGTTTTCACGCATGCCTCCAAGGCATATTCAGATTCTGATTTTTTAAAAGCAATCGTAAGGAATCGCCTGTTTCTGCATCTTGCTTTTCATATCACGGAATTTATTACTTAGCGCTGCAAACATATTCCCGATTAAAAAGCGGTACTTTCCGAAGACAGTTCATGCGACGAAGGGGGAAGATAGGTCTGAACTGTTATCATTTCATTTCACTGATTAAATCTGAGAAAGCTTAGTCGCAACTGGCACGCGACGACAGAGCCTTGTTGACATTGCGTCCCCGTCGCACTTTATTGTGCCTCCAGTTGCAACGCCAGACATTCGTACCTTGACCCAAAGTGCAGCCTCGGCCTCCAAGGGGCGACTTTTGTATGAGGTCTAGTAATGAAGCGCTTCTTTCTATGAAGGAATCGTTTCTTCTTCACCGTTCGAATAAGTCTGCCGGAAATTTCCTCAATAGAGACTTTGGCTCTATATGCGGTAGCTGTGCTCGGATGAGAGGCTCTCGTCTTTACATCACAAACAGTAATGAGGACAGGGAAGAAGAGGCATCAAGGCTGGTATCGTTGCAAACATGGAGCGGTCAACTGCTACCGGCAAGTATCAAGCTTGACGGAGACGAAAGCTGCTGAAGCATACAACCGGGCATTCTAAAAGCTACCAATAATTCCGCGTACGCCCCTTCAACATACTCAACCGGCGCGTAAAACCCCCGTCCAAGTAAGACCTATTCCAAAACGGAAAAATAGTTTTGTCGCACCGTGTCGCGACGTTGAGGCAAGGATGTGCGACATGCGGGGTAAGTGCCTCCTGTCGAGCAGCTAGAGAATTGGAAACCTCTACCATCTTTAGCGTCTGCGCCTCTCTACTCATGCAGCTTCCCATACGCATAATCGGCTGGCACGTTCGGGTGAGAGTTGTCTTCCGAATTAACGCTCAGCCAAGAGTCTGCTTCTCTTAATCTGGATGATTAACCTCGCGGAGGCTGAAGGTCATGACGGAAAGCATCCTCTCGGCAATCGGTAACACGCCGCTGGTCAGACTAACTCAAATCTTTAAGGATGCACCGTTCAAGCTCTACGCCAAGTTGGAGTCGCTCAATCCTGGTGGAAGCACGAAGGACAGGCCGGCTGTAAGCATTATTAAGAGAGCCATGCACGCCGGCGAAGTTCGTCCCGGTACGGTGGTTATCGAGTCCAGCTCCGGCAATATGGGCATCGGTCTGGCACAGGTCTGCGCCTATCTGGGCTTACGCTTTATCTGTGTCGTAGACCCGAAAATCACTTCACAAAACATCGGGCTGCTGAAGGCTTACGGGACCGAAATCGATTTCGTCACCGAGCCCGATCCCGTCACGGGAGAATATTTGAAGGCACGCCTTGACCGTGTCCAGACGTTGCTCCACTCGCTTAAGAATAGTTTCTGGCCTAACCAGTACGGCAATACAGACAACTCCACGGCGCATCATCAGACGATGAATGAAATCGTTCGCGACCTCGACGGGAAGGTGGACTATCTTTTCTGTGCGACGAGCACCTGCGGCACTCTCAGGGGGTGTGCCGAATATATCCGACAGCATAACTTAGCGACGAGAGTTTTCGCGGTTGATGCCGTGGGCAGTGTGATTTTCGGGGGGCAGAACCAGAAGCGGCTGATACCGGGACACGGCGCGGCCGTGAGGCCGGAACTCTATCAGGACGATTTAATTGACGGCTGCATTCATATCACTGATCTGGATTGCGTCATCGGGTGTCGCCGCCTGATTCGCTACGAGGCGATTCTCGCCGGGGGGTCGTCAGGAGCCGTGCTGATGGCAGTCGGGCAGGTCAAGGATAAGCTCCCTCCGGGCAGCACGTGTGTCGCTATCTTCCCTGACCGTGGTGAGCGATATCTCGACACAATCTATTCCGATTCTTGGGTCACAAGCCATTTCGGCGATATATCAAGCTTATTGGGGAAAAGAGAGATGCCAGAATGCGTGATGGCGACATCCTGATTCTTAAAGGCCACGAGGTAGCCGCACTTCTCGAAGGACATGAGAGCGAGTTAATCCGCAACGTGCGTCTCGCATATGAGGCGCATGCGGGAGGCGAAAGCTCTCTGCCCCACTCGGTCTTCTTGAGATTTCCGAATGACGCGCGCAATCGCATCATTGCGCTGCCTGCCTATTTGGGGCGGGAGTTCGAGATCGCGGGTATGAAGTGGGTCTCTTCATTTCCCGGTAATCTGGATTACGGGCTGGAGCGCGCTTCGGCCATGCTGATTCTAAATTCCACGTTAACGGGGCGGACAGAAGCGATCATCGAAGCGTCTCTGGTGAGCGCGCGGAGGACGGCGGCGAGCGCCGCACTGGCCGCTCAGTGTCTGCGCGAGCGCGGGCAGGAAATTCGCCTTGGGATGCTCGGATGCGGTTTGATTAATCTGGAGATCATACGCTTCCTGCGGGCTGTCTTCGCCGAGGCCAGGTCTTTCACCGTCTACGATATTATGGCTGGTCGTGCCGAGCGCTTCAAGCAGAAGTGCCGGGAGATGTTTGACGGTATTCAGATCAGTATCGCGCCCGACGTTGATTCGCTCTTAAGCCAATGCACGCTCATCTCCTTCGCCACGACGGCCATGGAGCCGCACGTCTCTAGTCTTGCGGCGTGTGCTCCGGGCAGCATCATCCTGCACGTCTCTCTGCGCGACCTGACGCCTGAAGTAATTCTCTCGTGCGATAACGTCGTTGATGATATCGATCACGTCTGTCGCGCACAGACCTCGCTTCACCTCGCCGAGCAGCTGACGGGCGGGCGCGACTTCATCAGATGCACGCTGGGCGATATCCTTCTGGGCAAAGCCAATGCACGCAGAGACCGCGAGAGCATCGTGGTGTTCAGCCCCTTTGGACTCGGAATACTGGACCTCGCCGTCGGTCAGATGGTGCGAGAGATGGCTACGAAGCAGAATCGTGGAACGATCATCAGCTCGTTTTTGAATGGCTCAGGGTCAAATAGTGAAGAAGTCGAAGTGGCTCTTCGGGAACAGGCGGGCGAGAGCACCAGGAATTAGCTGCTCGTTTGATGGCCCTTAGTTCGTCCAAATACAGGCGGGGTGGGAAAGTAAGGGTTGGAGTTAAGATTACAGATGGAGCTGAGAAAATGGATGCAGGCTCGCACACGCTGATTCGTCTCAACGGCGTCAAAAAAGTGTTTCTCACGGAGGAAGTGGAAACGCACGCCGTTTCCAATATCAATCTGGAGATTAATGCGGGAGAGTTTGTCTCGATTGCTGGCCCTTCGGGGTGCGGCAAATCGACGCTGCTCTCAATTTTGGGGCTGTTGGACAGACCGTCCGACGGTGAATACCAATTTGAAGGTAGGCCGGTGGCGACTCTTTCATTGGTCGAGCGCGCATTGCTGCGCAACCAGAAAATCGGTTTTATCTTTCAAAGTTTCAACCTGATCGGCGATCTCAGCGTCTACGAAAACGTCGAGCTGCCGCTGACCTACCGGGGCATGAGAGTCGCCGAGCGCCGCGAGCGCGTGACGGCGGCTCTGGAACAGGTGGATATGAAACACCGTGCGAAGCACCTGCCCAGCCAGCTCTCAGGCGGGCAGCAGCAACGTGTGGCGGTCGCGCGCGCCGTGGCCGGAGACCCCTCAATCCTGCTCGCAGATGAGCCGACCGGAAATCTTGATTCCAGGAACGGCGAAGCCATCATGCATCTGTTGAAAGATTTACATGGGCGCGGGGCGACCATCTGCATGGTGACGCACGACCCGCGCTTCGCAAGCCACGCCGATCACACTGTCCATATGTTTGACGGTCAGATTGTCGAAAATCAGGTCGGCGCAGCCGCCGCCGGGGCTTGAGGAAAACCTGTCACACGGTCTGCGCCCGGCAACCAGGTGTGCGACGAGCCAGGACATGAGGGGAAGAACAGTCTCGATGCACGGCCTCGCGTCATACAAGCCGAGACCACAATCTGCCTTCCGACTGTTCTGTTTTCCATACGCGGGCGGAAGCGCGCACATCTATCGCAGATGGGCTGAGCATCTTCCGGCGCAGGTTGATGTCTGCCCCGTGAATCTGCCCGGACGCGCCCAACGCTTGAAGGAACAGCCCGGCACGCGAATGCTTCCGCTGGCTGAAACCATCATGCGAGAGATTCTCCCCTTGCTCGATAAGCCGTTCGCTTTCTTCGGCTATAGCATGGGCGCGCTCCTCGCCTTCGAGATCGCTCGACTCTTGCGGAGAAACAGTCTGCCGGAGCCCGCGCATCTGTTCGTCGCCGCGCGCTCGGGGCCGCAGATAGCTAACGCAGACCGTCTGACCTACAACATGCCCGAGAAGGAATTGCTGGAGGAATTACGCCGTCTGAGCGGCACGTCGGAGGAAGTGCTCGACGAGCCGGAATTGATGAAGGTCGTGCTCCCGCTGATACGTGCCGATTTTGAGTTGATACAGAACTACACTTACACGCCGGAGCCGCCGCTCGGCTGTTCCATCTCCGTCTACGGTGGCTTGCAGGATCGTGAAGTCAGCCGTGAGAGGCTCCAGGCGTGGTGTCAGCAGACCGAAGCTTCCTGCATCTTGCGGATGTTCCCCGGAGGCCATTTTTTTATCAACACGGCGCGAGAGGTGTTACTACAAACCCTGACGCGCGAGCTGTATCAACATCAACTCCTGTCGCCTGACCTTTCGACCGTCGGCACGCCCGCCCGTCGAGAACCATGATTTATCCGTCAGGAATGCGACCGTCGGAAACGTGATCGAGATGAGCAAACAGACCCTCGTTGCCATCCCCTCCGGCTTGCCGAATAGCTGAGAAACCGCTCAGCGGAAATTCGAGAGCCCCGGTTCTTTCATATGACACGACCCGGAGATCAACTCATGGATGAAGTTTATGTTCCGGAAGACACGAAGGTACGCTCGCCCGCTGTCCCCTCAAAAGTGAATCTCACAATAGGCTTGGTAGCGCTCTTATTTCTCGTCTTATTGTCCTCACTGGCAATCTATCGTCTCACGCCGCCAGCTGCCGTCGCCGCCGACGCGCCGGCGGCGGAGTTTTCTTCCGGGCGCGCGTTGAAACATCTGGAGGTGATTAGTCGCAGCCCTCACGCCGTCGGAACAACGGAACATGCGGCGGTGCGCGATTATATTCTCAGACAGCTAACCGCTCTGGGCGTGACGCCGGAAGTGCAAAAGACAACAGTCGTCAATAAATCCGGCAACAACCTTCGCGTCGCGACGGTCGAGAATATCCTGGCCCGGCTCAAGGGGACGGGCGCGGGGAAGGCTCTCATGCTGGCGAGCCATTACGACACGGTGTCGATCAGTCCGGGTGCAAGCGACGATGGCTCTTCGGTCGTCGCGATGCTGGAAACGCTGCGTGCGCTCAAGGCCGGAGCTTCTCTCAATAACGACGTGATTTTTCTGTTCAGCGATGGCGAAGAGATCGGCCTGCTCGGCGCAAAGGCTTTCACAGAGGAGCATCCGTGGAACAAAGATGTCGGGCTGGTGTTGAATTTTGAATCGCGCGGCGCGACCGGCCCGGTCATCATGTTCGAGACGAGCAACGGTAATGGACGGCTCATCCGTGAGTTTGCCAAAGTGGCTTCGCACCCGACAGCGAATTCGCTGGCCTATGAAATCTACCGGCTGCTGCCGAACAGCACCGACCT
>JAIVJM010000152.1 GCA_020199995.1 Acidobacteriota bacterium | reverse complement strand
CCGTGCGGTGTTTGTGCTGCACGACGTGGAGGGGCACGAGCACGAGGAGATATCGAGATTATTGGGCTGCTCGGTGGGGACCTCGAAGTCGCAGCTCCACAAGGCCAGAATGAAACTCAGGGGGCTCCTCCTGAACGGCAAGACGAGACGCAAACGGGCCTCGACCCCTGCGCGCTGAAGAGTCACTCGAACACTTCTTCGTTTGACCGCCCTGACCGAACTCCGGAGAGAGTTCGGTCAGGGCGGTCTCATTTATCAAGCCAGATTATCAAGCCAGATCGAACAGGATAATCTCCGACGGCTCGGACGCCTTGAAGTCCAGCCGCTCCTCTTCGCTCACCGCCGCGCCGTCGCCCGCCCCCAGCCCGTCGCCATTCAGACTCAGTGAGCCTTTCGCCACCTGCACCCACGCGTGACGTCCGGGCTTCAACTCGTAAGAAGCCTCTTCCCCTTCACTTAGGATGGCGCTGTAGACCTCGACGTCCTGATGCACGTTGACGGAATCATCGTGCCCGCCGCGCGACGCGATGAGGCGCAGCCGTCCGCGCATCTCCTCGCGAGAGAATTCACGCTGCTCATAACTCGGCGGCAATCCTTCACGCTCGGGCGTGATCCAGATTTGCAGGAGATGGACGGGTGCGTCCGGCGAGGGGTTGTACTCGCTGTGCGTGACGCCCGTGCCCGCGCTCATGCGCTGCACCTCGCCGGGCCGGATGACGGAGTTGTTGCCCATGCTGTCCCTGTGCTCCAGCGCCCCTTCGGTCACGTAAGTGATGATCTCCATGTCGCGGTGCAAGTGCGGGGGGAAGCCCGCCGCGGGCGCGACGAAATCCTCGTTGATGACCAGAAGGTTGCGGAAGCCCGCGTGCCGCGGGTCGTAGTAGCGGTTGAAGGAGAAAGTGTGGCGGCTGTCGAGCCAGTCCGTCCTGCTTCGCCCGCGCTCCTCGGCGGGCCGTCGGATGATCATGCTGCTCCCCTTTCAGGTTCTCCAAAATGTGCCTCGGTGTATCTGTAACAAAGCCGGTTACAGTTGTCAAGCGCACTGTTCCAGTGGGGGCTCGAAGGTTCGTGGCGGCCAAATGTTTTCGCCCGCGCCCGGACGGTCGCGAGCACCGGGGGCGCGTCTGCGACTATAATCCACGGATGTCCGACGACGTCAGAGTCCTGCGCCTCGTTGACATGCTGCTCCGGCGCAAGGGGCCGCCGCTCCAGCGTCTGCTGCACGCCTTCATCAGCATCGCGCTGCGCCTCTTCTTCCGCCGCATCGAGACGAGTCGCGCCTCGCTCGTGCCGCCCGAGGGGCCGCTCATTTTTGTCCTCAACCACCCGAACGGCGGGATTGACCCGGCGCTCGTCTTCGCCGCGCTGCCACGCCGCATTTCGTATGCCGCTCGTCGGCGGACTGCTGCGCACGCTGGAGACGCTGCCGCTCTACCGGCGCGTGGACGCGGGGGCCGACCCGGCGCAGAACCGTCTCACGTTTGAAGCCTGCCGCGAGCTGCTCCGGCGCGGGCGATGCGTCGCGCTCTTCCCCGAAGGAGTCTCGCATAACGCGCCGGGACTCCTGCCGGTCAAGACAGGGGCGGCGCGCATCGCGCTCGGCGCAATCTCGGTCAGAAGCTCGGTCAGAAGCTCGGTCAGAAGCTCGGTCGGAGGTGCGGGCGGTGATGCGGGCGGTGATGCGGGCGATAATGCGGGCGGGGGCGAAGCCGCGGAGATTCAGCTCACGCTCGAACTGAAGATCGTGCCGGTCGGCCTGTATTACACGTCGAAGACTTCTTTCCGGAGCGAGGCGCTATTGCGTTTCGGCGAAGCGCTCGACGTCCGGCCCGTGGAGCTGGATGAGCAGGGCGAGCCGCCGCGCGAGGCCGTGCGCGAGCTGTCGGCGCGCATCGAGTCGGCGCTGCGTGGCGTGACGCTCAACGCCGAAACGGAGGAACAGCTCGACGTGGTGCAGAAGGCCGAGCGGCTCTTTTCTTCGATCTATGAAGGCCTCAACGTCGAGCTGCCGCTCGCCGCGCGCTTCGACTTCCTGCGCCGGCTCGCCTCGGGCCGGTGGGCGGAGTGGCTGACGAGCGCTCACGGCGGCATCGAGGACTTGCGACGCCGCGTCATGCGCTACGAGGAGGAGCTGCGGCGTATCGGCCTCACGCCCGAGAACCTTTCGCTCTCGCGCCATTCGCGCTGGTATGTCTTCAAGCACTTTCTGCTGCGCACCGCGCTCTTGGTCGCGCTCGCGCCGCTTGCGCTCACGGGCGCGGCGCTGCATTATCCGGCCTACCTTTTGTGCGCGCTGCTGGCGTGGCTCTTTCCGAAGCACGGCGTGGACGAGATCGCCCCCACCATCAAGATTCTGGGGGCCATGCTGTTGATGCCGCTGACTTGGCTCGTCGTGACGGGCCTGTCATTCTTCTGGTGGGGCTGGCGCGCGGGCGCAGTCGCTTTCCCGTTCTCGATTTTGTGCGGCTATGTGGCGCTGCGCTGTTTCGAGGAGGCTCACGACATGCGCGGGTGGTTCAGGGCCATGCTGCTGCTACTCAGGCAGCGACAACTGTTCCTCCGACTGCTCCTCGAACGCCGCGCGCTGCGTAGCGAGATCAGCCGGATGGGCGGCGCGGGCGGCTGAAGAAGGTTAAAATTCGCGCCTCTCGAACCGGGACTTTTGCAGCACTCATGACGGACAAAAAACTACTCCTCTTCAGCAACGGCTCGGAACTGATCGGCGACGAGCAGACGGAGTTCGCGCTCTCCTCCTTCAGGGATTTTCTCGGCGCGGACGTCCGGCGGATTCTCTTCGTCCCCTTCGCGGCGGTCATCAAGTCTTACGACGAGTACGCGGCGCGCGTCCGCGCGGGCTTCGGCCCGCTGGGATTCGCCATCGAATCGCTGCACGAAGCGCCGGACGCGCTCGCGGCGGTCGAGCGGGCCGAAGCCTTCGCGGTCGGCGGCGGCAACACCTTCCACCTGCTGCGCGGCCTGTACGAGGCGGGCGTCATCGAAGCGATCCGCGCGCGGGTCGAAGCGGGCGCGCCTTACGTCGGCTGGAGTGCCGGGTCGAACGTGGCCTGCCCGACGATCAGGACGACGAACGATATGCCCGTCGTCGAGCCCCCGAATTTTAAGGCTCTCAATCTCGTCCCCTTCCAGATCAACCCGCACTACACTGACGAGAGCCTCGCGGGCCACCACGGCGAGACGCGCGACGACCGGCTCGCGGAATTCACCCACGCGAATCCGGGCGTGCGCGTCGTGGGTCTGCGCGAGGGAACGATACTGAGGATTGAAGGCGCGAGCGTCACGCTGCTCGGCGGCAAGCCGGCGCGCGTGTTCGTCAAGGGCGAAGCCCCCGCGGACGTGAGCGCGGAAGATTCGTTGCAGTTCATCTTGAGCTGACAGGGAAACTCTGGCCGCCGCCCCGTCATTGCGCCGAACCAACCTGCTCGCGGCAAGACGGAGTTGGATTCGAGTGTGTTAGTCGGAGGCGAAGCTTTCAACTGGCAAGGCCGCCTCTCCCCTCCATCATCTTCAGCAACCTCTCCTCGATCTGGCGTAACCATCCGACGTTTTGCTTCCGCCTTTCCCTCGCCTGTCGAATTATCCTGACATTGTTTGTCGCGGATTCGACCGCCCATCTCGTTAAGCCCATGCTGGCAACGTGGCTGAGCGCATTGTGCGCGCCCTTCTCATCACCTGTAAGGACGGCCAAATCGAGGTCCCAGTATTCGGGGTGTTGCGCCGCGCGGTGCCGCTTAATGGCGTAACGGATAACGGGGATGAGTTCGTCTTTCTCCGCGTCGGATGGCGTTTTAACTTCCATCAGCATCGCGGCATTGATGCCGGTATAGACATCGCGCCAGTCCGTCTCGAAGCCATTCCGGTATGCTTCGATGGCGCGCTTCAGATGCTCGGAAGCGTGTGTACTATCGCCGCTGTGAAGAGCCTGCTGCCAGCGGTCTTTGTAGATGCGACCGAGGAGCCCGTATGTCTCGCTGCTCGCACCCTGCGCCACTAACAGTTGTCGGAGAATCTTTTCGGCCTCTTCACCCCTCCCAGCACGATTCAGCGCGAGCGCTAGTTGCTGTCGCACCACGACAGTCTCCGCCAAAGGCGCGGGCATCTTCCCGACGAGCGCCAGCATGTCTTCCCATGCGCCGACTGACCGGTAGGCTTGTAAGAGGTCGGTGACAATGCCGGGGTCCTGAGTCTTGATGTCGCCGAGCTGCTGCTCCGCCTCGCGCACCGCCTCGACGCCTTTCGCGCGCGCGGCGACGAGTATCTGTTTCAACTCGTTCGAGCGTTGCGCCCGGTCACGTGAAGCGTCGTCGTCGCGCGCGGCGATCTGTGGAGCGGTGTAGCCTTCGATGAGTCGAAAGATCGGGCTGTCGTGCTCGCTCGCTTCCGACATCAGTGCCGACGCGAGTCTTTGCTGAAACTCCAGCGCATCATTGAAAGTCACGCTCTCCCCCATCAGCCTGTAGATGAGGGTATTACTCGCCACAAGATTAAACGGCGACTCTCCCCCGTCGGCCTTCATGAGAACTGTTCTCGACGGGCGCACCGCGTGGCGCAGGCCGAGTTCGTAAAGAACGTTTGGGTTGCTCGTCGTTAAGTCCACAAT
>JAIVJM010000151.1 GCA_020199995.1 Acidobacteriota bacterium | reverse complement strand
CACGTAATCCGTGTAGCTCGCACCGGGCGGATCGAGCACGGCCGGCGCGCCGCCCGCCTCTTCGCGGTAGAGCTTGAAGAGCTCGTCCATCAGAATCGCCACCGAGCCGAAGTCCACGACGATGTGATGAACCGAGAGCAGCAGGACGTGCTCGCGCGCCGAGCGCGTGAAGAGCTCGAAGCGGAGGAGCGGGCCGCGCTGTAGGTCGAAAGGCCGGTGAGCCCTGTCGGCCACGAGTGCGCTCAACTCCGCGTCGCCCATGCCCGAAACGTCGGCCGTCTCGAAGCAGACGGGCGCGCTCGCGTGCACGTGCTGCAAGGGCGCGCCGTCGTCTCCCGTCGTGTAGGTCGTGCGGAGCGACGCGTGGCGGTCTATCACCTTCTGGCACGCGCGCCGCATCGCCGCGGCGTCCACCTCCGAACGGACGCACCACGCCATCATGAGGTTGTAGGCGGGCGACTCCGGCGCGAGCTGCTGCATGAACCAGAGCGAGCGCTGGTTGTGCGAGAGCGGGTAGAGCGGCCCGGCGTGCCCGTCCGCGCCGCGCGCGCCCTCCGCGTGCGAGCTTCCCGCGCGGCCGTCCCCTTCGCGCGCGGAGACGGCGCCCGCCTCGCCCGTCAGATTTTCGAGCAGGTAGGTCGCGACCTCGGAGACGCTCGGCCCGCGCAGAAGGTTGACGACCGGCAGCACGACCCCGGCGCTCTTCTCGACGCGGTTCCGCAGCTCCATCGCCATCAGCGAGTCGATGCCGAGCGCGTTCAGGGACGTCTGCGCGTCCAGGCGCTCGGGCGCGAGCCCCAAAACTTTCGCGGCCTCTTCGCGCAGAAACTCCTCCGTGAACGCCTGCCGCTCGTCCGCCTTGAGCGCGCGCACGCGCGCGCGCCAGTCGGGCGAGGCCGCGCCGTTGTTCTGCGCGGCCTCTTCGTCGCGCGCGCCGGACGGCGCGGGCCGTCTCCTCTCAATCCAGAATCGCTCGCGCTGCCAAGGGTACGAAGGCAGCCTGACGAGCCGCCCTCCGTCGGCGTAGAGGCCGCCCCAATCCACGCGCGCGCCCGCGCAGTAGAGCGCCGCGAGCGAATCGAGCATCGACGCGCGCCCTCCTTCCGCGCCGCGCAGCGACGGAAGGACTGTCGCCTGCCGCCCGCGGCCCTGGAAGTAATCCGCGACCCGCCCGCCGAACTCCGCGCGCCCGCCCATCAGAAGGAAGGTCAGGTTGCGCTCTTTCGTCAACGCTTCGAGCGCGCGCTCCGGCAGCGGCCGAACGTCGAGACGATTCACTTGAGAGACCACGCGCGCCGACTCTTCGAGGCTCGACGTTCCGGCGACGTGCGCGGCCGCGACCTCCCCGACGCCGACGCCTAAGACCGAGTCGGGCTCAACGCCCCACGCGCGCCAAAGCGACGCGAGCGCGACCTGCAAGGAGAAGAGCACCCGCGGCTTCAGCGTCCGCGCTTCGCCCGTGACCGGGGACGACGAAGCGCGCAACTCTTCGAGCACCGACTGACCCGAAGAGGCGCGGAAGGCCGCGTCGCAGCGCGCGAGCGCCTCTGCGAACGCGGGCTCCTGTTCCGAAAGCTCTCGCGCGACCTCTGACCCTTCGCCCAACTCGTCCGCGAAGGCGAAGACTATCTTGACGCGGCGGCTCGAAATCTTCCGGCCCGCCGAGACGCCCGGCGCCGACTCGCCGCGGAGGAACGCGTCGAGCCCTTCGACCAACTCCTCGCGCGTGCCGCCCGTCAAGCCGAGGCGGTAGTCATGATGCGCGCGGCGCGCGCCGGCCGTGTAGCAGATGTCTCGGAGCGCGTCCGCCCGCGGCGCGTCGGCGCGCGAGAGCATCTCGCGGTGCGCCTGCGCGTGAGCGCGCAAAGCTTCCGGGCCGCGCGCGGAGATCGGCAGGAAGTACGCACACGCCCCTTCACGCGTCTCTTCGCTCCCCTCTTCGGCGGGGGCCTCTTCGACGACGACGTGAGCGTTCGCGCCTCCGAAGCCGAAGGCGCTCACGCCCGCGCGCAAAGGCGTCGCGCCGTCGGGCCAGCGGCCCAACTCCCGCGGCACGCGCAGGCCCAACTCTTCGAGGTTAATGTGCGGGTTCGGCTCGCTGAAGTGAAGGTTGGGCGGAATCTCTCGGCGCTTCAGCATCAGCGCCACCTTAATCAGGCCCGCGATCCCGCTCGCCGCTTCGAGGTGGCCGATGTTGGTCTTGACCGAGCCGATGACGCACGGCGCGGCCGCGGGGGTCGCCGCCTCCGCGCGGACTGCGCCGAGCGCGGACGCCTCGATGGGGTCGCCGAAGGAGGTGCCCGTGCTGTGCGTCTCTACGTAATGGATGTCGGCGGGCGAGACCCCCGCGTCCCTGTAAGCCTCGCGCAGGACTGCCTCCTGCGCCCAACGGCTCGGGGCCATCAGGCCGTTCGTGCGCCCGCTCTGGTTGACCGCGCCGCCGCGTATGACTGCGTAGATCGAGTCGCTGTCGGCGCGCGCGCGCGAAAGCGTCTTCAGCACGACGACGCCCGCGCCCTCGCCGCGCACGAACCCGTTCGCGCTCGCGTCGAACACCTTGCAGCGCCCGTCGGGCGACGAGAGCCCGACCTTCGTGAGCCATACCGAGCCCTCGGGCGCGAGGATGACGTTGACGCCGCCCGCGAGCGCGAGTTCCGTCTCGCCGCTGCGGAGACTCTGGCACGCGAGGCGCACGGCGACGAGCGAAGAGGAGCAGGCCGTGTCCACGGCCATGCTCGGGCCCGTGAAGCCGAAGAAGTAGGAGAGGCGGTTGGCCGCGAGGCAGGAGGCCGTGCCGGTCACGGTGTACGGGTCGACCTCGCGCGGGTCGCCCATGACGTGCATGCTGTAGTCGTTGCTCATGACGCCGACGAAGACGCCCGAGCGCGAGCCGACCAACTGCTCGGGGACTTGCCCCGCGTCTTCGAGCGCCTCCCAGGCGACTTCGAGCAGTATCCGCTGCTGCGGGTCGAGCCGCACGGCCTCGCGCGGCGAGATGCCGAAGAAGCGCGCGTCGAACTCGTCCACGCGCGCGAGCAGCGCCGCCCTCCGCGTGTTCATCTTGCCCGGCGCCTGCGCGTCCGCGTCGTAGAAGTCGTCAACGTTCCAACGCTCGCGCGGGATTTCGCCGACGCCGTCAACGCCCTCGCAGCCTTGTCCGTGCTGTTCTGCTTGCGAAGACATCTTCGAGAACCCGACCCCTTGCCTTTAACTTGACTGACTGACCAAACCAATTAACTAAACCGACAGACTCGCGGCCTCGTCGAGTTCGACGGAGCGGCGGAAGCAGAAGGTGCATTCCGGGTCGAGCGGGTCGCCCAGGTATCGCTCCAACTCTTCGGCCGCCCTGTACTGTTGGGGAAGACTCATGTGGAGTAGTTGACAACGAGGCGGCGCCTGCACGCGCGCCGCCTCGTTGACGGTTGACGCGGCGGTTAATCGGAGTCGCCCGCGAGGTGTTGCGCGAGCAGCTCGATGGTCGGGTAGTCCCAGACGAGCGTCGGCGGCAGGCGGCGGTTAAGCCAGTCTTCGAGGTCGCCCGCCAGACCCGCAGCCGCAATCGAGTCGAGGCCGAAACGGGCGAAGGGCTCCGCGATGTCTATCTCGTCGGGATCGACGGCCACGAGCTCGGCGACCTTGGACACAAGCCAGAGCTGTATCTCTTCGGCCGTCAGCGGTTCGTCTTCGAGTGTCGCCACCGCGTGCGCCGAAGTCTCGCCCTCGCCTGTTTGCGAGTTGCCGTCTTCGATGTTCTGTAGGTTCATGTCGACTCCGGGGGAATCGTGATTGGGGGAAGTTGACAGGGCAGGCCGCCGAAGACTTGCGACATTCCGCTTCAGCGTTCCTGACCGGCCAGTTGCAACGGGACGCGATGGGTGTCGCTCCAAATCTTCGGCGGTCGAGTATTGCTCCGGCGTCTGCATGGGTCGTTCGCGGCCGCCGCCTTCGGCTTCAAATCACGGAGACGTGTGTTCCGTTAAGATAGTTTACGCGGCAGGCATGTCTCTGGATTTTGCCGCTCGAAGTTCTCGATATGCTCCCGGTCTTGATGAGCGCGACGGCGTAGACCTGCAGACACCTCGATAAACTCGGAGCAGCTCTCGACCGTCAGCTCGATGTCCTGCGGGTAGAAGTTGCGCCCGCCGAAGATCAGCAAGTCCTTCAGGCGGCTGGCGATGAAGAGGTCGCCGCGGTGGATGAAGCCGAGGTCGCCCGTGCGCAGGAACGGCCCCTCGCCGGTGCCCTCGACGAAGGCGCAGAAGGTCTGCTCCGTCAGCTCCGGCTTTTCCCAGTACCCGGCTGCGACGCTCTGACCGGAGACCCAAATCTCCCCGATCTCGTCCGGCCCGAGACGCGCGCGCGTCTCGGGGTTGACGATAACCACTTCCTGTCCGAGTAAAGGTCGGCCGCAGCTTACGAGCGTCGTGACGTTGCCGTCCGTGCCGGAGGCTTCGACCGCCTGATTCTGCTCAAGCGCGGCGCTCTCGAACGTGTAAGCCTTGTAGCCGTCGCCGTCGAGGCCAGGCGTATCGCAGGAGACGAAGAGCGTCCCCTCCGCCAGCCCGTAGCCGGGGGAAAAGGCTTCGTGTCGGAAGCCGCACGGCGCGAACCTCTCCGCGAAATTTCTCAGCGTCCCGGCGCGAATCGGCTCCGCGCCGTTGAACGCCGTGATCAGGGAGCTCAAGTCGAGCGTCTCGAATTGCGCGGGCGTGACCTTGCGCACGCAGAGGTCGTAGGCGAAGTTCGGAGCGCCGGTGAACGTGCCGCCCCACTCCGTTATCGCGCGAAGCCACCGGTAAGGGCGTTGCAGGAACGACGCGGGCGGCATCATGATGCAGCGCACGCCGCTGTATACGCCCAGAAGCGCCATGCCGATGATGCCCATGTCGTGGTAGAGCGGCAGCCAGCTGACTATCGTGCCGTCGGTGAGTTTGAAGCCTAGCCTCAGCATCTGCTCGTTGTGGATGAGGTTCGCGTGGGTGACCATCACCCCCTTCGGCGCGGCCGTCGAGCCCGACGTGTACTGAAGGAACGCTATCGAGTCGCCCCCCGCCTCGGGCTCGCGCCACTGTTCGGCCAGCCCGTCCGGCACGTCGTCCGTCACCTGCCACCGCAGCGTCTGAAGCCGGACGTGTTCAAGCACCTCCAGCGGGAGCCGCTTGAAGATGGTGTTGTTCGTCAGCGCTATAGTCGCCCCCGAGTCGGCCGCGATGGAGAGAAGCCGCGGGCTCTGTCGGTTGACCTTCGGCGGGTAGGCTGGGACGGCTATCGCGCCCGCGTAGAGGCAGCCGAAGAAGGCTTCAAGGTACGCGAGCCCCGGGGGGAAGAGCAGCAGCACGCGCTCGCCGGCCGCGCCGTACTGCTGAAGCAGCACGCCGATTGCGCGCGCCCTGGTGTCCAATTGCGCGTACGTCAGCCGCGCGCACGTGTCGTCGTCCGTCAGGAACGTGTAGAGCGGGTAGTCCGGCTGCCGAGAAGCCCTGCGGCGGAGAATCTCATCCAGCGTTTTCGGATTAAAGTTCGCGTAGAACTGCCAGTCAGGTTGTGCCCCAATTTCGTTCTTCATTACTTTTTGTGAAATTGCAGATGAAAATCCGGCCCGGCGTACTGGCTCGGGAAGGATTGGGGTGAGGCGGAGGGGGCTCCGGCAAAATCACGTGGGCTTATTGCGTTAACAGGGCGCGACCGATCTACTGTTCGGCAGCCTCGGCGTTCTCCGTCTCGAACTGCGGCGCCTCGAATTCGAGCGTGCCTTTACAGAACTCTATCCACTCGGGAGTCACCTCGTTGAAGACGACGTTCTCGTCAAGAAAGATGCCGTCCGTCACCGTAAAATTCTCCTGAAGGTAGAGGAAATCGTCGTCGGTCAGCGTGCGCGCCACCTCGACCTCTTTGCCGTCC
>JAIVJM010000150.1 GCA_020199995.1 Acidobacteriota bacterium | reverse complement strand
TTTCTTGGATTGTGATTTTTGAGGGCGCGGCCAACTGAAAAACGTCCCTCTGAATTTCTAAAGGTCGCACGCATGGCTTCCTCTCTTGCCGGGTAAGCTCCCCTGTCTGGCAACGGAATCAAAACGGGAGGTTCGTGATGAGACTTCGCAGGGCTCTATTTGTATGCACTCTCGTCCTTGTCATGCCCTTAATCGGATTGGCCCAGAGTACCGCGCCGGAATTGGATAAAGTGGAAGCGAATCCGGATGAAAAGATGGTTGTGATGAGTGAAAAGCCAGCGAGCGTTAAAGCGGAGAGCACAATTGTTGCCGCGCCGCTTGAGCTTGCGCGCAAAGACGCTACCTACGCGTCTGCATATCACGACGTTTACCACATCCTGAGTGCTCCGAATCCTTGCAGCAGCTTCTTCGGCGGCCCGTCAACGGCGGTCGAAGTTTTGAACACGCTGTTCGGCCAGCTTGAGACCAGCAAGCTGTCTGACACCAGGACCGGCCTCTCCATGTTCGGGCAGACGCGCAGCATCAGCAACGCTAGAACTGGCGCCAACTATCGCATGTTCCAAAAGGCTGTCATCAACACGAGCGGTCCTTTCTATCAAAGAAAGTTCTGGCCCGCAGACCCTTTCGTACCGAGCGTCGGAAGCTTTCAGCCGAACACCAGAGAGGCGCGAGCGTCGATTCTGTTGCACGAGCTGGGCCATCTGCTGCAGGGCGCCGACGGGCGCTGGCTACTGCCGAATGACGGCGCGAGCGATGAGCAGAGCAGAAAAAATACCATCACTATAGAGGAGCGTTGCGGCGAGCAGATTAAAACCTTGCGACGCAGGAGAGCGGACGCGAACACTGTCGCGCCGCAGAAGGGGAGCGGGGCTGAAGTCCCGCAATAACGGGTAGATAAAACCTCTCTCATGCGCGCTCTGTAGGTGAAAGATGTCAGGCGGGTTTGAGAGAGAAACTGAGACTAAGGTTTAACGAGGAGACAAGAAGATGAACGGGACAGCAACCCTTGAATATGAAGAGGAAAGAGCTATGGACGAAGCCGACGAAATCGAGGAGGCTCACGACGACGGCTCCGAAAAGGGAACTTCAAAGAGCAAGACGAAGCAGCTAAAGAACCTGGCCCTTTCACTTCTGATGGAAGTGCAGGCTTTGAGCGAAGTGCCCACGCTCGACATCAAGAACGGCATAGACTTTTATGAAGAGGTGAGCCGCTTTGAAGTAGACCTGATTCAGAGAGCGCTCGCTCATACGGGCGGCAACCAGGTGAGGGCCGCGCGCCTGCTTAATATGAAGGTGACTACGCTCAACTCCAAGATTAAACATTACAACATCAGCGTCGACGTTCTGGTTGGCGGCTACTCTTTCCCGCCCCCAAGCGAGCGACGCGCCTGAGCGTTCTTGTGACACTACTCTGGTAGAGAGCGTCGGGGAAGAGCGCTCTCTTAAATTTCAACCATGCTGGCTACGTGGTTTAGCCGCGGCGGTTCTGTGATGAGCTCCCCACATGACTAAACGCGAAAGATGAACGGGCTTGTGCCATCGGCATAGTGGTCGGCACGGTCATTGCGCTGTTAGTAAGGAAAGCAGTTTCACGCTGCTTATCCGGCATACGAAGTTTCGTAAATCGGAAAATATTGTTCGGGCGCTTCGCTCGCGCTTAGTTCGGACAATGTTTCAAGCTTTTAAGCAATGTAGCAGAAAGGAATAGTCGGCATGAAAATTAAGCTAAGCATCGTCACCCTCGTGATGCTGGCGTTGTCTATGGTTGCTCTCTCAACGAGCGCACTGGCACAAACGGCCACGACCGGAACGATAGAGGGCACAGTGCTCGATATTAACGGCGCGGCTGTGCCGGGCGTGACTGTGACGGTGACGAGCCCTAATCTCATCACTCCGCAGACTGTCACGACAGATGACGAGGGGCGTTATCGCATCCTCAATCTTCCGCCGGGCAGATACTCTGTCACGGTCGCAGCCTCGCAAGGCTTCGCCGAATTCAAGCAAGAGAATGTTGAAGTCAATCTCTCTCGCACATCCAGCCTCGAGGTAAGACTTCAACCGGTGGGCACTACCGCCTCTGTCACCGTGACGGATACTTCCGGCGCAGCAGTTGACGTGGCCTCCAACACGACTGGCACCAACATCTCCACAGACCAGTTCTCAAACTTCCCGACGCAGCGCACCGTGCAGCAACTCTACACGATTGCTCCGACGGTCGCCCGTTCGGGACTACGCGATTCCGCAGGCCGCGACCGCGACCCCAGTGTCGCAGGCTCATCCGGCCCGGAGAACAACTACGGTAAGGCCACTGGCGGCATCTTCAACGTCATCACCAAGAGCGGTGGTAACGAGGTGCGCGGCGACGCCTTCGCCTACTTCTCTACGAAGAGCTTTGTCCGCGAGACCAAAAACTTCTCCAACACTGGAGCCGCGCCTAACGGCTTTTCTGAGCTGGACGCCGGTTTTGACATCGGCGGCCCGGTCATCAAGGACAAGATATGGTTCTTCGGTGCCTTCAACCCGCAACGCCGCACGAACTACTTCCTGACTCAGACCTTCCGTCAGGATGTTGAGAACAAGGTGACGACGCCCTTCTACGCGGGCAAAATCACCTGGGCGGTGAATCAGAAGAACGTTGCGACCTTCTCCACCTTCGGCGACTTCACGAAGGTCGAAGGCTTCATGGTTGGGCCTATCCAGGGCCCGGGCATCGTTCCCACCACTGGCTTCGGTAATAATCAGGATGCCTTTCAGGGAACGCTTCAGTCGGGCGGACACAACTACGCCGCGCGTCTGAACTCTACGATTACGCCTAACTGGATAGGCGAATTTACATTCGGTATGCACTTGCAGCGCGCCAACATCATCCCGCTCGACGCGGGCAGGAGCGCGCCCTTCATCAACAACAACTTCGCCGTCCTGAGAGCGGACGGAACCGTCGCCCCCGTGACGCAGAGCGGCGTCAGCTTCGGCGGCACGACCGGCTTTGTTGATTACGTCTTTGCGCCGGGCGGCTCTCTCCAGCGCAACTTCCAGACCGGGCCTGGCTTCGGCCAGTTCACCAATCAGGATCGCAACCGCTGGGAGGTTGGCGCGAAGTTCCAGAACATCTGGGGCAGGCACACCTTCAAGTATGGTTTCGAGTACGTGCGCAATTCTTACTCGATTGACGACCGTCGTTCGGGCGAAGACCGCACCTTCCCGGTGACACCCGGTCTCACATCCGAAGCCGGGCCTGCGCTGGGACTACCAGCAGGCTTACGGGCAGGGTGGAGTCTCTTATCTGAAGCTCAATGACTTCAAGGATAATCTCCAGCCGCGCCTCGGCCTCATCTGGGATTTCACGGGCCAGGGCAAAGGCAAGCTGTTCTTAAACTATGCTCGTTACCTTGAGACCCCGATTCCGCTTGACCTGAACATACGCGCAGGTTCCGAGCAGGTTCAGACGGATAAGAACTTTAACGTTGACCGTTTGAATGCGGCTCCGGGCGCAATCATCATCCCGGGCATCCGTGCCGATACGACTATTGGTATGGTGAATCTCGGCGCGCATGTGACGCCGATTGACTTTGACCTCAAGCCGCAGACGGTCAATGAGGCGACCGCAGGCATCGAGTTTGAAATCGTCAAAGACCTGGCGCTCGGCGCTCGCGGCATCTACCGCGCGCAGGGCTCAGTCATCGAAGACGGTTCCTTCGATGACGGCGATCACTACTTCATCTTCAACCCCGGCGAAAGCCTGACGGATCGTCTCTCGCAGCAGACCATCGGCGCAGGCTTCGGCCGTGCGCGTCGTTACTATCGCGCCATGGAGTTTACGGCGACGAAGCGTTTCTCGAACAACTACCAGTTCATCGCTTCCTACGTCTTCTCCAGCCTGACGGGTAACTACGAAGGTCTGTTTAGAAACGACAACGGACAGTCTGACCCGAACATCACTTCGCTCTTTGACCTTGTCAGCCTTCTGGGCAACTCTTACGGACGCCTGCCGAATGACCGCCCGCACCAGTTCAAGTTCAACGGCTCTTACCAGACGCCGTTCAGGCTTCTGCTGTCGGGCAACTTCTACATGCAGTCGGGCATTCCTTTCAACTCGCTTGTGCCGCACGCTGTTTACGGTAACAACGAAGGCTTCGGCGTGCCGCGCGGCACGGCCGTTATTCCTACGGATCGTGCGGGCGGAGTCCGCGCCAGCAGCATCCGTACGCCCACGACCTACCAGTTGGATTTCGGTGCCTATTACCCGATTCAGCTGGGCGAGAATCGTCAGTTGAGATTCCAGGTCGACTGGTTCAACGTCACCAACCAGCAGAGAGCTGTGAAGTTGGATGAGACGTTCCAGATTAACAGCGGCGTGACCGGCGTGCCGCCGACCAACAATCCGTTCTACGGATTCGGAAGCATCTTCCAGTATCCGTCGAGCCTCAGGCTGGGTGTGAAATTCCAGTTCTAAGCTGATCGATTTCACACGTGGCTCCTGGCGGACAAGCGGCCAAGCAACCCGCCGCGAGCTACGTGTGAAGGCGATTTCGATGGGAGAGGCGCGTTTCCTGTGTGGGTCTCAGAACCGCTCCTCTCCCATCTCTTTTTTTTACATCAAACTTCCGTTAGCATAATCCTGCGACTCCCTCGCTTCAAAAAATAGTCTTTCAGTCAAAGGAGTGAGCCCAACAGATGCGAGTGGTCAACCTACACATCATCGCTTTAGCCTCTCTTTTATCATCTAGCATCGCAGTCACAGCGCAGCAGCCAACCAGCACCACAACAACGCAGACAGCTTCTGCTCCCACGCAACCCTGCCGCGCTTCCGCAGAGTACAGGCAGCTTGATTTCTGGGTGGGCGAATGGGAAGTGCAGGGGCCAAAAGGGAAGACGGTCGGGGCGAGCAGCGTGCAGCTAATCCTTAGCGACTGTGTCGTCTTTGAAAACTGGACGGGTGGTTCCGGCTACTCGGGTAAGAGCTTCAATTTCTATGACGCGAAGGCGCACAAGTGGAAACAGTTCTGGGTTGATGACCGGGGCGGCAGCCTGGAGTTCACTGGCGAGTTCAAAGACGGGGCTATGCGTTACACCGGCTTGTCCACGGCGCAGGACGGTAAACCCGTAATGGACCGCCTGACCTTCTTTCCACTGGCGGAGGGACGAGTACGCCAGTTGTGGCAGCAGTCAGCCGATGAAGGCAGGACATGGAAAACAGTCTTCGACGGCACATACATCAAAAAGAAGTGATGACAACCATCCGGCTTTAATCTCTTCGCCCCGTGGGGCGAAGAGATTAAAGCAAACTTTCTTTCCCACCATCCCAGCCTTCTACAAAAAATCGTTTTACGAAAACGCGTAGCGAAGTCGTGGCCCATAACTTCGCTATGCATCGCTCTATCCATGTCTCTCAAGATTAAAGCGCGCGAGATCCGAATCTCTCAAGATTGACGCGCGCCTCTACGCTCTCGTCCAACTTCAAAGCTGAACACCGTAGAGACTTCCGGCCCAGCTCCGGTCGTCAATCAACCTTCGAACCGTAACTTCCTTTCGGCTGCCTGGCGCTTTACTCCTTCGGCTGTGTTAACGAATGAACTGCGTGGCGGCTTCTTCCTTTCAGACCCGCGATTCATTCGCACGGCAGCGCTGCCTTCCTTCTTCATCACGCTGCCGCGCGCTTCCGTTCTTCAATCAAATCGGCCCGCCCGACGGAGTCAGCCCCGGCGGCTTTGATGAGTTCGCGCTCTTCAACAACTTTCTGACCGCGGGCACACCCGGACAGGCGGCCTTCTTCTACCTGCTGTTCGGATTCACAAACTCCAATCAGTTGTTCCTGACAAACCCGAACACGGGCGTTGCGGATTACCTGACGAACTCCGCCAAGTACCGTTACAACTCTCTTCAGGTAGAGCTGCGTCGTCGCTTCGCCAAGGGGCTGTACTTCCAGGCCAACTACACTTTCCAGAAGACGCTGACGAACGCGGGCGGCATCACGCAGGCACGCTTCAAGCCTTTCCTTGACATCAACCAGCCCGAGCTTGAATACGCGCGTGCGGATTACGACCAGACGCACGTCTTCAACCTCAACGGCATCTACGAGCTTCCGTTCGGCAAGGGCAAGCGCTGGATGAATAGCGGTGAGTGGAACAATCGCCTCTTCGGCGGCTGGCAGTTGACTTCAATCATACGAGCCTCATCGGGCGCGCCCATCTCCATCGTTGACCCGCGCGGAACTTTGAACCGTAATGGGCGCTCTACGCGCAACACCGCGAACTCCAATCTCTCCACAGATCAAATCAAGGACCTGATTGGCGTCTATCGCACGCCGTGCGGCGTCTTCTACATCAACCCCGTGGCGGTCAACATCAACCTGGCTGACTGTTTGGGGTCCGGCACGGCCAACCCGGCGTACTTCACGCAGGCCGCTTCGGGCGGAGTGGGTAACCTGCCGCGCCTTCATCAACGGCCCGCTCTACTTCAACTGGGATGCTTCCATCATCAAGAACATACAGT
>JAIVJM010000213.1 GCA_020199995.1 Acidobacteriota bacterium | reverse complement strand
GCAGTTCACCCACCACACCCACGGGCACGGGGTTCAACCACTCGTCCACGACGTACATCCGCGCGTTGGACACCGGCCTGCCTATCGTCACCCGCTCGGTTCCGTCGGCCCTCCAAGAGCTGGCGTCAATCGTCGCCTCGGTCGGCCCGTAGAGGTTATAGAGTTCCGCGCCGAGCCTCTCTTTAAACCTCTTCACCAGCTCCGCGCTTAGAGCCTCGCCGCCGACGCAGACCCGGCGCAGGCTCCCACACTCTGCCACCTCGTCTTCTTCCACAAGCAGCCGCAGCAGCGAGGGCACGACCTGCACCACCGTCACCGATTCCTCGCGCATCAGCTTGACGAGGGCGGCGCTATCTCTGTGCACGCCCGGCGGGGTCATGACGAGCCGCGCGCCCGACATTAGCGGGGCGTAGAACTCCCACACCGACGCGTCGAAGCTCAAAGGCGTCTTCTGCAAGACCCGATCTTCGGCGCCGAGCGGCATCTCGCCCGACATCCAGAGCATGTGGTTCGAGATCGCCCTGTGTGTGATGACCACCCCCTTCGGCCTGCCCGTCGAGCCGGACGTGTAGATGACGTAGGCCGCGATACCGGGCGTGGCCTCGGCGCGCGGGCTCTCGTCCGATTGGCGCGCGATGAGCGGCCAGTCCGCGTCGAGCGAGACGACTCGCGCCGTGTGCTGCGGCAAGGCGCCGAGCAGCGAGGACTGTGTCAGGAGGACTGTGACCCCGCTGTCTTCGAGCATGAAGGCGATGCGCTCGGCCGGGTACTCTGGGTCGAGCGGGACGTACGCGCCGCCCGCCTTCAGCACGCCGAGCAAGCCGACGACCATCTCCATCGAACGCTCGACGCAGACGCCGACCCTTGTCTCCGGGCCTACGCCGAGGGTGCGGAGATGACGCGCGAGCTGGTTGGATCGCGCGTCCAGTTCCGAGTAAGTGAGTTGTTGCTCCCCGAAGGTGACGGCGACCGCGCCGGGCGTGAGCGTTGATTGCGCCTCGAAGAACTCGTGCAGGCACTTGGCCGGGCCGAAGTCGGCGCGCGTGTCGTTCCACCCGAAGAGGAGTTGCTGACGCTCGGCCTCCCCTATTACTTCCAGCTCGCCGAGCGGGCTCTCGACGTTACCGGCGGCGCTGCGTGCGAGCGTCTGGAGTTGTTCCAGAAGGCGCGCGGCGTAAATTTCATCGTAGCGCTCTTTGTCGTAGTGGAGTTCAAGGAGCAGGCGTCCGTCCTGCGAGACGCAGTGGAGCTTGAGGTCGTAGCGCTCCGTGCAGACGTACTGTTCGCACACGCGGAAGGTCAGGCCCGGTGCGCCTTGGGCGGGTTCACGCTTCTCGTACTCGAAGCCGACGCTGAAGTAGCCCGCCTGCCCCTCCGCGGGCTGCTCCCAGGAGAAGTAGTCCTGCCACTGCGCGGCCTCGGCCGACGAGTCAGTCGCCGCGCGCCACGCCTCCGAGAAGCGCAGCCCCGCGTCCAGGCGTGCGCGGACTGGCAGGCACCGGCCGAGCGGGCCGAGCGCCCCGCGCAGCTCCTCGTCCGCACGCCCGTCGCAGTAGAGGCCGACGACGAACTCGGGCTGCGGGCTGTTGCGCCACAGCACCGCCTGCCAGCACGCCAGCAGGAAGGATGACAGCCGCTCGCCCGCGCAGAGCGCCTGGAGGCGCGAGCAGAACTCCGCGGAGAGTGGGGCCGACACGAGGGCCGGGGAGAACGGGGCGGGGCTCTCTCGTCGAAGCGGGAGTCGCGGCTGAGCGATTGAAGAGACGCTCTGCCGCCGCCAGTAGTCGCGGCCCGCGCGCGTCTCCTCCGACTCAAGCAGGTCGTTGGCGATCTCCGAGATGACGACGTATTGCATCGGCTCGTCGGAGACCGTTTCGCCGCGCGAGGAGGCTGCGTAGGCGGAGGTGATCTCGGTGACGAGGTTGTGTAGGCTCTGCGTGTCGGCGCAGAGCGCGTGGAGGCTGACAATCAGTGTGCAGGCGTCCGGAGACTTCATGAAGAGCGTGCAGCGAAGCAGCGGGCCTCGCTCGAAGTCGAAGGGGCGGCGCAGCTCCGCCGAGAAGCGCCGGTTGATGATCCGCTCCTGCTCGGGCTCCTCTATGCCGATGATGTCCCCTTCCTCGAAATCCAACGCGGCCTCGTCCCCGACGACCTGGAGCGGGAAGCTCATCCCGCGCACGCTCCTGAAGGTCGTGCGCAGCACCTCCTGCCTCTCCGCCACGTCGGACACTGCGGAGCGGAGCACGCGCAAGTCGATCACGCCTTCGATGTCTATCGCGCAGGCGGCGCGGTACGGCGTCGCCCCACTCACGCGCGCCTCGTCCTGTCGTTGCAGAGACCAGACGCGGCGCTGCTGCGGTGAGGGGCGGTATCCTTCTACGACTTCTCGTCCGATGACTTCCTGCGGCATCTCTTTCAGCTCCTGTTACTGCGTTACTGTGTCTTCGCGCGCGTGCCGCCGGGCGCTACTACATGTCGTTCCGACTGAACCCTTCGCCCATCCCGACGAGGATTTTACGCTCGCCCGTGTAGGGGCTGCGCCCGTGTGCGACGAGCATGTTTTCGAGCATCAACACGTCGCCCCGCTTCCACTCGAAGGCGACTGTCTCCGCGTCGTAGGCGGCGCGCAGCTCCGCCACGACGGAGTCCTCGATGGGCGTGCCGTCGCCGTAGTAGGTGTTGTAAGGGAGGTCTTCCTCCTTGAAGACGACCTGCATCGCGTCGCGCACCTTCGGGTCGAGGCTCGAAACGTGCCAGAAGGCCACATGATTGAACCAGCACATCTCGCCCGTGCGCGGATGCTTGAGGACGGCGGGCCTCACCTGCCGCGTGCGCAGGCGGCCTTCACCCTTCCACTCGACTTCCACGCGCGCCTCGCGGCAGTAGGCTTCAAGCTCCGCCTCGCTGCCGACGCGGAAGACCTTCTGCCACGGGAGGCTCAGGCCGTCGCCGAAGTTGCGCACGAGCATCCAGCCCTTCTCCTCGAAGCGGCGGCGTATCTCGGGGGCGATGCGGTCGTAGACGCGGCGCACGTCCGCGATGGGCGTCTCGCCGCGCGTCCCCGGCGGCACGACGCAGCAGAACCAGACCTTCGAGGGCCAGGTCCTGACGTAGCTCAACTCGTTGTGGAGGGCGATGGACTGGTCGGGCGGGTACTCGGTCGAGGTGTAGACCTTGTCGGTCAGCTCCGTGCGCGGCGTCGCGCCCTCGACGTAGTGCATCAGGTCGTGCGACATCGCGCTGAGCGCCTCCTCGAAGTCCTCCTGCGACCTGACCCGGAAGCCGCGGAAGAGCACCGCGCCGCGCTTCGTCAAATGGCCGTCTATGAAGTCGAGGTTTTCGGCGGCCCAGACGGCCAGGCTCGTCCCCTCCATCAAGGGCTCCACGACGAGGGGGAGCTGCTTGTCGGCGTCGAGGAAGCCGGTCTTCACGAGCCCGCCCGGCATCATGCTGATGGCACGCGGGCGGACGGTCTTGCGCTTGTCCGCCCAGAGTTTCTTCATCGCGGAAGCGTCGGGTTCGGGGTTGCTCATAGTTCTATCTCGACTTTCACTTTTGGTGCGTTCGGGGGCTGAGCTTCGCGCCTTCGATCCTCCTGCGGCGCGCCTCCTTCAGCTCGCGCTGCCTCGCGCGTTGCTCTTCGAGGTCGGCGTCGTCGAGCGACCGGCGCAACTCTTCGAGCGCGGCGTCGGGCCGCGCGGCGGCCGCT
This sequence comes from Acidobacteriota bacterium, assembly GCA_020199995.1. Lineage (GTDB taxonomy): Bacteria > Acidobacteriota > Blastocatellia > Pyrinomonadales > Pyrinomonadaceae > JAIVJM01. Next base: position 22,175 of record JAIVJM010000213.1, on the reverse strand, counting down.
TCGAGGAGCAGCGCGAGGTGGCGCGCGAGGCGCGCGACCGTGCCGGGCTCGAAGAGGTCTGCGTTGTATTCGAGCGAGCCCCTGAGTCCGTCGGGCGTCTCCGCGAGGTTGAGCGACAGGTCGAATTGAGAGGTCTCGTGGTAGCCGCCGGCCGGCGTCATCGTCAGGCCGGGCAGCTCGAACTTCGTCTGCGGCGTGTTCTGCAAGACGAACCAGACGTGGAAGAGCGTACTGCGCCCGAGGTCGCGCTCGGGCTGTAGCTCGCTCACGACGCGGTCGAACGGGAGTTCCTGGTGCGCGTAGGCGCTGAGCGTCGTCGCGCGCACCTGCGCCAGCAGCTCGCGGAAGGTGCGCGCCTCGGCGGGCCGCCCGCGCAGCGCGAGCGTGTTGAGGAACAGTCCGATCAACTGCTCAAGCTCGGGCCGGTCGCGGTTGGCGATGGGCGAGCCGACGACGATGTCGTGCTGGCCCGTATGTTTATGAAGGAGTAGCTGGTAGGCCGCGAGCAGCGTCATGAAGAGCGTCGCGCCCTCGCCGCGCCCGAGCGCGCGCAACTGCTCGGTCAACTCCGCTGAGAAGGAGAGCGGGTGACGCGCGCCCCTGAACACGTCGCCCTCGGGGCGCGGCCGGTCGTAGGGGAGCGCGAGCGTCGTCGGCACTCCCGCCAACTGCTCCCGCCAGTAAGAGAGGTGCGCTTCGAGCACGTCGCCCGTCAGCCACTCGCGCTGCCAGACGGCATAGTCCGCGTACTGAATCGAGAGTTCCGGGAGCGGCGAAGGCTCGCCCGCGCTGAAGGCCGTGTAGAGCGCCGCCGCCTCGCGCACGAGCACGCCGAGCGACCAGGCGTCGCTGACGATGTGGTGCATGTTGAAGAGCAGCACGTGCTCGTCCTCCCCGACGCGCACGAGCCCCGCGCGTAAGAGCGGCCCGCGCGCGAGGTCGAACGGGCGTCGCGCCTCGTCGGCTATGAGCGCTTGCAGCCGCGCCTCGTGCTCCTCCGCGCCGAGCGCAGAGATGTCCGAGACGGGAAGCCCGAGCGTTAGCCGCGGGGCGACGATCTGCGCGGGCTGCCGCCCGACCGTCTGGAAGGTCGTGCGCAAGGCTTCGTGCCGGCGGACGATCTCGTTTATGGCGCGTTCGAGCGCCGCCGCGTCGAGCGCGCCGGTCAGCCGCACCGCGACGGGGATGTTGTAGAAGGGGCTCTCGGGCGCGACCCTGTGCAGGAACCAGAGGCGCTGCTGCGCGAAGGAGAGCGGGAGCGCCCCGTCCCTGGGCGCGCGCGTGATGGCCGGCGCGGCGGGGCCTGCGCCCGCGCTCTTCCCGGCCTCGACGTGCCGCGCGAGCCCCGCGACCGTGGGCGCCTCGAAGAAGGCCCGCAGGGGAACCTGCACGCCCGTGGCCGAGCGCACGCGCGAGAGCACCTGCGTGGCGCGCAGGCTGTGGCCGCCGAGTTGGAAGAAGTTGTGCTCGACGCCCACGCGCGCCACGCCCAGGACTTCGCCCCAGACGCCCGTGACCAGCTCTTCCGTCGGCGTGCGCGGCGCGACGTACGCGCCCTCGGCGGCGAGCGACGCGCTGTGCGGCGCGGGCAGCGTGCGGCGGTCGATCTTCCCGCTGATGGTGCGCGGCAGCGACTCCATCGTGACCATCGCCGACGGGATCATGTAGTCGGGCAGATGAAGCGCGAGCGCGTCGCGCAGCGCCGCTGTCTCGGCCCCCGCTTCGAGCACGAGGTAGGCGCAGAGGTAGTTGTAGCCGTCCGCCCCCTCGCAGTCGATGACGGCCACGTCGCGCACCGAAGGCTGCGCGCGCAGGAGGTTCTCAATCTCGCCGAGCTCGACCCTCACGCCCCTGATCTTGACCTGCTGGTCTTTGCGGCCGAGGTACTCGAAGTTTCCGTCTTCGAGCACGCGCCCGAGGTCGCCCGTCTTGTGGACGATGTCGCGCGGGTTGTCGCTGAAGGGGTTCTGGACGAAGACCTCGCTCGTCAACTCCGGCTGGTTGTAGTAGCCGAGCGTGCAGTAGGGCGTGCGGATGTAAATCTCGCCGATGATGCCGGGCGCGCAGGCACGGCCGCGCGCGTCCACGACGACGGCCGCCGCGCCCTCAATCGGCTTGCCGACCGGGATGGTCTGCCGCGCGGCGTCTTCGGGCCTGACGAAGTAGGCGAACTTCGCCATCGTCGTCTCGGAGGTGCCGTAGAGGTTGACGAGCCGCACGCGCGCGCCGAACACGTCCGCCCAGCGCTTCACGTCCGAGGGCAGCAGCGGCTCGCCCGCCATGAGGACGTACTTGAGCGCCTCGAAGTGTGAGGGGGTGAGCCCCGCGTTCAGTACCGAGCGGAAGACGGATGGGACGCAGTGGACGACGTTGACGCGGCTCCGGTCGAGCCATTCGACCAGGCGCCCGGCGTCGAGCAGCGTCTCGCGCCCTTCGGGGACGCAGACCGTGCCGCCCGCGCAGAGCGGCACGAAGATGTCGCGCAGCGAGCCGTCGAAGGAGGCGGGCAGCAGCTGGCTCACGCGCACGCCTTCGCCGAGGCCGAGCGTCTTCAGCTCCCAGCGGATGAAGTGGTCTATGCCCTTCAGCCGCCCCGCGATGCCCTTCGGTCTTCCCGTCGAGCCGGAGGTGAAGTAGACGTAGGCCATGTCGTCGCCTTCGGACTCGACGCCGACGGGCCGCGGGTTCCAGTGTTCGGCGAACTCCAGCCTGAAGGTCAGGCGCGGGCCGAGTCCGGCGCCCGCGGCGTGGCCGTCCGAGCTGCTGATGACCTGAGCGGCGACGCCGGCGCCCGCGGCGATGCGCCCGAGCCTTTCGAAGTGGCGCGGCTCGCAGACGACCCACGAGGGCGAGACGGTCGCGATCATCGTCTCAAGCCGCTTGTCGGGGATGCCCGCGTCGAGCGGCACGAAGACGCATCCCGCCTTGAGGATGCCGAGCACGGAGGTGATGACTTCGACCGCGTCCTCGCTCAACACCGCGACGACCGAGCCGCGGCCCGCGCCCGACGAGACGAGAAAGTTCGCGACGTTGTTCGACCTCTTGTCGAGCTCGCGGTAGGTGACTTCGCCCGCCGCGGTCGAGACGGCCGCGCGGTCGGGCCAGCGCGCCGCGGCCGCGCCGAACAGGTGTTGTACGCCTTCGTGTTTCATAGACATTCTTCGGCCAGATCCTCCGCCAGGATTGCGAACGGATCGACGCAGAACGAGTCCCCGCGCGCCGGCGAGTGGGCGCGGTACTGCTTCGCCAGCATGTGGATCTCGGAGCACCCGACGACGAAGGAATCGACGCCGTACTTCGTGAGCAGGGATTCGAGCAGCGGCACGCGCTCGCGCATGTCCGGGTTCGTCTTCATCGGGTAGATCAGGTCGCGGTGGATGCGATGCTGGTCGGCCTCGTCCGGCATCACTATCCGGTCGCGCGCCTCCTGCCAGCGCGGGTGCGTCTCGAAGAGGCGGAAGCGGCGCGTGCCGCTCGAACAGAGGAGCAGGTGTTTGCGCGGCGCGGGCGGCAGGTGGTCGAAGATTACGTCGAGCAGCGAGACGACCATCCCCTTCAGGTCTTCCGGCAGCCGCGGCAGGAGGTGGTGGATGGTCATGCAGCAGACGGCGGCGCGCGGCGCGCCCGCGGCGCGGAGGCCGCGCAACGCTTCGACGAGCTTCGCGAGCACCACGTCCTCGTCGCCCGCGAGGAACGCCTCCGTGCGGTCGGGGAAGGTCGGGTCGGAGTGCAGGTAGACGACGGCCGAGTCCTGCTCGCGCTCGCGCAAGCTGCACTCGTAGATCGTCTTAACGAACTCGGCGGAGGCCAGCGGCCCCATGCCGCCGACGACGCCGAAGGGGGTTCGTTGCTGTCGTGTCGTGGTCATTTGCGAATAACGCCTCAGTTCAGGTCGGGCAGACGGAAGAGGTCGAGGAAGATGTTGAAGCTGAGCACGATCATCAGCAGGTCGTTCTCGAAGGGCAGGTTGAGCCTGAAGCCCTCGCTCGTGTAGCGGCGCTTCAGCGCCTCGACCACGTCGGGGTTGAAGTAGCCCTGGCGCCTGACGCGCTCGTAGGAGAGCAGGTCTTCGAGCCACTCGGAATTCTGCCTGAGCAGGAAGGGGCTGCCCGGCGCGTGGAACCCGAACTTCTCGCGCCTGATGATCTCCGGGGGGACGAGCCCCTCGGCCACCCGCTTGAGGATGTACTTCTCCGTGAGCCCGTTCAGCTTCAGGCCGGGCGGGACGAGGCGCGAGAACTCGACCAGCTCGATGTCCAGGAACGGGTAGCGCGCCTCGACCGAGTTGGCGAGCGCCATGCGGTCGCCGTGGTCGGAGATGAGGTGGTCCGAGAGGCGCAGCTTGAAGTCGAGGTAGGAGCGCTGGTGTAGGGGGTGCCGCCCGGCGAGCCGCCCCTTGTTGACGAGCCCGAAGTTGACGCAGTCGAAGTCGGGGAAGCTCTCGTTGGCCCGCTCGGAGTAGAGCGCCTGCTTGGTCTCGCGGAAGGCGTGCTGGTCTACCTCGTAGAAGAGGTTTCGGTCGCCCCAGAGCTGCTCGCGCACCTCCTCTTCGAGCAGCTCTTCGAGGCCGCGCCGCTGCTGCCGCGAGCCGCGCACGCCGTACTGGTCGAAACGGTAGCCGACGTACCCGGCGAAGAGCTCGTCCGCGCCCTCGCCCGTCAGGATGACGGTGATGCCGGAACTCTTCGCCGCGTCGGAGAGCGCCATCGAGCAGGTGTTGTAGGTCTCCTTCACGGGGCACTCGCAGTGGTAAATCATGTCGCGCAAGCGGTCGGCTATCTCGGGCCAGTCGAAGACGATCTCGTGGTGGATGGAGCCGACGTGGCGCGACATGAGCCTCTGGTACTGCGTCTCGCAGATGTCGCGGTCGTTGAAGCCGATGGAGAAGGAGTGGCGCGGGTTGCGCGGCGAGACCTTGTCGATCATCGCCGCGACCATCGACGAGTCGAGCCCGCCGGAGAGGTAGAAGCCGACGGGAACCTCCGCCTGTAGGCGGTACTTGACCGACTGCGCGAAGAGGTCGGTCAGCCGCTCGACGTAGTAGCCCTCCGGCTTGTCGTAGGAGACCTCGCCCTTTTTGGGGTAGTCCAAATCCCAGAACTCGGAGACCGTGACGCGGCCGTTCTTCATCACGAGGTAGTGGCCGGCCTTCAGGCTCTCGACGTTCTTGAAGGCCGTGCGCGGGCTCACCAGGCCGGGGAACGAGAGCACCTGGTCGAGTCCCGTCAAGTCCACCTCGCGCCGGTAGAGCGGGTGTTCGAGGATGGCCTTTATCTCGGAGGCGAAGACGAGCACGCCGTCGGCCACGGTGTAGTAGAGCGGGTTGACGCCGAAGTGGTCGCGCGCGAGGAAGAGCAGCCGCTTCGCGCGGTCGTAGATGACGAAGGCGAACTGGCCGTTGAGCCGGTTGAGGAAGCCCGTGCCCTCCTCCTCGTAGAGGTGCAAGAGCACCTCCACGTCGCTGCGCGTGCTGAAGAGGTGGCCCTTGCGCTGTAGCTCGTTGCGCAGCTCGCGGTAGTTGTAGATTTCGCCGTTGCACATGAGGACGACCGAGCCGTCCTCGCTGTAGATGGGCTGGTCGCCGCCCTCAAGGTCGATGATGCTCAGGCGGCGGAAGCCGAGGCCCGCGCAGCCCTCGACGAAGTAGCCGTCCGCGTCCGGCCCGCGGTGGACGAGCTTGTCCGTCATCCGCCCGAGCACGTCGCGCTCGGCCGTCCGCTCGTTACGCGTGTCTACGAATCCCGCAAAGCCACACATCTTAAAGTCTGCCTCCCCGCCCGTTCACTCGCCCTCAGTTCGAGTTGCCGTTCCCGGTGCCGTTCGAGCCGCCGAAGAGCGGCCAGCACTCGTACTGGCCGCGCGCGATTTGCAGCACGTCGCGCTCGACCAGGAGGTAGTTCTGCCTCTCGGAGCGGAGCCCCTCGGCCCGGCGGCGCTCACTCATCTTCTCGCGGTGGAAGTCGAGCAGGCCGCGGTCGAACTGGAGCTGCCCCGTGCGGAGGAAGCGCACGGCCCCCTCCGTGTCGCGCGCCGTGACGACCTCGCCGCGGTTGTGCCTGCTCGGCGAGAAGGGGATGTCGAGGTGGCCCAGGCGGAAGGCTTTGACTATCCCCTCGGTGACGCTGCCGCGGCCCGCCAGGATGACGCTGTCGAGTATGGCCTGCACCTCGCGCTCGATGACGGCGCACTCTTCGGCGACGAGGGCCTCGTCCAGGCGGAGCCCCGCGGCCTCGGACGTGCCCCGCATCACGAGCCCGATGGCGTGGACGTTGTCCTCCATCGTCGGGATCTTGATGGCCTCGGCGGCCGTCTTGATGATGACGCGCGTCGCGCCGGAGAGCGCGGCCGACGCCGCCGACTGGTGAATCAGCCTCTCGGCGTTCTGCTGGCTCTCGGGGCGGTTACCCTGCTCCGCGTAGCCCAGGCTCACGCACTTTACGCCCTGGCGGACGGCGAGTATCGCTTCGAGTATGTCCACGGCGATGGCGATGGAGGGCGGGATGAGCGTCGCCGTCAGCGTGCCGAAGAACTCGCGGTCGAGCTTGATGCCGAACAGCTCGTGGTAGAGCCCCGTGAGGCGGTCTACGTACTGCCAGGCCCTGATGGATTCGTCTACGGGGTAGTCCTTGTAGTAGGGCAGGTTGTAGCAGATGGCCCCGCCCTCGAAGGAGGTCACGCCGCCCGCGTAAGAGATTTCGGCGAGCAGGCGCGGGTCGCGCGTGCTGTGGCGCGTTTGCAGCGGCGTCCCGACCTGCGTGATGACGCGGCGCACGCCCGGCACGCCGTGGTTGACGACGGGGAAGCCGTTGAGCGAGGCGACGCCCGTCGCGCGGCTCTCGCGTATCGCCTCCTCGGCCCCCGCGTAGTTGTTGTTGCGCGTCAGCGAATCGACCTGGAAGGAGAGCACGGGCACGCCCACGCTCTTGAACGCCTTGAAGAGCCTGATCTGCTCGCGCAGCAACGGCACGCCCGAGCGCGGCTGGATGAGTATGGGGAGCCCGCCCGCGCCGACCTCCGCCTGGAGCTTCGGGAAGGAGGGCTGGCGACCGAGGAACTCCGCGTTCTCCGCGAGGTCGCGCGCCCTGTGGCCCGTCTTCCAGCCTTCGAGCACTTCGGCCCGCGCGCCCTGAAATGCGCGGAGGTCGAGCGGCTCGTCCGGCGCGGGGCCGGGCAGGGAGAAGCCTTCGGGGTCCGGCCGGCCGAGCAGCGTCGGGCAGTAGGGCACGGGCTCGACGGCCGAGAGGTCTCGCGCCAGCAGTTCGAGCACGGTCTTCACGTCAACGAACTTGACGAAGGCCCTGTCGAAGCCCATCTCAAGAAAATACTTCTCGTAGCCGGACGCGTCGCCGATATGCAGGTTGCCGCCGAGGTACCAGCGCGCCGAGCCTACCCCGGCGCGCTCGCGCCGCATGCGCGCGAACTCGCGCAGGTAGTAGCGCGCGTGGCCGTCCATGCTCGATATCATCACGGCGTTCGACATCGGGGCCAGCTCGAAGAAGTCTTCGAGGCGGTTCTGCGTGCCGAGGTAGTAGACTCGGTAGTCGTTCATCGCGAGCGCCTGCCGCAGAATCGAGAGGCCGACGGAGTGCGAGTCGCCGCCGATGCCGCCGAGCAGTATCGTGTGTCCGCGTCGTTCGCCGGAGTCGGGGGAATGCATAAAGGAAGAACTCCTGACGGGCTCGCCCGGCCGGGTCAGAGGGGAGCGGCCGGGCCTCGTGTCTATTCGAGGTCGTCGTTGAAGGCGTGGACGAGTTGCCGGCCCTCGTCCTCCCTGGTCATGCTGACGGCGTCTACGTCCTGCTCCGGGTTCTCGACCACGCTTTCGAGCAGCGTCTCGAAGTGGCCCACCATGCGCGCGATGGTGGAGCGCTCGAACAAGTCCGTGTTGTATTCGAGCGCGCCGGCCAGCCCCCCCGCCGTCTCGCGCATGTTCAGCATCAGGTCGAACCTCGCCGCGCGGTTGCCGACCTCCACGGGCGTCAGACTCAGCTCCTCCATCAGCAACTCGAACGGCAAGTCCTGGTGCGCGTACGCGCCGAGGCACGTCTCGCGCGCCTCGCGCAGCAACCCGACGAAGCTCTTGCCGGCGGAGAAGTCCGCGCGGAGCACGAGGTTGTTGACGAAGAAGCCGATGAGCCCTTCGGTCTCTTTGCGGTTGCGGTTGGCGATGTTCGTGCCGACGACTATCTCCTCCTGCCCGGTGTAGCGGTGCAGCAGGAGTTGGAAGGCCGCGAGCAGCGTCATGAAGAGGGTCGCGCGGTGGCCGCGGCCGAGGGCCTTGAGCGAGGCGGAGAGCTGCGCGGGCAGGGTGAAGCGCTCGGTCGCGCCGTTGAAGGTCTGCGCGGGCGGGCGCGGGCGGTCTGTCGGGAGGCGAAGGACTGTGGGCGCCCCGCCGAGTTGCCCCTTCCAGTAAGAGAGCTGCCTGTCGAGCACTTCGCCGCGGAGCCACTCGCGCTGCCAGACGGCGAAGTCCGCGTACTGAACCGGCAACTCCGCGAGCGGCGACGGCCGGCCCTGCGAGAACGCCTCGTAGAGCGCCGCGAACTCCCGAACCATGATGCCCATCGACCAGCCGTCGGAGACGATATGGTGCAGCGTGAAGGCGAGCACGTGCTCTTCCGCGGCGAGTCGCAAAAGCTCGACGCGCAGCAGCGGCCCGCGCGCGAGGACGAAGGGGAGGCGGGCGGACTCGGCGGCCAGGCGCTGCGCCGCCCGCTCGCGCTCAGGCTCGGGCAGACCCGTGAGGTCTTTGACCTTCACGCCGAGCGTCAACTGCGGCGCGACGACCTGCACGGGCGAGAGGTCGCGCTCGGCGAGCGTCGTGCGTAGGACCTCGTGGCGGCGCACGATCTCGTTAAGGCTCTGTTCGAGCGCGGGGACGTTGAGGCGCCCCGAAAGGCGGAGCGCGCCGGGGACGTTGTAGACGTGGCTGCCGGGCTCCATCTGGTCGAAGAGCCAGAGGCGCTGCTGCGCGAAGGAGAGCGGCAGGGGCTCGTCGCGCGGGACGGGCTCGATGGGCGGCGCGTCGAGGCCGCGGCCGGCGCGGATGGCCGCCTCGACGCGCGCGGCGAGCTCGCCCGGCGTCGGCGACTCGAAGAGGCTGCGCAGCGGCAGCTCGACGTTGAAGAACTCGCGCACGCGCGAGAGGACTTGCGTGGCTAAGAGCGAGTGGCCGCCGAGCTTGAAGAAGTTGTCCTCGATGCCGACCTGCCCGACGCCCAAGACCTCGCCCCAGATGGCCGCCAGCTCCTCCTCGACGCCCGTGCGCGGCGCGACGAACGAGCGCTTGACCTGACCCCTGACCTCTTCGAGCGTCGGCAGCGCCGCGTGGTTGACCTTGCCGTTGAGCGTCAGCGGGAGCTTCCGAAGGTGGACGAAGATGTTCGGGATCGTCTCCTCGATTATCCTCTCGGCCATGAAGGCGCGCAACTCCGCGCCGTCCAGCTCGTTGCGCGAGACGTAGTAGGCGAGCATCACGAGCGTGCCGCCCGCGTCCTTCTGCAACTGTATGACGCTGTCGCGCACCTGCGGGTGGGAGTTGAGCGCCGCGCGAATCTCGCCGAGCTCGACGCGGTAGCCGTGGAACTTCACCTGCTCGTCGCGGCGCCCCAGGTATTCGAGCTCGCCCGTGGTCAGGCGGCGCGCGAGGTCGCCCGTCCTGTACATCTTGCCCCCGGCGACGAACGGGTTATCCAGGAACCGCTCGGCCGTCAAATCCTCGCGGCCGAGGTAGCCCGCGGCGACGCCCTCGCCGCCCACGTAGAGCTCGCCGACGACGTTCTCGGCGACGGGCTCAAGTCTCTCGTCGAGCACGTAGACCTGTGTGTTGGCGGCGGGGCGGCCGACGGGGACGGCCGCGCGGTCGTCCCGCCCCGCGTCGTAGCGGTAGATCATGCAGCCGACGGCCGCCTCGGTCGGGCCGTACTCGTTATAGATTTCGACTCCGCCGCCGAAGCTGTCGTGCACCTGCCGCGCCAGCTCGCGCGTCAACGTCTCGCCGCCGACGATGAGGCGGCGGACGCCGCTCGCGCTGTTGTCCCGGTCCTTGACGAGCGCGAGGTGGCTCGGCGTCAGCTTGAGCACGCCGACGCGCCCCTCGCGCAGGATGTCTGCGAGCGGGCTCTCGCCGCCGTCTGTCGGGTAGACGACGACGCGGCCGCCGCTGACGAGCGGCGTGAAGATGGACGTGACGGTCAAGTCGAAGCAGAGCGACGAGTAGAGCGCGAAGTCGAGCGCCTCGCCGCGTAGGTATTGCTCGCTCGCCCAGCAGATGTAGTTCGTCAGCGAGCGGTGGCGTATCGAGACGCCCTTCGGCTTCCCCGTCGAGCCCGACGTGTAGATGAGGTACGCGGTCTCTTCGGGCGACACTTCGTCTTCGAGGTTCTCGCCGGCGTAAGAGTCAGAGAGCGCGGGCCACTCGTCGTCGAGGCAGAGGAAGTTCTCGGCCCCGGCGGGCGGCGGCGACGCGAGCTCGCGCTGCGTCAGGAGGAGCGCGAGCTTCGCGTCCTCGACCATCATGGACGTGCGCGGGCGCGGGTGCTGAGGTTCGAGCGGGACGTAGGCGCCGCCCGCCTTGAGCACGGCGAGTATCCCTACGACCATGTCCATCGAGTGGCGGAGGTAGATTCCGACGCGCGCGCCGGGGCCGACGCCGCTCGCGCGCAGGTGGCGCGCGAGCCGGTTCGCGCGCCCGTTCAGCTCGGCGTAGGTGAGCGAGCGGTCTGCGAGCGCCAGGGCCTCGGCGTCGGGCGTGCGAGCGGCCTGCTCCTCGAAGAGCGCGTGGACGGGGCGCCGCGGGTATTCGCGCGCCGTGTCGTTGAAGTCGTAGAGGAACCGCCGGCGCTCGCCGGGCGTGAGCATGTCGAGTGCCGAGACTTCCGCGTCGGGCGCGGCGGGTATCGCGTCGAGCACGCGGCCGTAGTGGCGCGCGAAGAGCTCGACCGTCTCGCGCTTGAAGAGCGAGGGGTTGTAGTCGGCCGCGGCGCGTATGCCTCCGGCGTCGGACGTGAACTCGACCGTGAGGTCGGTCTTGAGTTCCGCGAGGTGCTCGCGGTTGTTGATGTTGCTGAGGAGCACGGCGACGTTGAAGAGGGGCGCGCGGTTCGCCGGGTACTCGACGCCGAGGTGGTCGAGGACGCTGTCGAAGGGGTACTTCTGGTGCGCGTAGGCTTCCGCGAGCGTGCCCTTCACATCGGCGAGGAGCTGCCTGACGGTGGCCGAAGGGCTCACGCGGTCGCGCAGCGCCAGAACCCTGTTGAGCGACGCGACCTCGCCGTGCTGCTCGTGGATGGTCGTGCCGACGAGTATGTCCTCGCCGCCCGTGTACTTGTGCAGGCAGATTTTGAGCGCCGTCACCAGCACGGCGAAGAGGAGTGATTCGCGGCCCCCGCACAGCTTCGCCAGACGCCGCGCCGTCTCGGGCGCGACCTCGAAGCCGACGAACTGCGTGCGGCCCGCGAAGTCGGCCGGGCGCGGGAAGTCCGCCGGCAGGCCCGTAACGACGAGGTCACCGGAGAGCTTCTCCGACCAGTAGTCCCTCTCCTTCTCAAGCGTGTCGTCGAGGAATCTGAGGTTCGTGCGGCTCATGTTCACTACCTTCGTGGGGCCGTCTGCGCCGGCGTCTCAGGCGGAGAGCTTCCAGCCGCTCGCGGCCTTGATCATGCCCTGCACGTACTCGTGTTGGAGGCTCTTCTTCTGGTGCGCGGGGACGGAGGCGATCTCCATCTTCAGCAGGCGCTCGGCCCCGGCCATGAAGCCGCGGAAGTCCTCGGCCGTGACGCCGCGCCCCATCAGGTAAGGGATGATCCAGAAGTCGAAAGACCACTGCGGCAGCCAGACCGACTCCGAGACGGAGAGGAACATCCGCTCGATGTGATCCATCGCTTCGAGGCTGTCCATCGTCGCGTGTGACCAGACGAAGCCCTGGCCCTCGATCTTGAACTCTTCGCGCTGATGCTGGATGGGCGTGCCCGCCTCGCAGTACCACATCTGCGCGCGGTAGTAGTCGGGGCGCGTCTCCCTGATGAAGTCGATGGTCTCCTCGACGGTCTCGGCCGTCTCGCCGGGGAAGCCGACGATGAACGAGCCGAAGGTGAGGATGCCGTGCCGGCGCAGCATCTCGATGCCCTTGGCGTACCTCTCGATGGTCGCCGCCTTGTTCATGTTCGCAAGGATGGTCGGCGAGCCGGACTCGATGCCGAGGAAGACGCCCTTGCAGCCGCTCTCGGCCATCAGCTCGAACGCCTCCTCGTCGGAGTTGCTGCAACGGAAGTAGGAGTACCAGTTGAAGCCGTAGTTGTTCTTGATCATCATCCGGCAGAGGTTCTTGAAGCGCGGCAGCGGCACGTTGAAGGTGTCGTCGATGAAGACGACGTTCTGCACCTCGCCGAGCGCGCGCATCGAGTCGAGCTCCTTCTCGACGGTCTCCGTGGAGGCGAGCGTCAGCGCGCCCGCGCGCGTCGGGTAGTTGCAGAACGAGCACTTGAAGGCGCAGCTCCGGGCCGTGCGCGTCTGGAGGGTCGGGCCGAGCCGCTCTTCGGGGAAGTTGCGCCAGTCGATGTAGTGCTCGTCGAGCGAGTTGTTCTCGGGCTCGGTGCGCGGGCGAACCATCTCGCCGCCGACGAAGCGTATGATGTTGGGCACCGAGCCGAGGGACGCGCCCTCCTTCAGCGCCGAGACGATCCGCGAGAGCGTCTTCTCGCCCTGCCCCTCGACGACGTAGATGTCGGCGCCCATGTCCGCGAGTGCGGCGCGCAGCTCCTCGCCCTCGTAGTTGCGTACGTGGTTGGCAACGAGCGGGCCGCCGACCACTATCTTCACCCTCGGGTTGTGACTGCGTATGAACTCGACCATCTCGTTGACCGGCAGGTTCACGACATAGAGGGTCGTGGTGATGGCGACGCAGAGGGGGTCTGCGGCGAGGTACTCTTTCAGGCGCTCCTTCTCGAACTGGAAGAGGTTGATGTAGCCCGCCGAGTGGCCGTCCCGGCGCAGGTAGTTGACGAGGAAGGCGGCGGCGAGGCTCGGGATGTCGCCGGACTTGAACTCGTCGGCGTCGGCGCCCGGCCCCTCGCCCAGCAGGCCGGCCTCGCGCGCCACCATGTTGAGCAGCCCGACGTAGTCCATCTTCCGTCCGTCCAACTCCACGAAGCTGAAGCGCAGGTCCCTGTAAGCCTCGGAGTCTTCGCCGTACTGGCGCAGGAAGCTCTCGTAGCCCTCGAAGGGCAGTTCGTTGTAACCGATGACGACGCAGTCGAGCTGCTTTGTGGCGTTCATGTCTGTTCCTCCGCGGTGCTGCGATTAGAAGGAGAAGCCGCCTTCAAGGTCGTCCACGACGACGCTCTTTTCGAGCAGCGATTGTTCTTCCTCGGGCAGGATTTGGAGCTCGCTCAGGCGCGCGCCGGGGCGCGCGATGACGCTCGCGAGCAGCCTCTCGAAGTGTCCCCACATCCTCCGGATGGTGCGGGCGTCGAAGAGGTCTGTGTTGTACTCGAACCAGCCGGGGAGCGTCCCCCGCGCGTCCACCAGGCTGAGCACGATGTCGAACTTCGAAGTCGCCTCCTCGACGCGCATGGGCGTGAGCGTGAGGCGCGGCAGTTCGAGCGGCGGCATGGGGGAATTGAGCGTCAAGACGACCTGGAAGAGCGGCGTGCGGTTGAGGTCGCGCTCGGGCTGCAACTCCTTGACGATCATCTCGAAGGGCACGTCCTGGTGCGCGTAGGCGCCGAGCGTCACCTCGCGCACGCGGCCGAGCAGTTCGAGGAAGGTCGGGTTGCCGGAGAGGTCGGTGCGCATCACCAGCGTGTTCGCGAAGAAGCCGATGAGCCCCTCTATCTCCGCGCGGTTGCGGTTGGCGATGGGCGTGCCGATCAGGATGTCGTCCTGCCTCGAATAGCGGTGCAGCAGCGTCTTGAAGGCCGCCAAAAGCGTCATGAAGAGCGTCGCGCCCTCGCGGCAGCCGAGTGCGGCAAGCCCCGCCGTGAGTTCGCGCGGGAAGACTATCGGCATGCGCGCGCCGCGGTAGGTCTGTGCCGGCGGGCGCGGCCTGTCGAGCGGCAGCGCGAGTTCCCTGCTCCCGGACAGGTGGCCTCTCCAGTAGTTCATCTGCTCTTCCAGCACCCCGCCCGTGAGCCAAGCGCGCTGCCACTGCGCGAAGTCGGCGTACTGAACGGGCGGCTCTGCGAGCGGCGACTCGCGCCCCTCCGAGTACGCTTCGTAGAGCGCACTGACCTCGCGCACCAGCACGCCCTTCGACCAGTCGTCCGAGACGATGTGGTGAAGGATGAAGAGCAGCACATGCTCGTCCGCGCGCAGGCGCAGCAGCGCGCCCCGCAGCAGAGGGCCGCGCGACAGATCGAACGGGTGGCTTGCGTACTCGCTGGCGAGCCGCCGCACCTGCGCCTCGCGCTCGCCCGCGCCCAGTTCTTCCAGATCGACGACGGGCAGCGTCACGGGGTAGGGCGGGTTGACGACCTGCACCGGCTCGCCGCCCGCGTTCACCTCGAAGGTCGTGCGCAAGACCTCGTGCCGCCTGATGATCTCGGCCAGCGTCCGCTCCAGCGCGCGCACGTTGAGCCGCCCTACGAGCCGGGCCGCGTTCGACACGTTGTAGGCGGTGTTGCCGGGGTCGAACTGTTGCAGGAACCACAGCCGCCGTTGCGCGAACGAGAGCGGGAAGATGCGAGGGCCGATGGCGCCCGCCCCGGCGGGCACGATGGCGGGCGGCGGCGACGCGGCCCCCGCCCCGCCGCGCTTGACGTACTCCGCGAAGCCCGCGACGGTCGGCCTCTCAAAGACCAGGCGCAGCGGCACCTCTGCGCGCAGGAGTTCTCTGAGGCGCGAGACGAGTTGCGTCGCGAGCAGAGAGTGCCCGCCGAGGTCGAAGAAGCTGTCCGTGACGCCCACGCGCTCGATCCTCAGCACCTCTGCCCAGACGCCCGCCAGCAACTCCTCGGTCTGCGTGCGCGGCGCGACGTACCCCGCCTCGACTTCCCTGCTCTGCTGCTCGGGCGCGGGGAGCGCGCGGCGGTCAACCTTCCCGTTGGGCGTCAGCGGCAACTCGGCCAGCCAGACGAAGGCCGCCGGCAGCATGTACTCCGGAAGCCTCTCGCGCACGAAGGCGCGCAGCTCGCCTTCGCCGCCCGCGGCCTCGCGCGAGCCGACGAGGTATGCGACGAGGCGCCGGTCGTCCTCCGCGTCCTCGCGCACGACGACGACCGCCTGCCCGACGCCCTCGCGCCCGCGGAGCGTGGCCTCTATCTCCCCCAGCTCGATGCGGTGGCCGCGCACCTTCACCTGATGGTCTACCCGGCCGAGGTATTCAATCAGCCCGCCGGGCAGCACTCGCGCCACGTCGCCCGTGCGATAGAGGCGCGCGCCCGGCGTCGGAGAGAACGGGTCGGGGATGAATTTCTCGGCCGTCAGCGCGGGCTGTCGCCGGTAGCCGCGCCCGACCCCCTCGCCGCCGACGTGTAGCTCGCCCGCGACGCCGACGGGCGCCGGCCTCAACGCTTCGTCCAGAACGTAGACCCTCATGTTTGCCAGCGGCCGCCCGAGGGAAGGCCCCTGCGACTGCGCGCCGACGAGGCAGGCGGTCGCGTCCACCGTGCACTCGGTCGGGCCGTAGACGTTATAGAACCGCGTGCGACTTATCGCCGTCAGACGGCGCCACGTCGCCTCGTCTATGGCCTCGCCGCCGACGAGCGCGAGCGCCGGGGCCCACTCTTCTCTCGCGTCCTCCCAACCGGCCGAGAGCAGCAGCCGCAGTTGCGAGGGCGTGCAGTCGAGCACGTCTATCCTCTGCCGGCGCACGAACTGCCAGAGCGCCGAGCCGTCCGGCCGTACCTCTTCGGGCACGATGACGAGTGTGTGCCCGCGGAGGAGCTGCAAGAGCTGCTTGACGGAGGAGTCGAAGGCGAGCGGCGCGTTGAGGCTCACGCGCAACGGCGCGGCCTGCCCCTCATAGATCGCGCCGTCGAGCGCCGCGACGAGGTTGACGGCCGAGCGGTGCGTAATCATCACGCCCTTCGGCCTGCCGGTCGAGCCCGACGTGTAGATGACGTAGGCGAGGTTGTCGGGTCTCGCAAGTCGCGGAAGGTTCTCTCCGCCCTCGCCCGGCGACTGTTCCCAGTCATCATCAAGACAGACCGGCCGCCAGGCGCCGCGCCCGCTCAACTCCTCGCGCCTGCCGCGCTCGGTCAGCAGCACGGCGGCGCCCGCCTCTTCGAGCATGAAGAGCAGACGCTCGGAGGGGTGCTGCGGGTCGAGCGGGACGTAGGCCCCGCCCGCCTTGAGTATGCCGAGCACGGCCACGACCATCCGCGTCGAGCGCTCGACGCAGACCGCGACGAGCGACTCCGGCCCGACGCCCAAAGAGCGCAGGTGATGCGCGAGCCTGTTGGCCCGCGCGTTCAACTCTCCGTAAGTGAGTTGCGCGTCGTCGGCGACGAGGGCGAGCGTGTGCGGCGTGCGCGCGGCCTGCTCCTCGAATAGCTCGTGCAGACACTTCCCCGAGTCGAAGTCGGCGTGAGTGTCGTTCCACTCTCCGAGCAGGCGCGTGCGCTCTTCGCCGCCGAGCACGTCGAAGCTCGCGACGCGCGCCTGCGCGTCCTCGACGGTCTGCGCCAGCAGCGCCTCGAAGCGCGCGGCCAGCAACGCCACCGACTCCGGCGCGTAGCGCGCCGCGTCGTAGTGGAGTTCGAGCTCAAGCTCTCGTGCGCGCCGCGCGCACGAGAGCTTGAGCTTGAAGCGCTCCGTGTGGGCGTAGCTGTCGAGCGTGACGAGTTTGAGGCCGCCGGCCTGCTGCGGCTCCGCCCACTCCTCATACTCGAACGCGACCGGCGACTCCCACGCGCCCTCGCCCGCGGCCTCCGCCAGAGTCTCGCGCGAGAAGTACTCCTGCCACTCCGCGGCCTCCTGCGCGGCCTCGCGCGCGTGTCGCAAGACCTCCGCGAAGCGGAAGTCGGCCGCGAGCCGGCACCTCACGGGCGGCCAGCGCGCGTAGAGGCCGAACGCCTCCTGAAGCTGCTCGAAGACGCGCCCTTCGCAGCGGACGGCGACCGCCGCCTCCGCCTGCCCCGTCAGACGCCAGAGGAGCGTCTGCCAGCACGCGAGCAGCCAGTCGCTCACGGCGACGCCCTCGGCGGCGGCCGCGCGCTCAAGCCCCGACGCGAGCGGCGCGTCTATCGGTCTCGCGTGGCGCGCGACCTCGAAGGCAGACTCGTCCGGCGCCTCGCCTTCGAGTGGGAGGCTCGGCGCGTCCAGTCCGCCGAGCGCGTGGCGGCGCCAGTGCTCCCTGCCGTCTTCGCCCTCCTCGCCTTCGAGCAGCTCGTTCTGCCACTCGGAGAACTGCACGTAGGGCACGGGCTCGTCGAACGCCTCGACGCCTTCGAGCGCGGCGGCGTACGCGCGCGCGAGCTCGGCCGAAAGATTCTTCAGCGTGCGCGCGTCCGCGCACAGCGACGGCAGCGTCACCACGAGCGCGTGCTCTTCCGGGGAGGCGGCGAGCAGGCTGAAGCGTACGAGCGGGCCGCGCTCGAAGTCGAAGGGCACGCGCGCGTCGGCGCGTGCGTGCCCTTCGACTTCGGCGCGCCGCTCCGTTTCCGTTTGCGCGCGAAGCGCCGCGGCCCGCCAGCACGGCGCGGCGTCGTCCTGCACGACCTGCAAGGGGGTCTTGAAGCCGGGCACGTACTCGAAGGTCGTGCGCAGGACTTCGTGGCGGGCGACCAACGCGCCCGCCGCCGCGCGCAGAAGCTCCGGCCGCAGCACGCCCTCGACGTGCAGCACGCACTGCGCGACGTACGCGCCGCCGCGCCGCGCTGAAAGCCAGAGGCGTTTCTGCTGCGGCGAGAGACGGAAGCCTGTGCTCAGCTCTTGTGACATCATCTGTTATCCGCGCCCGGGCTCCGCGCCCGCACCCGCCGTCTGCTGTCGCGCCGCGGCGAACGGCTCGGCCATCGCCACAACCACCTTGCGCGGCCCCTCGAACGGCGCGCGCCCGTGCGCGACGCGCATGTTGTCGAGCAGGAGGATGTCGCCCTCCTGCCAGGCGAAGGAGACCTGCGCCCGGCGGTACGCCTCGCGAATCGCCGCCAGCGCCGAGTCCTCTATCTCGCCGCCGTCGCCGTAGAAGGCGTTGAGGTCGAGCGGGAACTTCTCGTCCTCGGCGACGGAGAGGATTAGCTCGCGCAAGGGCGGGTCGAGGCTCAGGATGTGGTGGACGTGCGCCTGGTTGAACCAGAGCGCGTCGCCCGTCGAGGGGTGGCGCGCGGCGGCCTGCGCCACCTGTCGCGTGCGCAGCGCGTCGCCGCCGCGCCACTCGAACTCTACGCCGGCCTCGCGGCAGCGCCGCTCTACCTCTTCGCGGCTCGCCGTCAAGAAGACCTGCTGCCAAGAGAGGCCGAACCCGCCGCCGTAGTTCCTGACGTACATGACGCCGCCGCGCTCGACGAAGCGCTCGCGCACGCGCGCGTCCAGAAGCTCGTAGACACGGCGGCTGTCTGCGATGGGCGTGTCGCCGCCCCGCGCGGCGGGCCGCACGCAGTGGAACCAGATTTTCATCGGCCACCGGCGCGAGTAAGACATCTCGTTGTGCAGCAGGATGGGTTGGTCGGCCGGGTGCTCGGTCGAGGTGTAGAGGCCGCCGCCCACTTCGCGGCGCGGCGTCGTCGGCTCGCTGTAGTCCATCAGCTCGGGCGTCACGGCCCTGACGAACCGCGCGAACTCGCCCTCGTCCCCGCCCTGAAATCCGCGGAAGAGGATCGCGCCGTGGCGCAGCAGCTCGTCGTCTATGAAGCGGCGGCTGGCGCGCGCCCAGGCGGCCGCGTCGAACTCCTTCACCTTCGGGCGAACGACGAGGGGCAGCGCCGGGCCGCCTTCGAGCCGGCCCGTCTCGATCAGCTCACGCGGCGCGGCGGCGACGGCCTTCGGCGTCGTCTTCTTGAACCTGTCGAAGCTCGCGGCCTTCAGCGCCTTCTTCTTGGTGGAAAGCTCCTGCCGCTCGCCCTCCGAACGCATGTCGAGCGAGCCGACGCGGGCGCCGGGCTCGGCCGCGACCGCGCGCAGGAGGTTCGCGAAGCGCGACATGAGTCGCGAGACGGTCGCCGCGTCGAAGAGGTCTGTGCGGTAAGTCCAGACGCCGCGCAGGCCGCCCTCCGTCTCCCACATCAGGAGCGAGAGGTCGAAGCGGACGGCCTCGCCCTGCCTGTGCAGCGGCGTGATGGTCAGGTCGGGCAGGCTGAGCGGCGGCGCGGGCGCGTTCTGCAAGACGAAGACGACCTGGAAGAGCGGCGAGTAGGCCGGGTTGCGCTCGGGCCGCAGCGCCTCGACCAGCTTCTCAAGCGGCAAGTCCTGGTGCGCGTAAGCGCCGAGCATCACTTCGCGCACGCGTCCGAGCAGCTCCTCGAAGGTCACGCCCGCGTCGAGCCGCGTGCGGACGACGAGCATGTTGACGAAGAAGCCGATGAGCCTTTCGGTCTCGGCGCGGTGCCGGTTGGCGATGTCCGTGCCGACGACGATGTCGTCCTGCTCGGCCCAGCGGTGCAGCATGACCTGGAAGGCCGCGAGCAGCACCATGAAGAGCGTCGCGCCGCGGCGACGACCCAACTCCGCGAGCGACTCGGCGAGTTCGCGCGGCAGCTCCATGCTCCGCGTCGCGCCCCGGTAGGTCTGCACGGGCGGGCGCTCCCTGTCCGTGGGGAGCGCGAGGAGCGCGGGCGCACCGGCCAACTGCCGCTTCCAGTAAGAGAGCTGTTCTTCGAGCACGTCGCCCGTCAGCCACCTGCGCTGCCAGACGGCGAAGTCCGCGTACTGAATCGGCAACTCCGCGAGCGGCGAGGGACGGCCTTGCGCGAACGCCTCGTAGAGCGCCGTCAGCTCGCGGACGAGCACGCCGAGCGACCAGCCGTCGGAGATGATGTGGTGCATCGTCAGCAGCAGGACGTGCTCGCGCTCGCCCAGCCGCAGGAGCCTCACGCGCAAGAGCGGCCCGCGCGACAGGTCGAAGGGCGTGCGCGCCTCTTCGGCCGCGAGTCTCCGCGCCTCGGCCTCGCGCGCCGCCTCGTCCTCCCCTGCGAGCGCGGTTAACGGCAGGCGAAACTCAGGCGATTCCGCGACGAGCTGCACGGGGCGGCCGCCGACCTCCGCGAAGGTCGTGCGCAGCAGGCTCCAACTGGTCGAGGAACCAGAGGCGCTCCTGCGCGAAGGAGAGGGACGGCGGCCCGCCGCCCGCGCGCCGCGGGATGGCGCGCGCCGCGCCGACGGCAATCCCTTTCTTTAGCAGCAGCAGCTCGAAGAGCTTCTCCCTGTCGGTCACGGAGTCTTTGTCTCTGTGTTCGGCGGTCATCGGTTTTGGCGCGCTCGCGCTTCAGGCGGACGCGCCCTCGTTCTGCCCCTGAAGCGTCTCGGCGATTTCGGCGGCCGTCAGGCGCTCGACCTCCAGGTACGTGGCGGCTATCTCTTCGACGACCTCGCGACCGCCCCAGACCTGCGCCAGCTCGCCGACCAGCCCTTCGACCGTGGGCGAGCGGAAGAGTTGCCGCAACGGCAGCTCGGTGCGGAAGGCGCGCGCGAGCTTCGAGATGAGTTGCGTGCCGAGCAGCGAGTGGCCGCCGAGTTCGAAGAAGTTGTCCGTGGCGCCCACGCGCTCGACGCCGAGCACCTGCTTCCAAATCTCCGCCACGACCTCTTCGGCCGCGGTGCGCGGCGCGACGAAGGCGTGCGCGCGCTCGACGCGCGAGAAGTCGGGCGCGGGCAGCGCCCGCCGGTTAACCTTCCCGCTCGGCGTCAGCGGCAGCGCGTCGAGCATCACGAACGCGGACGGGATCATGTGCTCCGTGAGCTTCTCCGAGAGGAAGCGCCGGAGCGATGGCCCCGTGCACTCCTGCCTGCCGCTCGGGACGACGTACGCGACGAGCCTGCGTCCGCCGCGCCCGTCCTCGCGCGCGACCACGACGCCGTCGCGCACCCCCTCGTGCTGCTGTAGCACCGTCTCTATCTCGCCGAGCTCGATGCGCACGCCGCGAATCTTCACCTGGTGGTCTGCGCGGCCGAGGAACTCAAGGTTACCGTCGTGCAGGTAGCGCGCGAGGTCGCCCGTCCGGTACAGGCGCTCGCCCGGCTCGCTCACGAGCGGGTGCGGCACGTACCGCTCGGCCGTCAGTTCGGGCTGGTTGGCGTAGGCGCGGGAGAGCGCGTCTCCGCCGATGTAGAGTTCGCCCGGCACGCCCGCCGGGACCGCGCGCCCGCGCGGGTCGAGTATGAAAATCTGCGCGTTCGACACGGGCCTTCCGACGGGCGGCAGCGTCGGCCAATCGCCCGGCTGGCCCTCCATCGAGTAGTTGGTGACGACGTGCGTCTCGGTCGGCCCGTAGTGGTTGTGTAGGCGGCAGCTGTCGAGCCTTCTTATGAGTGCGACCACGGCCGGGGTCACCTGCAACTGCTCGCCGCCCGCGACGATGTCCTTGAGCTTCGAGGGGACGGCCGCGCCCGCCTCGGCCGCCTCGGCCATGTGCTGTAGGGCGATGAAGGGCATGAAGATTCTTTCGACGCCGTACTCGGCCATGCAGCGCAGCAGCGCCGCGGCGTCCTTGCGCACGTCATCCTCGATGAGGACGAGCGCGCCGCCGCCGCAGAGCGTCGTGAATATCTCCTGAAACGAAACGTCGAAGCTGATGGCGGTGTATTGCAGCGTGCGCGCGGGGCCGGGCGCGTCCAGCTCGCGCAGGTGCCACGTGATGAGGTTCGTGAGCGAGCGGTGCGGCATCGCGACGCCCTTCGGCCGCCCCGTCGAGCCGGACGTGTAGAGCACGAAGAGGAGGTTGTCGGCCGTCACCCCGCTCGAAGGGTTCTCGTCCGAGCGGGGGCCGTGGGCGTCGTCCGACTCGTCGAGCAGAATCGTCTCGGCCGCGTGCGGGGGGAGCGAGTCGAGCAGGTGTCGCTGCGTGAGCACGACGGGCACGCGCGAGTCTTCGAGCATGAAGGCCAGGCGCTCTTTCGGGTAGGCGATGTCGAGCGGCACGCACGCGCCGCCCGCCTTGAGTATCGCGACCAGCCCGACCATCAGCTCAAGCGACCGCTCGCCGAACATGCCGACGAGTGAGTCCGGGCCAATGCCGAGCGAGCGCAGGCGGTGCGCGAGTCGGTTGGCGCGCGCGTTCAGCTCCGCGTAGGTCATCCGC
>JAIVJM010000320.1 GCA_020199995.1 Acidobacteriota bacterium | reverse complement strand
GAATGTCACTGTGCTCCCGCTCATCACGTTGAAGATGCGATAATCGCCCCCGGTGTCGCGCCGCACCTTCAGCTTGTCCGCGCCGGGGCCGTTGATCGAGACGTTAGTCGAGAGGTCAGGCAGCACCTTCGTCAGGTTGATCGTGCACGCGCCCGTCCCGACGTCGCAGTTCGGCTGGCTCGTGGGGATGTTGAAGGTGATCTGGTCATCGCCCGCCAGAGCGTTCGCGCGTTGAATCGCGGCGCGCAGCGTGCACTGCTCGCCTGTGGTCGCCGCGTCGGCGTCGCAGCCCGCGCTCGCGTCCACATTGTCGCCGTCGCCCGTCGTGTTGACCACAATTGATGCAACCGGCGCGAGCGGCGCGGCGACGGGATGAGCGGCGAGGCTTCGCGCCCACACCACGCCCCGCGGCGCGGCAAAGGCGGCGGGCGGGAGCGCGAGAAGCGCGGCGAGCGCGAGGCTCAGCCACTCGAATCCGGCGAGTCGGTTGCTTGACGTTGCGTGAGATCGGCGTGTGTGCATGGTATTACCTCCGGCGAAAGAAACTTCGGCATAGCTCAAAATGAGCTTTCACTCAGACAAGACACTTCGGAAAACGTTTCGGATGCGGCCAGCCCAAGTAATGCAATTCACCGTTGGTCCGGTAGCGCAGCCCTCCTCCCTTATGGCCCTTGGTTCCCGCTCTCGACGGCCCCCTCTTGGTTGCCGCCCGCCGCGCCGAAGAAGCGCTGCCTGTACTCCAGCGATTCGATGAAGGCCCTGACCATCTCGGCGCGCCGCACGCGAGCGAGCGCCACCGCTTCGTTGCGCGCGTCCTCGCCGGGCTGTGTGAAGTGGTTGAGTTTCGCGAGCCAGAAGTCGTAGCCGGAAAAATTATTGTCTGGTACATCGTCCGGGTTGCGCCTCAAGTATCCGTAGTACTGCATGAGCACGAAGGCGTCGTTGTAGAGCCGGTTGAAGACCGACCCCGCTTCGACGACGCTGCGGAGCGCGGCGGCTCGGCCCGCCGTGTCGCCCGAGCCGTAGGCAGTGATGGCCGCGTCGCGCTCACTCTGCGAAGGCACGACGCCAGCGTTCTGGAAGAGCTTGTCCACGTAGTCGCCCGCGAGCTGCCCCTGCGGGAACTGCGCGAGGAATTCGGAGCGCACGACGAACTCTTCGAGGTAGCGTCGCCTGTTCTCCACGAGCTTCTGCTCCCAACCCGCCGCGCCGACAACCACCCCGTCGCTGATTAGCCGCTGGTCGCTGAGGAAGACCGCGTAGCGCGGGTTGCTTTTGAGATTGCCAAAGCCGGCCTTGTGGGCGCGGATGACGAGGTAGCCGGTTTGCTGAAACTCGATGGAGAGAAAGAACGCCGTCGAAACGTCCGCGCGTCTGCTCTGAACGCAACCCGCGCTCGCACCACACGATTCGATCTGTTGTGTCCAGAAATCCTCACCACTTTCGTCAGCCTGTCGGTAAAGAAAGTCGTGATAGTGAGTGCCCACAAAAGTACGCCCGTCGTCGATCGGGTTCGAGGTCGTTTCCGGCGCATCATCAGTGATCTGGAGCATAGCCGTGCTCTGTGTACCAAGCGTGCCGTTTTCCGGATGCTGAAGTATGAGCGTGGCGAACTCAAAGCCCTCTGCGTAGCTGTCGTCGTTGATGAGCACCTGGAAGGTCTTCTCCGTCTCGCCTGCGGCGAACGAGAGGTGGCCGACGAGGAAGGTGTAGTCGCCCTTCTGCTTGGCCGTGCCGTCTTCACTGGTGATGTCAACGGCGGCTGCTGTGCCCGTCGGCCCATTGCGCAGGACGCGGATGTTAACGGAAGTGACGCCCTCCTCGACGGCGTAGGAGGCCGAGTCGAACTGGAAGGTCGGCACGGTCGGCGCCGGTGTGGGCGTCGGAGTCGGCGTGGGTGTCGGCGTCCGCGTGGATGACGGTGTGGGCGACGGAGTCGGTGTTGGTGTTGGTGAAGGCGTCGGCGTTGGAGTCGGTGTTGGGGTGGGGGCCGCCGGGTTGCGCTCGAACGCGCCGATGTCGGTGCCGTCGCCGCCAGAGGCATTACTGACGGCAGGGTCGTCGAACGTGCGTGCGAAGCCCGTGCCGCGCTGGTCGGTGGTGAGCGCGCCGGTGAGTCCGGCGGCCGTGCCCTTGTCAATGGCGGGGCTGTCGGGTTGCAGGGCATGGGTCTGTGTGCATGGGTCTGTGTCGGCCCGCCGTTGTTTGCGAGCGGCTCGAGCTTGGGGTCGCCGCCGATTAGGTTGAAGCCGCCTGAAGTGAAAAAACCGGAAAGATGGCTGAGGATACTGCTCTTGACCGTCGCGGTGGTGATGCCGCCGAAATCAACTCCACCGAGGATCGTGCTGTTGGTGATGTTCAGCTTGCCCCGAATCTGGGAGATGCCGCCATCCTCGTTGCCGCCGCTGTCGTTACCGCTGATCGTACTGTTGGTGACGTTCAACGTGAGTGTCGGGTCGGGCTCGTCATGGCTATCGACATAAATCCCGCCGCCGCGCGGGTCGACCGAGCCGAGCTTGACGCCCTTGTTATTGCTGATCGTGCTGTTGACGACATTCAACGTGCCGCGTTGGTGATTAATGCCGCCGCCGAAGTTGAGGCTACTGGTGTTGTCGCTGAACGTGCAGCCGGTGACGGTGGTGGTTCCAACAAACCTTTGCCCAAGCGCGGCGCCGCCGCCGCGCTTGGCACGGTTGCCGATGAACTGACTGTTGGTGATAGTCAAGGGGTTTGAGCCGCTGCCGTTGCTGGGGATGGCGAGGACGCCGCCGCCGCGAGCCGCAAAGTCAGTGTCGGCTTGGTTGCCGATGAACCGGCTGTTGGTGATGTTCACATTACCGCCAAGTATGCTGAAGAGGCCGCCGGCGCTGCCCTTGCTTATGTTAGCGCTGATCGTGCTGTTGGTGATGGTCAGCCCGCCGGTGTCAAGTGCCCCTTCATAGACAATGCCGCCGCCGCCGACGGCAATTTCACCGCTGGTGAAGGCGAATGCATCGGTAAAGTTGCCGGTGATCGTGCTGTCGGTGACATTCAAGGCGCTGCCGCCAGCACTCAACGCCGCTATGCCGCCGCCGGCGGTGCCGGCGTAGTTACCGACGATCTTACAGCCGGTGACATTTAACCTCGCTGAAGACGCGGAGCCTGGAGTGAACAGGATGCCGCCGCCGCGACGCAGAGTGAACCCGTTGGTAACGGTCAAGCCTGAGATCGTCACCACTTCGACGGGGCCGCTGATGGTGAAGACGGAGTAGGCTTCATTCGAGTTGCGCCGCACGGTCAGCTTGTCCGCGCCGGGGCCTTCGATTGAGACGCTGGTCGTCACCTGAGGCAATTCCTTCGTCAGGTTGATGATGCAAGCGCCCATGCCCGCGTCGCAGTTCGGCTGCGTGGTGGGGATCGAGAAGCTTATACCATCGTCCCCCGCGTGGGCGTTCGCCTCCTGGATCGCCGCCCGCAGCGTACACACGCCGTTGCCGCCCGCCGTCTCGCAGACGTCGTTGCCGGGGCTCGCGTCGCCGGCGTCGCCCGTGCTGTTGACGACGTAGGTGGACACCACCGCCGACGGCGCGGGGCCGTCCTGCGCGCCGGACAGCCGCGGTGAGATTGCGCTCCACGGCGCGGCAAAGGCGGCGGGCGGGAGCGCGAGAAGCGCGCCGAGCGCAAGGCTCAGCCACCGAGAATCCGCCAGACGGTTGCGTGACGATGCATGAGACCAGCGTGTGTTCATGATATTCACCTCTGACTAAAATAGCTTCGGTACAGTTCAAAACTCAGGTAAACAGTTCGGGGGAAATACATTTCAGCTCAGGTGTACTTTGGCTGTGACAACGCGCCAGTGACTGCACCTAGCTACCGAGCTATGTGAAAATCGGGAGTCTCGGCGCCAAAGGCGCTGGCAATCCCCCGTTTCACACAGCCTCTACTGCTCGCGATCCTAAGGCGCGAATCCGGTCAGCGGGTTGCCGTAAAACGCATCTGTCTTCCACGCCGCGCGATCCCACGGCCCATCCTGATCACCAATGATCTGTACGGGCACGACGGCGCGTTCGCTGCCGAGCTTGTTGGCCGCGGCGATGCGGTCGTCTAACTTCCCGTCGGGGCCGACCGTGAACTTGATGGAGCGTGCCAGGCGGTTGTTCCACAGCACCTTGAACTCGTACTCGCCGGGGTTCTGATCGAGCTGGTGGAGCGGCCCGAACATGCCGGGTTCTTCTCCCGTCCGGTCCCAGCCCTGCACGTTGAAAAAGCGGCACCTGACGCGCACCCACTTCGCCTTCTGCGGCACCGTCTCGGCGACCGAGTGCGTGGTGTTGTTCTCCACCTCCGGGTCGCAGATGGGCTGGCCGACCTCCCGGCCCTCGAAAGAAATCTTGCCCACCTCCTTGCCCTGGTAGAACAGGTGGGGCTGGAAACTCCCGTGGTACTCGCCGCGCGTCCAGAAGGCGACATTGAGAGTCGTCTTCTTCCACGCGGAGACGTCATCAGGCGTGAGGAAGACGTAGCCAATGGGGAGGTTCCAGTCGTGGTTCACGAAATAGACGAACTTGTTGGCGGCCTTTGGCCCGCTCAAGTTGGAAAGAGCTTTCTCAACCTTCGCCCTGCCGTTGAAGAGCGTCGCGTTGGTGCCCGCCAGCTCATTGCGCAGCTTGATGGCAAAGCTGACGGGTCCGGTATAGGTCGAGCCTTTTTCTTCCGGGATGTCTCGCCCGCCGCACTCGGTCTTCCACCAATAGCCTTTCTGCGTCTCCTCTGTCCGGCAGTCGAACTTTACCCACGGTCCCGTGCCGGGGATGGTGAACTCCGCGTAGAGCTGGCTGCCGCTGGCGATGGGCCCGTTGACGCGAAACTCCATTCGAGGCACCCAGCTCCACACGTCGTAGTTCTGGCGATAGACGTTGAAGGTAAAGGCGGTTGCCTGCACGGAGTCTTTGGCGACGGTCGGCTGCTCCTGGCTCGCGGCAAAGCTTCCGGTCGAGAGAAGCAGTACAATCAAAGCCGACGACAAAAGCGCGAAGGCCGAAGCGGACTCGATCTTGTTTCTCATAGCGCGTCTCCTGATTTTCAACGTTTCCAATTTTTCATCGCCTGGAGCCCCCGCGTTGTGCTCGAGCAGTTACTCAGACTCGCGGGAAATAATACCGAGGGAACTTTAATGGGGGACTGGGACTTTCGGGCTGCTACTGTTAAGAACGTCATCGCGGGATGACAATTCCCGCCCGCAGCGCCATCAATTCAAGGGCTCCTCTGGAACAGGAATTACGTTGCGCGGCCGGTGACGAACGAAGTCAATGCATTGCCCCTGACTGATGAAGCTCTGCGGGTGCGTAAAGTTTAGCCAACCATCATTCTTGCATTCATCAACATCCTCTGGCGGTCCACAGCGGCGTTCGTTACCGAGAATATTTCGTGTGGTCGGTTTGCCTTGCGGCATGATGAAGGTGTTGTAAACGACGACATCCGTGC
>JAIVJM010000149.1 GCA_020199995.1 Acidobacteriota bacterium | reverse complement strand
GATATGCACTCCTCCCCCAGTTCATGCTCCTCAGAGGCAGTGAGACGGGAGTTGTGGCAGAGCACGATCTCATGTATGTGCCCGACAGGAACTCCCGTCTTCCCCTCGTCGAAACACTTCGTCAAGTCGCGCATGAACTTTACGGCTAAACCTTCTTGCTGCGTCGAGTGCTCGGCGAAGACGTACTTCCCGTCCGGTCGCGTGATTAACGTGTCGGGCGTGCCCTTGGCGACCTTGTCGGCGCCGATGACGAGGCCGATAGGGTTAATCCGATCATAGCCGCGGCAGACGAGGTATGAATCGCACAGACGTTGGAATCCCGCGGGGTCAATCTCGAGCAGAGCTTTTTCGATTTGAGTTAATTTTGACAACGGCGATGTCCTTATTTAGCACTGATCATTTGCCAGCCCGTGGTGGGCGTCCAGCGGGCATCAAACGACTTTCTTTCAACCACCGCCGACGCCGGCGGCAGGAGAAAATCTCGCAAGACTGCGGCCACCTCATCCAGCGTCGTCGACTGTGCGGCTAGTTGGCTTCGCTTGAGAAAAGCGTCCCACTGAGACTGCTTCGTCCGATCTTCATAGAACTCCGGCGTGAGGGCCAGGGGAGCAGTAGAAGGAATTTCTGTCCCGCGCCTCTCGAATGTCGTCTTCATAGCCTGACACAGTACCCCGCCGTCGAAATCGAACGAGCGGGCGAGCGTCCAGACGTCGAAGAAATCTTTCATCCGCGTGTTGGCGATGCCCAGCACTACCATCGCTTGAAATTTCTCGGCGACGACCGAGTAGCGCGAGTAGGCGCGCAGGCGTGGCGCCGGCGAGTCCGCGAGCAGCGTCGGGTACTCGATATCTTCGGGCGCGGGCGTGACGGCGTCGCCAAACCCGACGTCTATTTGCAACGATAGACGTGCCTGCTCCAGGCGCGCTTGAATGCTTAACCGCACGCCCTCGTATTCCTGATCCTCCTTGATACGCCCGCCGCGCACGCTCTCGGCGAAGAACTCGATTCCGTCCGGCTCGACCTCCGTATTAACGATCTCGCGGAACACTCCTTCGAGGCGCGATATGTCGCTTGCGCCGAAGCTCAACAGGTCCAGGTCGCGCGTCGGACGGTGCGGAACTTCATTCCAGGCGGAGAACAGCATCGCACCTTTAATGATGAATTGATCGCGGTGGGCGCTTTTGCTGAGGCGGTAGAGTAGGCGCTCGAGAGCGTAGCGCGTCAGGGTCACCTGAAAATCTTCGCGGCGGGTGCGCGAAGCGTTAAGCAGGCGCTGGCGTACTGACGCTGCTATGTTCCGCCGTTCGGTCATGCCGCGGTGATCGCCTCCATGTAAGGTCTCATCACGTTGGCGACCCGACAAATCTTCGCGTAGTGCCACAGCTCGTCCGCGCTCGCGCGCCGTTTCTGCCAACAGTCGCGCAGGGCTTCCACGGCCACGTCGACGCCGATCTTGTTACGATACTTGAAACAATCCGCCACAGTCTTCGCCGGGCTGTAAATCTTCACCGTCACGCCTTCAATCTTGTACTCTTCGACGCCCTCCGTGAGCGCCTCGCCCGAGAAGCGCACGACGTTGAGCGGCGTCATGTGCTCGTCATTGATGCTGTTCGGGCGGTGCATCTTACGATCAATCGCCACCCAGACTTCGAACGGTGTCTGCGTCGTCAGGTCGTGAAAGCGGAGTGCGGAGAGCAGGCAAATCACGCCACGCGGCACGCGCTGAGCGGCTTCGACCAGACTGTGGTTCTCCGTCACCTGCGCGCCGGGTCGCCGATAAATTCCCCGCCCCGCTCGCTCCAGCAGTCCCTTTTGCTGAAGCTGCCAAAGGTACTCCCGCGGGATGCCCTGCGCCTTGAGGTCCCGCGCACGGAGAATCCCCGTGTGCCTTACCTTCTGCCGGAGTTGTTCTGCCTTATTCTTACTCATCATGATGACAGGATATCACATAATTGCGGCAGATGTTAACTTCCGCAGCAGTTTTGTGATGCAATTACCTCGAAGGGGTTTAGGGAACCGAATCTAGCAACACGACCGAGGTTTAAGTAAGGGCGTGAGAATCCCTATGAGTTTTCACGGAGGGGTCGAGGTGTTCCCATTCAGGGACGAAAGGTAGCCGATCATCGCCGCGTACTAGCGGACGCAGAGCAGCGCGTCCCAAACACGATCTGGACACTGCAAGACCTGTTAGCCTATTAAGCTAGAAGGAGAAGCGTAATGCAGAAGTGGGAATATGTAGCAAGACATGTGCACACCGGCCAACTTACTGAAGACAAGATAGAAGTGGCATTAAACGCCCTCGGAACGGAAGGGTGGGAGTTGGTAAGCGTCATTTACTCTCACGAATGCCTAGAGACCGTTTACTTCTTCAAACGCCCAAAATCCTAGCAACACAAAATTACATCACTACCGACTGTCAGGCGATGATGTGAATTCGAGTTCCCAAGCTGTCTGAAGATAAAGGCGGTGCGAGCCTCACCTCTCGCCCCGCCCTCCGTCTCACGATCTTGTCATCGTGAGGTCACGCGTCTCCTTGCCCAAGTAGCGCGCGGTGGCACAGGCGTTAGCCCGTGCTGAGTGGCGCGCATTCTATTTCATGAAAAGGAAAGAGGGCAAGGGTTAGGAGTTCAGCCAGTAGCCGGGCGCGGCGTCGAGCACGCTCGCACCGAACAAGCCCAGCTCTGAAATCGTCAGATCGCGCGCAGTCGCCTACGGTAACCCCCTTAATGCCTCCTGCGCCGCACGTGCCACGACCGGGTCGCCCATCGCGGAGGCCTCCAGCCACTTGGCGCGCGCGTCGCCGGCCCGGCCCAGCTTGAAGAACGCCCACCCCATGTTGAGCTTGACGACCGGCTGCCCCGGCGCGAGCCTCTCGGCGGCGTGGTACGCCGTCAGCGCCTCCGCGAACCTTCCCATCTGGTAGAACGTCACGCCGAGGTTGTAGTAAGCCTTCGCGTAATTCGGGTTGAGGCGGATCGCCTCGCGGTACTCGGCGACGGCCCCGCTCAGGCGCCCCTGCCCGTGAAGTATCTTGCCCATGACGTTGTGGGCCGTGTCCATCTTCGGATCCAGGCGCAGCGCCTCGCGGCACTGTTTGAGCGCCTCGTCATATTGCTCGGTGTCCGCCAGGGCGAGCGCGAGGTTCTTCCGGGCTTCTGCGGACGAGGGCGCCAGACCGACCGCCTCGCGCGCCAGCGGCAGCGCGGCCTCGGCCTGCCCCCGTTGCAAGAGAGCGTGCGCGGCATCGCTCAGCCGCCTGGCCCTGTCCTGGGTTGACTCTCCTTTCGTTTTATCACCTGTT
>JAIVJM010000212.1:29145-50031 GCA_020199995.1 Acidobacteriota bacterium | reverse complement strand
ATCTTGTAAGTTCTGATTTAGTTTATTTCCTGCCTCATTGTGTGCTATAAGCACTGAGCTTTTCGCGTGGCCCTAACAACCCTTACGACCCGCCGCCCGGCATCTTGGCCTATGATGACCTTTGAAAACCTTCACCGCGATACCGACTGCGACTGCCTGTCTCATGAAGGCGTTGCAGAGAATACCGGCTTTGATTCAATAGTCCGAGTTGATGCAAAAGTATGAGGGTTGATGCAAAAGTAAGCGCGGCCATATTTCAACTCAGTATGGCCATGGCTATTAAAGTTGAATGTAGGATTGCTCTAGGGGTTGGGAAGTGAGGTAGGGATAATATCGCTCCACTCTCTTGCCGTAACCGTGGTGGTATTGAAACGTGCGAGATGCCCGACGTTAATGGTAGCGATTACAATCTCTTCAGTCCCCGCGCTCGCCACTATTGCTTGCGCGGCCACGATGACATCACCATCTAAAGCCTCTTCGGGCGCGGTCGGCAACCCCTTACTTCTCACATCGGCCCACAGTTCGGCGGCCTTTTGCATTGCCTCTGTGGTAAGGGGCAGGTACACCATTCTATGTTTAAAACCGTCCAAGATGCCGATGGCAGTCGTAAGGTTTTCAAGAATTAAATTCCGCCTTATCTCATAGTCGGCAATTTCAGGTAAGAGAAATCCCACCCCATCAAGCAAGTGAGACCTCATCCAATCACGAATCGCTCTCGTCTTCGTTGTAAGGTTAGGATTGGTTAGTCTTCCTAGAGGGCCTGTGTCTAGGAGTATGAACATGTTTAGGTGAAGAATTTTCGACTTGAGAGGCGGCTCTCATCAATAGAACGCTCAAGACGTTCCCACGTCTCATCATTTTCTTGCACTTCAGTAGGCAAAGAATCCAGAAACCTAATCAGTTCTAAATTCCTAAGAGGCAGGGCGGAGGGTGAACGCTCTGTTTCAGGTGTAACATGAAAAACGCGCGCACGTTTTCTCTGTCGCCACGGTCTAAGAGGAAGGTGGCCTCGCTTATATTCGATATACTTTTTTAAAAGTTCGTCCCTGAGACACCGCACCCGGAGTCTTTCGTCTTCGGGTAGGTACATCCAACTGACCATTATGGGCTCAGGGCATTTCCTAGAAGTCTCGCTCATCGCCGCCCCCTATTCCGCATCAACGTAGATCATCTTTGATGCATTGGCCAGTGTCCTAAGACTTGCCGCTTTTGCGTCTGCGCGATCAAGTAATTCCCTAAGCCTTTGTACGTCCTTCGTGTTCATCGCCAAGAAAAAATCTTTAAGTCTATCACCCTGATGGTACGTAAGCTTGAGCGTGTGAACTGTCATTGCCGCCATCGGTGCATCTTCAACGCTTTCACTAAAAACCGGCCTGAGGTCTGAAAGAATGCGCGCGCTACAATAAGTCTGCCCGCTTTCACGTAACAACATTCCAGACTTAGAGGCGATTTCAAGAGTCTTACTCTCCAAAAGCTTAATCAAGTTTGGCTTGAATCTGCCGCACACGCCAGCAGCTTCTTTAAGCAACTCCGAACCGCTCTCACTGACCGCTTCGCAAATATCATCAACGAAAATGTCGGTCGGCACTTCTGCGCCAGTGCGAATAATGTTGAGCGAAAATAGCACTTCAAATATGTCTTCTAAAGCTTCTAACACCTCCTTGGAAATATCATGTACATTTGAAGCTACTCTCTCCGCTATTGATTTATATCTAATAGAAGGGGCTATGCCCTCAAGCGCAGTAAGTATTTTTTGAACGGAATCATCTGAGAGGGTAAAGATTTCGGCAAGCCCTAGTTCATATTCTTCCGGGATTGTGAAGATAGCCATAGGTTGCCTAAGTGTAGTAAAGCTGAATGCGTGAACCCCTCTTGGTTAATAGAATGACAGCACCCGCGGGGATAATTATATGCATGTGCTTAAATCCCTGCCCAGTCAAGTTGACAGAAAAACGGAGGTAAACAAATGTCTTCGCAATACATCTTAGACGGCCTCGCAAGGCACGTAAGTTAAAGCAAAATAAGCAATTAACCCTTGATTTTATCTGTGAAAAGACGTATTATGTACGCAACGTCAAGGGGGAAATGAATGGCCTAGCCGAACGTGCGACCGCTCAGCTAGACCTTTTCGACCACAGCGTGTGCGACCACACTGTGACCGCAGGGTCATTTTGTCCGCATCACGCACCGAAAGCAAGGTGCATGATGGAAACCGCCCAAAGACCTACATACGGCCAACGCTGGCACGAATATAATCTCGGTCAGACCTTAGAAGAGTCCAAGTTTAAGGAATTACTTTTTGAACTCTGCAAAGGTATCGAAGAACCTCTGCAAGAGATGGGACGCCCGCGCGCTCCCCTCGCTGACCTTATCTTTGCCTGTTGCTCGAAAGTTTATAGTGGCATGTCGGGCCGAAGGAATCAGACCGACATGCGCGAGGCCGTGATGCGCGGCTACCTCTCGCGGCCCGTCCACTTCAACACGATCTCGAAGCACCTAGAGCGCGCAGAACTGACGCCCTACCTGAGACAGGTTATCGAAGAATCGGCCATGCCCCTGCGCGCTATAGAGAGTACATTCGCCGCCGACTCGTCGGGCTTCTGTAGCGGCGTCGCGGGTCAGTGGATGAAAGCCAAGTATGCGAAGCGGCCCGAAGCCAAGATGATTACTTGGCTCAAGGTTCATGTGATGTGCGGCGTCAAGACGAACATCATTACGAGCGTCGAAGTGACGGGCAAGTGGGAGAGCGATTACAAGTATCTCACCCCGCTTGTCGAAGCCACCGCCCGAAACTTCGACATGAAAGAAGTCGTGGCGGACAAGGGTTACAGCGGCGTCTCTAACTTGCGACTCATCGTTGACCACGGCGCGGCCCCTTACATCCCGTTCCTCAAGCACACGACTGAGAATCACTGGAAAGATAAGACGGGCTTATGGAAACGTATGTGGGGCTTTTACACGTACAGGCAAGACGAGTTCAAGGCCCGCTATCACGCGCGCAGCAACGTCGAATCAACTTTCTCGATGCTGAAAAGAAAGTTCGGCGAGAGGCTGAGAAGCAAGACGCTCACGGCGCAGACGAACGAGATACTTTGCAAGGTGCTCTGTCATAACGTGTGCGTGCTCATCCGTTCGATTTACGAGCTTGGCGTCGAAGTAGACTTGACCACAAAGTCGGAGGGTTGACCACAAAGTCTGACCACAAAGTGACTTTGTGTGCAAAGCTATTGCCTGTCGCTCTTTCGGAATTGGCGCCGGAGGGGGAGCCAGTGGGAGGGCTCGCGGTCTGGAGGGCGGCGCGCGCCGACTCCTCGCCCGCCGCGATAAATTCGTCGGCGCGCGTCATCTCGTCCCAGCGGATATGGCCGACCCGCGGGCTCAGACAGACATCGGCCAACTGACGCTGGTGGACGACGGATGTCCGCTGCATGAGGACGATTGATTGGAGAAGGACGCCGATGATGGAGGTCGGAGCGCCGAGGAATTTCGCGCCGTCGTGGTTAACGTCCACCGCCACGACGACGTCGGCCCCGAGCGAGCGCGCGGCTGCCGTGGGGAGGTTGGCGACGAGGCCGCCGTCCACGAGCTGCCGCCCGTGCTCGTCCACGACGGGGAGATACCATCCGGGGAGGGCGCAACTGGCGCGGATGGCGAAGGCCACATCGCCCTCGTCGCGCATCACGACCGGCGTCCCCGTGTGGAGGTCTGTGGCGACCGCCGCGAAGGGCACGGGCAACTCCTCGAAGCGCGTCACGGGGAAGCGCTCGCGGATGTACATCTCCATGCGTGCGTTCGACTGCACGCCGAGCTTCGAGAGCGTCATCCGACCGAAGTCGCGCCACCTCATGTCGCGCGCGATTTGTTCCAGCTCCTCGAGCTCCATGCCCGAGGCGAACGCGCCCGCGACGAGCGCCCCGGCGGACGTGCCCGCCACGCAGTCAACGCGGATGCCCTGCTCGCGGAAGACCTTCAGCACGCCGACGTGCGCCGCGCCGCGCGCCGCGCCGCCCGAGAGCGCCAGCCCCAAACGCGGTCTCTGCTTCAAGGATTGATTCGCGTCTCTTCGCCACATAAAAGCAGTTTTCAGTTTTGAGTTTTGAGTTTTCAGATTTCAAATCTGAGATTTGAGATTTCGAATTTCACAGACTGAAAACTGAAAGCTCAAAACTCTAATTCAGGATCGTGATTTCGGCGGTGGTGCGCGCCTCTTCGAGGAACGCGTCAATGTCGGATTCGATCTTGCTCTCGATGAGTTCGTTCTGAATCTGCGCGGTGGCCTCTTCGAGCTTCGGGATGATGGT
This sequence comes from Acidobacteriota bacterium, assembly GCA_020199995.1. Classification (GTDB taxonomy): domain Bacteria; phylum Acidobacteriota; class Blastocatellia; order Pyrinomonadales; family Pyrinomonadaceae; genus JAIVJM01. The sequence continues at coordinate 45,730 of JAIVJM010000212.1, read as the reverse complement.
GCCGGGCGACTGCCGCCGGCGTCGCGGCACGTAGACGTCGTGGTAGAAGGCTTCGACCTCCTGCGGCGTGACGATGGTGAAAGAGCGGAAGCGGAAGTCGAGATATTTCCGGATGACGACGCGATCCTGCACGATCTCGCGCAACTGTTCCGAGTCTTCGCCGAGGCCGACGCGGTTGAGCCGCCGGTAGAACTCCGACTGCGAGGGGAAGAAGCCGATGATGCGCGTCAGCTCGGCCCTCACCTCTTCCGCCGTCGGCGTGACCGAAGGGAGCTTCTCCGCCTCCTGCGCAATGAGCCGCTGGTCAACGAGCGTGTCGAGCACGCGCCGGAGGTCTTCCTGCCGCGGGTTGTCGAGCGGCGCGTCGGCCTGAAGCGCGAGCTGCCAGAGGAGATCGCTGTAGGTGATGAGTTCCCTGCCGTTGATGACGGCCACCATCCTGTCCACCACCTCGGCCCCTGTGCTCGCGGCGGGCGCGTTTGTCTGAACGGGCGCGGCGGCGGCGGTCACGGCGGGCGACTGGCCGCGCGCAGGAGCGGCAGTCGTGCGCGTCTGGCCTTGCGCAGACGCCGACGCCGCGAGCGTGAAGAAAAGTAGAGAAAGCAGAATCCGTCTCATAGAACCCACCTCGATTTCAGGCCGCCTGCCGCGCGGCCCCGATGGGGGCCGCGCCTCGCGCGCAGTTCGCGCACCCACCCGCTTAAGATGTCGCCCGCGCGGCAAAGGCTGACCGCCGCCAGCACAAAAAGAAAATAGTGTATGACGAGGACGTAGCGGTACTCGGTGTGGAGCGCCGACTGCGCGCAGAAATAATAGACCGGAACGGTCAGCAGGACGAGCAGCGTGCGCCCGGCCCCCCCACCGCGCCACATGAGCACTAGCGCGAAGCCCGCGACGTAGAGCGGAAGCATCAGCGCCGTCAGGAAAATGTTCTGCACACTGGAGACGATGAAGCGCGGCGCGCGAGTCCAGAGGTACGCGGCCCCGCCGAGCGCGCGCAGCTCGGGCCGCGCGACCTCGACGAACGGCTTGAGGGGGCTCGAAGCGGCATTGGCGAAAACCAGTCTCAGCTCCCGCGCGTCGCCGCTCATGAAGGCGAGCCGCGCCGCCCTGAAGGGCTGCTCTTCCTCGCCCTTGCCCTCCAGCGGCTCGATCAGGCTCGAAGCCAGCGCGCGCCGGCCCGACACCTCGCGGACGCTCACGCTCATCCTGCCGCGCGCGATTCTGTACGGCACGCGCAGCACGTAGTCCGTGTTCCCCGAAACTCCAAAGGGCGCCGAGACCGCCCGCCCTGCGCGAGTTCCGCCGCGGCGCTCGACCACTCGGGGGCCTTCGCTTCCGCCGCGTCGAGCGCCTGCGAGATGGGCGGTCGTGCGCCGACCCGCCGCGCCCTTTCGAGCTTGAGCATCGAGGCGGCGCGGCGCGCCATCACCCCGCCGAACCAGAGCGGGTGCTCCCGAATCACCGACCACCCGAGGCGCAGCCGCGCGCGCTCGCGCCAAACGGCGTCGGGGCCGAAGAGCGTCGCGGCGTAATCGGGCCGCGCATACTGCTCGGCCTCCATCCGCTGGATGCCGGTGTCGGTCGAGGGGACGCCGAGCCGGCCTGCGGAATCGTAGTCGCCGATGCCCTCCAACAACGTCTGTCCCGCGCCGAGCGAGACGGGGACGAAATGGCCAAAGACGTAAGCGTTCCTGACGGTCAAAGGCGCGACGACGATGATCGCCCCGGCGACGACGGCGAGCGCGTATCGCAGACGGCGTCCGCGCTCGTAGAGCAGGAAGACCGAGACGGCCAGAAAAGGTGCGAGCAGCAACGCGTTCGCCCGCAGCCAGACCGAGAGGCCGACGAGCGCGCCCGCGGCGAAGAGCTTCCAGAGGCGCGGCCTCTGCCACGCGAGCGCGACGCACCAGACCGCGAGCAGGACAGGCAGCGCCGCCAGCGTGTCGGGCAGAATCTGCACGGCGTTCCAGACGAACTGCGGCGAAAGCGCGGCCAGAAGCCCCGCCAAAGTGGCCGCGCCGCGCCCCACCGCGAGCGCCGACGCGACCAACAGGATGACGACCGCCGCGAATGAATCCGCCACGATTTGCACGAGCTGCGTCGCCTCATCGGACTCGCCGAACGCGGCGTAGACGAGCGCCAGCAGCGCCGGGTAGCCGGGCGGGTGTCCGAGCGTGTTCGGGTCGGCGAGCGGCGAAGTGCGACTCAACAGTGCGGCGGGGCCGCCCGCGACGAAGGCCCGCGCCGCGTGCTTGTAATCAGCCGTCACGCCCGCCTGCGTCCTCTCCACCTCGAACCGCGTGTCCTGCCACGCGAGCACCCGCACGCCGAGCGCGACACAGAAGACGAGCAGCAGGAGGAAGAGATGAGAGGCTTGAGGCTTGAGGCTTGGAGCCGGAGGCAGGCTTGAGGCTTGAGGCTTGAGGCTTGAGGCTTGCCCTCCACCAGTCTCAACTCTCAAGTCTCCAGCCTCTTGCTTGCTAGTCTCCAGTCTCAAATCTCCAGCCTCTTCCTAGAACGTTTGCCCGAAGCGGAAATGAATCTGCCCCCGGCGCAGGCGATGGATGGCAGTGCCGCCGCCGAACTGCTGGATGACGAACTCGGGCGGGTTGAGCAGGTAGCCGTAGTCCACGGCGAGCGAGCCGAAGGGGGTTTTGAAACGCAGGCCGAGGCCCACGGTGTGCGACCGATGGGCACGGTGAAGGGGTTCAATTCGACGGGCTCGCCCTTATTGTTGCGGAACGTGCCGCAGGGCGGGAGCGCGAACCCCGTGTTGGGGTCGAAGACCGGCACGGGCTGCGGGCCGAACGTGCAGTTGGGCACGACGACGCGCGGCCCCGCCTCCTCGAACCCGAAGCCGCGCAAGCTGGTCGAGCCGCCCGCGAAGAACCTCTCGCTGATGGGCAAACGCCGGTCGGCGTCGTCAATCACGCCGTTGTCGTTGCGGTCCGAAGGGTTGTAGAGCCGCGCAAGACCCGCTTGGAAGCTCGCGGCGAGCACGGTGTTGCGCAGCCGATTGACCTTGTAGTAGCGGTGATACCTCGCCAGCAGTTTCGAGAAAGAGATGTTGCCGCCTAAGGCTTTGAGCGCGAGCGCGTAGTCCACGTTGAGGAAGTCGCCGCGCGTCGGGTCGAACTGCGCGTCGCGCGTATCGCGGGCGAATGAGGCGCCGAAGCGCGAGAGGCGGACGACCTGATCGGGCCTCAGCGCGGGCGCGATGAGGAGGCTCCCGATGTTGAAGAGGCGCACGTCCTCGTAGTTGTAGCGCAGGACCAGAGTGCTCCGCTTGCGCACCGCTCCCGAAGGGCTCAGCTCCAGCTCGAAATCGCGCCGCGTTTCGAGGTTGAAGGTGAGGCGGTTGATCGAGGGCTCCTTGACGCTCTGGCCGAACTCGTCAATGAGCTTCCCTTCGGCGTCGAAGCGCTGAACGATGCCGCCGCTCCCGCGGTCAATCGTCGAGCGGAAGAAGCGCGTCACGCTCGTATCGCGCTGGTACTGGAGCGAGGCCGTGAGCGGCGCGAAGGAGCGCGCGCCGTAGCGGCGGAAGCGCGGGTCGAGATACTCGAAGCGCACGAGCTGGTGGAGGCGGCTGAAGCGCGAGCGGAAGGCCCCCTCGCGGAGCTTGCCGAAGAGGTTGACGTTTCTGACCTCGAAACCTCCAAGCGGGCCGTTGTCGGTCGAGAAGCCGACGATGTAGTCGGTCGTGATGCGCTGGCTCTCCTCGACATCAATGATGACGTCGCGGCGCTTGAAGCCGCCCTCGGTCTCGCCCGCGGGCTCCGTGCGGATGATGACCTGCCGGAAGGCGTCAGTGTTATTGAGGAGCGCGCGCTCGCTCTCGGCCAGCTCGTCGCCGCGCAAGACCTCGCCCTCGCGCAGAGGGATGGCGTCGAGGATGGCTTGGCGCTCGGTGCGCACGATGCCGTTGATGAAGATGTGGTTGATGAAGACCTTGTCGGACTCTTTGATGGTGTAGATGAGCCGCACCTGTTCATCGGTGCTGCCTGCCGCGCTCGGTAAGTTGACGACATCGAGCTCGACGGTCGCGTCGAGGTAGCCGTTGCGCGAGTAGAAGCTGCGGAGGCGGTCGCCGTCGGCGCGGGCCGTCGTGCGCGAGTACGCGCCGCCTTCGATGAGGCACGCCTCGTCCGGCAGGGGGTCGGGCGGGCAGCGCCGGTCGCGCAGTTGCTCGGCGGTGAAGAGCTGGTTGCCGCGCATCTCGATCCCCGCGACGCGCGTCAGCGGCCCCTCCTCGACATCGAAGGTGATGATTAAATTTTCGCCTTCGAGCGAGACACCGCGCCTCACCGTGACCTTCGCGCGGCGGTAGCCGAGTTCGTTACGCAGCCGCGCCTGAATGATGCTCACGTCGCGCGCGAGCGCTTCCTCGCTCGTGTAGCCGCGCCCGTAGCCGAGCATGGGGATGATGCCGAAGATGGTCGCCTCGCGGCTGCGGAGGTCTTCCTCGACATCCTCGAACGAGAGCCTGTCTGTGCCCTCGATGCGGATGTCGGTGAGCTTGAAGCGGCGACCGCGCTCGACCTCGTAGGTGATCTTGACGTTGCGGCTGCCCAACTCGTCCGGGTTGAGCATGTCGCACGTCCCGAACTCATCGAGGCCGCCGGGCAGCGGCGCGGTTTCGGGGCGCGGCGCGAGCGGCGGATTGACGGTGCAGACCGCGTTGACTTCGGCGAAGAAGTAGCCCTGCTCCTGAAGCCGGTTGCGCAGGCGGCGCTTGCCCTCTTCGATGGCCGAAGGCTCAATCGTCCCCTCGCGCCGGACGGGCAGAAGCTCGCGCTCGCGCTTCTCGCCGAGTTCGTACCCGGCGACCGCCACCTCGACCTTCGGCCCGATGCTGCCCGTGAGGCTCACGCTGATGCGGTTCGTCGCGGGGTCGAAGCGGACGTCCGGCTCAGCGAGGCGCGGGGCGAGGTGGCCCTGCTCGATGATCGCAGCGCGGATGCGCGCGACGTCCTGACCGAGCGCCTCCTGCGTAAAAGTCGCGCCGGGTTTGAGACGGAAGTCGGGGCGCAGCCGCTCGGCGTCGAACCCGTCGATCTTGATGTTGAAGGATTCGAGCCCCGTGGGCGTCCCCGGCGTGACGCGGAAGATGACGGTGGCGCGGGTGCGCGTCGCGTCGAGCCGCTGCTCATATTTCACGTCGGCGCGGTAGAAGCCGCGGTCGCGCAGGTAGACCTGCACGGCGTCGGCGTTCTCCTTGAGCGACTGTACGGTGATCCGCTTGCCGGGGTCGAGCAGGTTGAGGCGCGCGCGCAGCTCGTCCTCGGAAATCCCCGTCCCTTCCGTGACACCGACCTCGAACTCGACGCCCGCGACGAGCACCTGCGGGCGGATGACGAATCTCAGCGCGACGCGCGGGCGATTGTCCTCGCCCGTCGTCCCCGCGACCTCTGAAGCCTCGACGCGCGCGTCGGCGACGCGGTTCGTCTCGAAGAGCGCCTGAAGCGACTCGCGCACGCGCACCACCGAGAAGCGACCGCCCGGCGCGAGCCGGACGCGCGCTCTGAACTCCTCAAGCGCCGCCCCCTCGACCGAGGCCTCCTCGACGACAACGTCAATGGACGCGACGGTGCGCCCCTCGTAGCGGCTCAGGTCGGGCGCGAGATGTGCGCCCGCCCGCGCGCCCGAAGGCACGAACGAGAGGATGATGAAGATGAAGAACACCCTTTGGATAGTCACGGAGTCAGTTTTCAGTTTTCAGTTTTCAGTTTTCAGCCGCCACCCTCGAGTCTTCAATCGTTAGTCTCCAGTTTCTGAATTTGAAATCTCATACCTCAAGTTTGAAATCTCAAAAACTGAAAACTGAAAACTGAAAACTGGCTGCTGTTAATACCGCTTCCTGAACCGCAGCTCGAAGTTGAAGTTGTCGCTGCGCGAGCGCAGCGTGTCGGTCGCGCCCTGCTGGTACTGCGCGACGAACGAGAGACGGTCGGAGACGCGGTAGACGACCGCGAGCACCTGATTGGGCTCGCCCGTCACGTTCGTCGAGAAGGTGACGGCGAGGTCGCGGTTGATCTGGCGGCCCACGGTCAGGCGCGCGGTCGGGCTCGCGCCGCCGCGCCCCGCGATGATCGGGTCGAACTCGAAGCGGTTGAGACCGAAGAGCTTGTCGGTCGCCTTCCTGACGGGCGCGTTAATGAGGCTCTCGGTCAGCAGGCTCGTCGCCGTCCCCAAGCCTGTCTGCGCGAGGGTCGAGAAGCCTTCGGTGCCGGTCGAGAGGTTGCCCGTCGTAATGAGCGCGACGACGTCGGCCTGCGGGAGCGCCGGGTCGGAGCGCAAAGAGGTGGCGGGCTGCGAGAGCGGCCCCGTGATGCCGACGTTGATGCGATAGCCGCGAATCTCTGACTCGGCCTGAATGTTGAGCAGGGGGTCTGCGCCGCGGCGCGGCGGGAGGTCAATGATGGCGCGCTGGATTTCAAAGCGGTCGTTACGGAAAGAGAGCGTTCCGCGCGTCGCCGTGACGCGCCCCGAGATGACGGGGTCGTCTAAGGGGCCGACCACGCGCACGGAGAGCGAGCCGACCACGTCGGCCAGATTGTTGCGCACGACGAGCGCGTCGCGCCCCTGTATCGCCAGCTCAATCGTCGTCCGCCCGCCGAGGAAGTCGGAGCCTCCGCCCGTGCCGCTCTCGGTGATCGAGGCTTGGCCGCGGCGGTCAATGAGGTCTGCGAGGTCAATGTCTTCGGTGTACTCGGCGCGGCGCACGTTGATCGTGCCCGTGATCCTCTGACCCTGAAGGTTGCCGCTGATTTCCAGATCGTCGGTATCCGCGGTCGTGCGGAAGTCTTCGGGGAACGGGACGGTCACTCTTTCGCCGCGCACGGTGAAGCGGAACGAAGAGGGGCGCAGGCCCGCGAGCAGCGCGCCTCCCGAGACCGAGATGCGCCCGCCGCCCAAGCTCCCCGTGAAGGTCTCGATACGCGCCTGATTCTCGTTGAAGCGGACGACGCCGTTGATGCCTGTCGCCGTCAGCCGCTCGTCGCCGATGAAGGTCGCAAAGGTCGCGCCCGCGACAGAGGCCGTGCCGTTGATGCGCGGGTTCTCGAAAGTGCCCGTCACGCTCACGCCGACGCGCGCCGCGCCCGCCAGAAGGATGTTCGGCGAGAGGTTGTTCAGGACGCGCAGGTTGAGGTCGCCGTTGACAGTCAGGTTCTGCCGGCCCGATGCGCCGAGCGCCGCCGTGCCGCCGAAAGTGATGTTTGTCCCCGGCCCGGTGAAGCGCGTCCGCTCGAACGTCACCTCGCTCGGCGTGAAGAGCACGACGAGCGGATTCTCGGCGGTGAGAGGCACGTCCTCGACCTGCACGACCAGCTCGGAGAATTCCGCGCGCCCGCTCAGGTTCGAGGTCGTGAAGCCCTGCTCGCCGAGGAGGTTCCCCGTCGTGCGCAGGGTGCCCGTGGCGCGCCCGGTGACGCGCACGTTCGAGTCGGGCAGGAGCGCGGCGAAGAGCGGCGTGAGGTCCGTGCCGTCGAGCGTCGTCTCGGCGGTGACGGCGAGGTCTTCGCTCCCGAGGTCAATGGTCGCGCGGACGACCTGCGGGCGGCCCAAGAGGCCCGTCGTCAGCTCGACGTTGAACTTCTGGTCGGGAGTCGTGCGGCCCGTCAGCGTCAGCTCGCCCGCGGGCTGGCCGTTGACGGTCACGTCGCGCCCTGTAGCGTTGAGCTCGACGCGGTAGCTGGTCGGGTCGAGGAGATTGCCGGAGGCGTTGGCGCTGAAGTTAGCGAGCCCCGCGAGACGCGGGAGGCCGCGCGTCTCGCCGCCGCCGCCGAAGAGGGCCGTGAGTAGGTCGAGCTTGACGTCCGTACCCTGCGCGCGGAGGTCGAACGACTGCGCCTCGATGTCCACCGTGCCGGTCGCCGTCAAAGACCCGGCGGGCAGACGCGCGTCGAGTCGTTCGAGATTGACCTTCGAGCCGCTGAAGGTGGCGCGCGCCACGATCTCGTCATAGGCTTGCGAGCCGATGCGTCCGGCGGCGACCTTGAGGTCTGCGCTCCCCTGCATCGCGCCGGGGTATCCGTTGACGGTTACCTTTCCCGACGCGGAGCCGAGCCCCGCGAGGTTCGCGGCGTTGATGCGGCCCGCGCCGAAAGCCGCGACGAGGTTTCCGGCGTTGGCGTTTTCGAGCGTCGCGTCGAAAGAGATATTGTTCTCACCCACGCGCGGGAAGACGGCGGTGAACTGTGCGCCGCCCCCGTCGCGCTCGACGAGCTTGCCGTTGCTGATGCGCGTCTCGGCGGACGTCGAAGCGACGTCGGCGCTCAAGGCTCCGAGGTCCTGACCGCGCACCGTGAGCGAGCCGAGCGCGAACTGGCCATTGACGAGAGGCGCGTCGAGATCGCCCGTCACCGTCCCCTTGAAGCTCAAATTTCCGGCCAGCTCGGCCCCGAAATCTTTGACCTTCTCTTCGATGTCTGAGAGCAGCCCCGTCCCCAGCGCGACGCGTTGAAGCTCGGCGGCGTCGGTCGAATTGAGATTGACGGCGAGGTCTGTGTTGCCGTCGAACGAGAAGCGCCCCGAGGCCGTCAGCTCGGTCGCGCCCGTCCGCAGGTTGGCGCGCTCGATCTGGAACAGTCCGCGCTCGGCGGTCAGTGCCACCTCGCCCGTGAGCGGCGTGCGCGCCGACTCGTCCCTGCCGGTCGCGCCCTCGAAGCGCGCGTCGAGTCGGCCCGAAGCGGCCTTGAAATTCGTCCCCGGAAAACTGAGGTTGACCGTGCCCGTGGCCGCGCCCGTGAGGGGGACGGCGCGCGCCGAAAAGGTCGTGATGAGGCCGCCGACGTCAACGCCCTCGAAGCTCGCCGCGACCGAGGAAGACCCGCCCCCGCGCGGCGCGGTGCTGATAATCGCGCGTCCCGTTGCGCGCCCGTTGAAGACATCGGCCACGAAGTCGTTCAACTGAATCTGGTTGTTGGTGGCGACTACGGCGGCGCGCGCCGAGCCGAGCCGCATCTGCCCGAGCACGCCGCCGCCGAGGCTCAAGTCCGCGCTCGCGCGGTAGCGCCCGCCCGGCTCGAGCACGAAGCGCGGGCGCGCGAGCCTGACTTGCTCCGCGCGCCCGCCGTCGGGCAGCGCCACGGCCCCCGCATTGATGTCGCCCGAAGTCCCCTCGACGCGGCCTCCGCTCGTGATGGCGAGCCGGACGCCCGCGACGTTGAGCGTGCCCGTGCGGACGCCCGACGCGCTGACCGCGCCGACGCGCACCTGATTCACCGCGACGCTCGCCGACTCGTCCGGGTTGATCGTCGCGCTCAGGCCCGAAGCCTGCACGCCGTTGACGGTCGTCCCGTCCGCTTTGATCTGTCCCGCGCGCGCGGACTGCGCGCTGAAGGTCGTGCGGCCTCCGGCGTCGCGGCTGAAGCGCACGCCGGAGGCGTGCGCGCCGGCGACGCGCGCGCCCTCGGCGACGACCGAAGCGGCGCTGAAGCTCCCGGCGCTTCCACTCAACTCTTCCCCGCGCAGCTCAGCCGTGGCGTCTTTGAGGATGAGACCGGCGATGCTCGTCGCGCCGCTGCGCGCCGCCGCCGCGCGCAGATCGCCGATCCAGCGGAAGTCCGTGCCCGTGCCCATCACCTTGCCCGCGAGCTGCACGGTATTCAATTGAAAGTCGCCCGCCGTCAAAAGCTCGGCGACGGCGCGCCCCTGCGCCTCGTAACTCTTTCCCTCGCCGGTCGCCGTGGCCGTCACGTTGAGAGCCTTGAGGCGCACGCCGTCAGCCGCGAGCGCGTCCGAGATGATCTGGCCCTCAACCTTGTAGTTGTCGCCCTCGCCCTCGACCGTCCCCTGAAACTGCCCCGCGCCGCGCATCGTCGCTTCGAGCTGCAAGACGTCCGAAGTCCGCGTCAGGTCAACCGTCGCGTTGACCTGCATGCGGTAGCGCAGGCTTCGCCAGTCGTCGAGCACGCCCGAGAGCCGCGCCTCCGTGAGAGGCGAGCGGAGGGTCAACTCGCCGATCTCGGCGCGCACCTGATTGACGCGCGCTTTGGCCTCGATGTCGATATTGTCCACCGCGCGCCCGTTGTAGACGAAGGAGGAATCGGAGAGCGCGATCTCGACCAGATTCATGCGGCTCTCGGCGGGCGCGTTCGGGTCTTCGGGGCGGATGAAGGCGCGCAGGTTCCGCGCCTCGCCCGAGATGTCGTAGCGCTTATCGTCGTAGTGGACGACGGCCCCTTTGAGATTGATTTTGGCGGTCGAGTAAGAGAAGAGGATGCGGCTGTTCGGGTCGGGCGGCGGGAGCCGGACGTTGCGGAAGTTCGAGCGACCCTCGGCGTCGAAGGCGACCCACGCTTCGAGCCCGTCAATCGTCAGCTCTTCGAGATTGACGTCGCGGTTGAGGCTCAGCGCATACATGTCCTCGACGCGGATGGTGGCGATGATGCGGTCTATCTTGCCGAGCTGCGCTCCCGTCGTCGCGTCGTAGAGCTTGAGGTCACGCAGCTCCGCCGTGCGCGGCCCGAACTTCGTCTCGAACGAGCCGACCTCGGCGCGGATGTTGTACTTGGCGAAGGTCTCGACGATCTGGCGGGCGATGATGCGATCAACCTGCCCGCTGCGGTAGAGGATGAAGACGATCAAGACGAGCGCGATGACCGCGACCACGAGCACGAGCCCCGTCCACATGGCGTTGCGGCGGTTGACGACGCGCCGCCAGCGCGCGCGCCTGCCGCGAGGCGTGAGCGGGGACGGCGCGGGGCCGCCCTCCGCCGCCGCGGGCGCTTTCTCGAATTTCAGGGGCGTGTTGCTCTCCGGCTCCGGCGCGCGAGGCGCGGGGCTTTCGTCGTGCTCGTCAATGGGCATAGTGTTTTACTGACGGGGCCGTCCGGGGGAGTCGTCGGCGAAGAGCTTCAGGTCGTTCGGGGGAGCCTCTGGTGTAATTCTACTTTGAGCGAGACCGGGGAAGTCTCAACGCTGAGGGGCAGAGGACGCGTCCTCCGCGCCGCCGCGTTGATCTGCCCTTTCCCAATATTTCAAGTTCCCCTCCTTGACCTTACGCTTCCGAGTCCGTTGGCCTTGCCTCTCCGATTTCAAACCCGCTGCCCCGCTTCAGCGCGCGCGGGCGAGCCGAGGGCCACGCTGCCCACGATCTCCAGCTCGAAGCCTTCGAGCGCGGAGACTTTGGGCGGGTGGTTCGTGAGCAGGAGGATGCGGCTCAGGCCCAGCTCGTGGAGTATCTGCGCGCCGACGCCGTAGTCGCGGTCTGCGCCGTAGCCGGTCTCGAGGCTCGCCTCGCGCTTGCTCACACCGCGCTCCTGCATCAGCTCGTAGGTCTTGAGCTGGTGAATGAGGTCGAGGTTGTTGTGGCGCTGCTGGCGCAGGTAGAGCACGACGCCGCGCCCCTCGGCCGCGATCCGTTCGAGCGCCGTGTGGAGCTGGAAGCCGGTGTCGTCAATGAGCGAGCCGAACATGTCGCAGGTCACGTTCTCGGTGTGGACGCGCACGAGCACGGGGCCGTCGCCGCCCGCCTGACTGACATCGCCCATCACCATCGCGAGATGAACCTCGCCATTCGTCTCGTTCTCGAAGGCGACGGCGCGGAAGAGCCCGTAGACCGTGGGCAGGTCGGTCTCGGCGGCGCGGCGCACCAGAATCTCTTTGCGCATCCGGTAGCGGACGAGGTCGGCCACCGTGATGATCTTCAGCCCGTGGGTGGCGGCGAACTCTTCGAGTTGCGGCAGGCGCGCCATCGTCCCGTCCGGATTCATAATCTCGCAGATGGCGGCAGCGGGGTAGAGGCCCGCGATGCGCGCCAGATCGACGCTCGCCTCGGTCTGGCCCGTGCGGACGAGGACGCCGCCGTTTTTGGCGCGCAGGGGGAAGATGTGGCCGGGGCGCGCGAGGTCTTGCGGGCGGGTCTTCGGGTCCACGGCGGTGAGGATGGTGGTGGCGCGGTCAGCCGCCGAGATGCCGGTCGTCACGCCGCGCCGCGCCTCGATTGAGACGGTGAAGGCCGTGCCGAGGTAAGAGGTATTGTCGGCGACCTGCATCGTCAGATGCAGCTCGTCACAGCGCTCCTCTGTGAGCGGCATGCAGATGAGTCCGCGCGCGTGGGTCGCCATGAAGTTGACGGCCTCGGGCGTGACCTTCTCCGCCGCGCACACGAGGTCGCCCTCGTTCTCGCGGTCTTCGTCGTCCACGATGACGACCATGCGGCCCTCGCGAATGTCTGCGGCGGCCTCTTCGATGGAAGCAAAAGGCATTTTCTTTGAACCCAGCAGTTTTTTTGGAGAGATGCTAACAGCACCCGTATGTTACCCGAAACTTCGCTTTTTGGCGACTCCTTGAGGCTTCACCTGTAGCCGAGTTCGGATAGCCTCTCCGGCGTGATTGACGATGCGCCCCCGCTCGCCGTCGGACCGACCGCGAGGATTCGCTCGACGTACTTGGCGATGATGTCGGCTTCGAGGTTGACCGGGTCGCCGTGGCGCAAAGCGGAGAGGTTCGTCACCGCCCACGTTTTCGGGATCACCGCGATCTCGAAATAGTCTCCGGCGAGCGCGGCCACCGTGAGGCTGATGCCCTCGACCGCGACCGAGCCCTTGAAGACGAGGTAACGCGCCATCTCGGGCGGGTAAGCGATACGCACCGTCCACGAGCCGCCGTGCTCTGCGGCGGAAAGGTATCGCCCGCGCGCGTCAACGTGCCCCTGCACGATGTGGCCGCCGAGGCGCGTCGAGGGCGTCACCGCGCGTTCGAGGTTGACGGCGGAGCCGGCGCGTAAAGCGCCGAGCGTCGAGCGCTGCAAAGTCTCGCGCGAGCCGTCCGCCGAAAACGTTTTGGCGCGCACGTCGAGTGCCGTCAGGCACACGCCGTTGACCGCGATGGAGTCGCCCTCCCGCGTCCCTTCGGTGACGACCCGCGCCTCGACCGTCATCCTCACGCCCTCGCCGCGCCGCTCAAGACTACGCACGCGCCCGAGTTCCTCGATGATGCCTGTGAACATCAGTTCACCCACTCACTCTCGTCCCTCAAGGGAAGTTCAACAGCCTGAAGTGCCCTGCGCGCCGCCTCCCACTCTTCCTCCGCCGCACGGCACGCGCGGCAGTAGAGGACCTCGACGCGCTCCGGGTTGTCGCTTGAGATGAGGCACCCGCCGCCGACCCATGTGTTGGCATGCGGAAAGTTCCGGCACGCCTCCATCTTCTCTTCATCGAAGGGCAGCAGGCCGTAGACGATCTCGACCGAGTCCTTCTCAAGCTCTAAGCCGTGAAACTCACAGCTCTCAACTTCGTGGCCGTCTCGGACGACGCTGTCGGTATCAGGTAGTTTCTGTCTCATAACGATGACGTCAAAAGGGCGCGGCGGTTTCTTGAGCGACCTCCGGCCAGACTAGGGCCGCGGGTTTGATGCGCCACCCTCGTCCGGAGGGTGCCGCTCGCGGACGACTTCGAGCATCTGCCGGAACACGTCCTCGATTGAGAGTTCGGTGGTGTCAATGACGACGGCGTCGTCGGCGATGGTGAGCGGCGAGTCGTCGCGCTCGGAGTCGCGGCGGTCGCGCGCGTTGATGTCGGCGAGCGTCTCGTCGTAGTTGATGTCCTGCACGCGCACCCGCTCCTCTTCGAAGCGGCGGCGCGCGCGCGCCTCGGGCTCGGCGGTGAGGAAGAACTTGAGGTCGGCGTCGGGGAAGATGACCGTTCCGGCGTCGCGCCCGTTGAGGACGACGCCGCGTCCCGGCTCGCGGCCCATCTCGCGCTGGCGGCGCACCATCTCGCGCCGCACTTCGGGGATGGTCGAGACGACCGAGGAGGCGTGCGTGATCTGCTCGGAGCGAATCGCCTCGGTCACGTCGCGCCCTTCGAGCGCGACGCGCACGGAGTCGGGGTCGCCTTCGAGCACGATTGCGGCGCGGCGCGCGATCTCGCCCACGGCCTTGCTGTCCGTCAGGTTCACCCCGGCCTCCGTGACGGCGAGCGCCACGGCGCGGTACATCGAGCCCGTGTCCAGATAGAGCAGCCCGAGTTCACGCGCCAGCAGCCGGCTCAAAGTTGATTTGCCCGAGCTGGCCGGGCCGTCAATGGCGATGATTAAAGGTCTGGTCATGTCTTGGCTCCGGGGCCGAGCACCTTCCGCAGCGCGTCGAGCGCGCGTTCGATGTCTTCGCGCGAGACGTCGTAGTGCGTGACCATGCGAATCGAGGGGCCAAAACCGGAGGCGAGCACGTCGTGACGCGCCCGCAGCCGCGCGCAGATTTCGTCCGACGAAAGCCCCGTCCGCGTGACGTCGAAGATGACGATGTTGGTCTGCACGGCCTCGGGGTCAACACTCACGCCGGGCAGTTCCGCCGCACCTTCGGCGAGGCGGCGCGCGTTGGCGTGGTCAACGACAAGGCGCGGCGGCGACTCTTCGAGCGCGATGAGCCCCGCGGCGGCGAGCACCCCGACCTGACGCATCCCGCCGCCGAGGAGTTTGCGCCAGCGCCTCGCTTCGGCGATGAAGTCGAGCGTGCCCAGAAGCATCGAGCCGACCGGCGCGCCCAGTCCCTTCGAGAGGCAGAACATCACGGAGTCGGCGGGGCGGGCGAGCGCCGCGACCGTCTCGCCGAGCGCCACGCCCGCGTTGAAGATGCGCGCGCCGTCGAGGTGGACGGGTATCCGAAGCGCGTGCGCGCGCGCGCAAATCTCCTCGGTGCGCTTGCGCGTCAGGCAGGAGCCGCCCGCGAGGTTGTGCGAATTCTCCAGCGCGACGAGCCCCGTGGGCGCGACGTAGTAAGGGGCGTCGGCGGCGTGAATGGCGGGCTCGATGTCCTGCCATTCAAGCAGCCCCGTGCCGTCGCCGCTCTTGACGGGACGGGCGAGCGTGCCCGAGATGGCCGACATCGCCGCCATCTCGTAGTTGTAGATATGGCCGCGCTCCTCGATGACGACCTCCGCGCCGGGGCGCGTGTGGAGCTTGACCGCGATCTGGTTGCCCATCGAGCCGGTCGGAACGAAGAGCGCGGCCTCTTTATCGAAAATCTCGGCGGCGCGCTCCTGCAAGCGGTTGACCGTGGGGTCTTCGCCAACGTTGAGAAGACTTCATTCGAGAGCAACGCCCCGGCGGGCGTGAGCCGCAAAATGTCGCCGTCGAATTCTATCAGACCGGCTTCGGTGAAGCGCGAGAGGTCCGCGGCGTACTCCGCACGCACGTCACGGCGGAAGCGCGCGCGGTGCTCGGAGAGGTTGACGCCGCGGCCCAGCAGACGGAGGCCGAGGAAGAGCGCTTCGGCGCTCGCGTCTCTCTCATCCAGTTCAGTCTTTTCGACGAGGGCGTTGCCGCTCGCCTCCAACATCTCGACGTAGCGGCGCGCGTCGCGCTCGTTCGACCAGCGCAAGCGCCGACCGTCGAAGGAGTGAGCCGAGCAGCCGAAGCCGAAGTAGGGCGCGCCCGTCCAGTATTTCACGTTGTGGCGCGACTCTCGTCCGGGCAGACAGAAGTTGGAAATCTCATACTGCTCGTAGTTCGCGAGGCGCATCCGCTCGGCGAGCACCGTATACATCTCGGCGGCGAGGTCTGCGTCGGGAGCAGTGTAGCGTCCCTCGCGGATTTGCGCGGCGAGCGGCGTGCCTTCGTGTACTTCGAGAAGATAGAGCGAGAGGTGCTGGGGGCGGAGCGCGAGGGCTTCGTCGAGATTGCGCGACCAGCCTTCGAGCGTCTGGTTGGGGAGGCCCGCGATGAGGTCGAAGCTGATGTTGTCGAAGCCCGCGTCTCTGAGCAGAGAGAGCGTGCGGCGCGTGTCGTCAGCCGTGTGCGTGCGCCCGAGCCGCTTCAGCTCGCCGTCGTCGAAAGTCTGCGCGCCAAAGCTCGCGCGGTTGACGCCCGCTTCGCGGAAGCCTCGCAGAGCTTCGGGCGTGACCGTGCCCGGATTCATCTCCATCGTCACTTCGGCGCCCGGCTCGACGCGGAAGCGGCGGCGCACCGCTCCTAAGACGTGCGCCACTTGTTCGGGCGTGAGCAGGCTCGGCGTCCCGCCGCCGAAGTAGATCGTGTCGGCCTCGGCGCACTCCTCTGCCCCGCCGAACGAATCAATCTCGACGGCGAGCGCGCGGACGTAGGCGTCGGCCAGCGCGCCTTCGTAAGTCCCGGTCGCGAAGTCGCAGTAGGAACAGCGCGCGTGGCAGAAAGGAATGTGGATGTAGACGCCTGCTCGGATCATCTCGAAGTGGGCGGATTATAACACGTGCCGGAGACGTGCCGCCTTGTATGCGCCGGCAGATGTGAGAGACGATGCGGGGCGACCGAGCCCTGTATTATTTTATGCGGCGCGTGTATGACTTTGAAGAGACGATACGGGGCGGCGCGTTGTCGCTTGTTGATACTCGCGACGAAAATCATTCCTAAACAAAAATAATTTATTAACTAAAACTTACCGGACTGGTCGTGGCATGAGTCTTGTCTTTTCTTCAGGCACTTCTCGCAAGTTAAACGGGAGGAATGTGTGCGGGGCATCTCATGAAACCCCCATGTCCGTTGAAAAATTTCGGCGTTCATCCATTTCCTCAATTCACTAACATCGAGCATTGGAGGAGAATCACATGGCAGATAATATGGAAGGAAGCGGCGGCGGTAGCACTGGCGGCGGCGGTTC
>JAIVJM010000212.1:0-29032 GCA_020199995.1 Acidobacteriota bacterium | reverse complement strand
TCGGGCGGCGGTCAATAACTCCGCACAGCCCCGCGAGGGCTCAAACTAAACGTCTGAAATAGAGAGGCGCGCCGCGTTGAGACATTCAACGCGGCGCGCCTTCGTCCGTTCGCGAGGGAGTCCGGGCGGCGCTCTATTTCTTCGCCGGTTCGAGGCGGAGCGTGCTGCCCTCGCCGCTCACGGTGCGCGTGGAGACGCGCGCGACGCGCTCGACTTCGGCGAAGGCGCGCATCAGGTTGCCGCCCAGAATCTTCATCACGTCGCGCTCGCTGTATCCGCGGCGCAGCAGCTCGTAGGTGATGTTCGAGAGATGCGCCACGTCCTCCATGCCTACGGGCAGAGAAGGCACGCCGTCGAAATCCGAGCCGAGCCCGACGTGCTCGACGCCCGCGACCTTCGCGATGTGGTCGAGGTGGTCTATCAAAACCGAGAGCGGCGTGACCGGCAGAGGGTTTGCGGCGTTGAGCTTCTTCAACTCTTCCTCCAGCCGCTCAGGCTCGTTCTTGAACTGCTCGCGGAGCGCGTCGCGCTGCGCCTTGAGGCGCGCGTCCCTCTCCAGCCCGGCGACCCTCACCCGCTCGTCAATGAAGGCCGGGTAAAAATTGACCATCACGACGCCGCCGTTTTTGGCGATGCGGCGCAGCAGCTCATCCGGGATGTTGCGCTTGTGGTTGGCGAGTGCGCGCGCCGACGAGTGCGAGGCGATGACGGGCGCGGTCGAGACGTCGAGCACGTCCGACATCGTCTTGTCGGAGACGTGCGAGACGTCAACGAACATGCCGAGGCGGTTCATCTCGCGCACGACCTCCTTTCCGAAATCCGAGAGCCCGTTGTGCTTCGCTTCGTCGCAGCAGGAGTCGGCCCAGTCGTTCGTGTTGTTGTGCGTCAAAGTCATGTAGCGCACGCCGAGGCGGTAGAAATTCCTCAGCGCCGGAAGCGAATTCTCGATGGCGTGCCCGCCCTCGATGCCTAAGAGCGCGCCGACCTTCTTCTGCTTTTTCGCGCGCGCGATGTCGGCGGTCGAGTAGGCCATCGTGAGCTGGTTCGGGTACTTCTCAGCCGCGCGGTAGATGACGTCTATCAAGTCCAGAGCGCGGCGCGCCGAGCCGCCCGAGGTCGCGTACTTGCGGTCAATGTAGACCGAGAAGAACTGCCCCGTGATTCCGCTCTGCCCGAGGCGCGCGAGGTCTGTGTGGTACTTGCCGACAGAGGGCGTGCCGAGGTCGTAGCCGGTGTCCGCCATAATCTCCGTGATGTCGTTGTGCCCGTCCACGACGAACGCTTTGCGGTGAATCTCCTGCGCCTTCTTCCACAGTCGCTCGTCGCGCGCGGGCGGCGGCGCGGCTTGAGAAGAAGCCGCCTGAGTTTGCGGCGTGCCGACCGCTTTCGCGGCGCTCCGGCGCGCGGGCAGGGCGGACGCGGCGAGGGAGAAAAGAATCAGTCCGGCGGGCAAGATGACTCGACAACTTTTATTCATGCGATGTTTCCACTTCGGTGTCTGAAATTTCGTCGGGGCGTTGGATTATAAATCCCCGCCTACAACTTTGTCGCCCGCACGCGCAGGAACTCGAGCGAGCAGGCGATGCCGTCCTGCAAGGTCTTGCGCATGGTGAGGCCGCCGAGCTCGATGCCGAGGCCGACGAGGCTGCGCGCCACGCCGCCGCGGATGCCCGTCAGCACCACATGTGTGCCGAGCAGGCGCGCGGCCTGCGCCATCCGGACGAGCGTATTGGCGACGTGCGCGTCAACGAACGAGACGCCCGTGATGTCAATGATGGCGATGGGCGGGCGCGTCTCGGAGAGTCCGCTCAGGAGCGCCTCGGTCATTCGCTGCGCGCGCTTCGAGTCAACCGTCCCGACGAGCGGCATGACGACGATCTGGTCCGTGAGCGGAATGAGCGGTGTCGAAAGCTCGGCGAGCTGCTCGTCCTGCACGCGGATGATCTCTTCGCTGAGCCGCGCGCGCTCGTCCTCCGCGCGCTGCCGCTCGATGACCTGCCCCGTCTGGCTGCCGATGCTCGCCATCATCGCCAAAAGCGCCGCGTCGGGCGGGCGCACCTCGCGGTTGAAGAATTCAAACACGCCGAGCACCTCTCCGTGCAGAAGGATGGGGAAGGCGAAGCCGCCGTGCAGCCCCGCCCGCCCGGCGGCGGCGGCGCGCGGGTATGAGCTGGTCATCATGTCCTCGACCCAGACGGGCTCTCCCGTCTCCCAGACTTTCCCCAGCAGCCCCTCGCTCATCTCGAACGTGAGGCGTCCGCCGAGGACTTCCGTTCCCTCGATCTCCAGCGTCGGCGCGTGCCACTCCGCGACGTGCCGCAGCACCGAGCCCTCGCCGCGCTCCACGCTCCACAGCGCGCCCTTCTCCCACCCCAGCCCCTCGCACACGGTCCGCAAGATTCGCGGGCCGGCCTCGGCGAAGCTCGCGGATTCGGCCAGCGTGCGCGTCACTTCATACTGCGCCGCCAGCCGCCTCGCCGCGCGCTTGCGCTCAGTGATGTCGCGCGCAATCCCCGTAAAGTAGCGCTTGTCCCCCAGACTGAACTCTCCGAACGAGACCTCCAGCGGAACCTCCCTCCCGCTCTTGTGCAAGCCCGGCAGCTCGACCCCCTCCCACGGAATATGCTTGTGCCCCGTCTCGACGTAGCGCGCCATCCCCGCCTCGTGCAGGTGCCTCAGATACTCCGGCATCAGCATCGTGAGGTGCGCCCCCACCATCTCCTCAGCCGGGTACCCGAAGACCCTCGCCGCCGCCGGGTTCACAAACCGGATCACACTCGCCTCGTCAATCGTGATGATGGCATCCGCCACCGTCTCGACCACGATGCGGCTCCGCGCCTCCGACTCGCGCAACTCTTCCAGCTCTGTTTCTTTAATCGTCATCGTCGGCGTCCGTTAATATCTTTCGCACATCTTACCAGAACATCCCGGCATATCCTTCAAAGCCGCCGGCCAAATTGATTTCTGGCAGCCGCCATTAAGAGCTTTCAGGCGCGTGGGCAGCCGAGCCTTGCCGCGCGCTCGGGATTCTGATACACAGAGACGCCACATTTAAAATGTTTCTCTTCCCAGCGGTGGTCGAGGGTTGATAAGACCCGGCAGACAGTCGCACGGAATCTTAACCGTAAGGAGAAGTGTCGAGTCCGTTATGTCTTCCGAGACGACCAACATCGAATCGGTGCTGCACGAGGAACGCGTGTTTCCGCCGCCGGAGGATTTCGCGCGGGAGGCGCACGTCAAGTCTCTGGAGGAATACGAGGCTTTGCGGCGCGAGGCCGAAGAGTCGCCCGAAGCTTTCTGGGCGCGGATGGCCGAATCGGAACTGCACTGGTTCAAAAAGTGGGACACGGTTTTGAAGTGGGAGCCGCCGCATGCCGAGTGGTTCGGGGGCGGGCGGATCAACATCTCGTACAATTGCCTCGACCGGCACGTCGAGACGTGGCGGCGCAACAAGGCGGCGCTCATCTGGGAGGGCGAGCCGGGCGAGCAGCGGACTCTGACCTACGGGCAGCTCCTGCGCGAGGTGTCGCGCTTCGCCAACGTCATGAAGCGCGCGGGGGTGGAGCGCGGCGACCGCGTGGCGCTCTACATGCCGCTCATCCCGGAGCTGGCGATTGCGATGCTGGCGTGCGCGCGCATCGGGGCGACGCACTCCGTCATCTTCGGCGGGTTCTCCGCCACAGCCCTCATTGACCGCATCAACGACGCGGGCTGCAAGCTGGTCGTGACCGCCGACGGGGGCTTCCGTCGCGGCTCGGAAGTGAAGTTGAAGCCCGCGGTGGACGAGGCTTTGAAACAGACGCCTTCGGTCAAGACGTGCATCGTCTTGCGTCGGACGGGCACGCGCATCCACATGGAGGCGGGGCGCGATTACTGGTGGCACGAGCTGATGGAGACGGTCGGGGATGTCTGCGCGGCGGAAGAACTCGAGAGCGAGCACCCGCTCTTCATCCTCTACACTTCGGGGACGACGGGCAAGCCCAAAGGCATCCTGCACACGACCGCCGGTTATCTCTTACAGACGCACCTCACGACGAAGTGGGTCTTCGACCTTCGCGAAGAGGATGTGTACTGGTGCACGGCTGACATCGGCTGGGTGACGGGCCACAGTTACGTCGTCTACGGGCCGCTCTCGAACGGCGCGACCGTTTTGATGTACGAGGGCGCGCCAAACCACCCCGAGCCCGACCGCTTCTGGGACATCATCCAGCGCCACCGCGTGAGCATCTTCTACACCGCGCCCACCGCCATCCGCGCCTTCATCAAGTGGGGCGAGCACTGGCCGCTCCGGCACGACCTCTCATCCTTGCGCCTGCTCGGAACCGTCGGCGAGCCGATCAACCCCGAAGTGTGGATGTGGTACAGGGAGATTATCGGCAAGGGCCGCTGCCCGATTGTCGATACATGGTGGCAGACCGAGACGGGCGCGATGATGATCGCGCCGCTGCCCGGCGCGACGCCGACCAAGCCGGGCTCGGCGACCAAGCCACTGCCCGGCGTCGAGGCCGCGGTGATGACCAGAGGCGGCGTCGAGGTCGGCGCGACCGAGGGCGGCTATCTCGTCATCAAGCGCCCGTGGCCTTCGATGCTGCGCACCATCTGGGGCGACGACGAGAGATACCGTAAGCAATACTGGTCGGAGATCGAGGGCGTCTACTTCGCGGGCGACGGCGTGCGGCGCGACGCGGAAGGCTACTTCTGGATCATGGGGCGCGTTGACGACGTGATTAACGTGAGCGGCCACCGCCTCGGGACGATGGAGATCGAGAGCGCGCTCGTCTCGCACGAGGCCGTGGCGGAGGCGGCGGTCGTCGCCCGCCCCGACGAACTCAAAGGTTCCGGCATCGTCGCCTTCGTCACGCTCGAAGGCGAGCGCCGGACGACGGACGAGTTGAAAGAGGAGCTGCGCCGCCACGTCGCCAAAGAGATCGGCGCGCTCGCACGCCCCGACGAGATACGCTTCACCGACGCGCTCCCCAAGACGCGCTCGGGCAAGATCATGCGCCGGCTGCTGCGCGAAATCGCCTCGTCAAACGGCGCGGTGCAGGGCGACACCACTACGCTCGAAGACTTTTCCGTTTTAGAGAAGCTGCGCGCGCAGGAGGAAGAGTAGGAAAGTAAGCAGTGAGCAGTGAGCAGTAAGTGGTAGGGAGCTGAGTTTGAAGTCTCAGGCTGTAACTTCAAACAGCGCCCTTTGCAGACCGACGACCGGAAACGAGCCGGTTTTGACTGCTCACTGCTTCCTGCTCACTGTAATACTGTGCGCTTTCGTCGTTTACTTACACAAAGCATGATTTTGATTCCGACAGGAGGTCCCGACATGTCTGCCAACATTATCGAGCAACGCACAGGCCCGCGGTATCTGGCGCAGATTCCGGTGCGCGCCGAGTGGGACGATGAGGGCTCGGGTGAGCACGTCGTGTCAGAGGGCGAGACGACGAACGTGGGGCCGTCGGGGACGCTCGTGCACCTCGAAAAACTGCCCGACGTGGGCAGCCGTGTCCAGTTGATCGTGCTCGACGCGCAGGGCTTAAGGCTGGAGGCGGTCGCCGAGGTGCTGCGCATCGAGCGCAACCCCATCCAGCCGCTCGCCGCGCTGCTCCTGATTGACGCCACCGACGAATGGCGCGGGCTGGTCTGGGAGCCCGCCGCGCCGCGCGTGCGTGAAGTGAAGGTCGAGGACGAAGAAGAAGACGAAGACGGCATCGAGCACTGAAAAAGAAGCTCGTCAAAAGAGGCGGTGTAAAAACCCCCTGAAAGGGGCGACAGAGCTGTGTCCCACGGCTCGCGCCGTGGGACACAGCGACCAGCAAAAGTTTTAGAGCCCCGGCAGGGGCGAAAGACATCCAACTCGTCCGCCTCGCACTTCGGATGTCTTTCGCCCCTGCCGGGGCTCCGACCTTTTTATCCGTCCTCTCTCCCACGGCTCGCGCCGTGGGAGACAGCTCTGCCGCCCCTTAAGAGGGGCTCACGGATTGCTTCTCAGACAAACGCTTGATCTCCTTCCGCATTGTTTTCGCGCGGCGAGTTGGTGCATCATGGGTCGAGCTTAAAGATTCAGACAAGAGTGGCCGAGGCGGGCGATTAAGGGGACGGGGATTCGGGCCTACTTGTCGCCGGTCGTGGACGGGGGAGCAAAAGTGAGCGAAGAGAAGACAAGCCGGAAGCAGGAGGCGAAGGAGGTCGCGGAGACCGTCGCCGTCGCCGCGTCCGAGGCCGCGTGGCCGCAGACTCGCTCCATTCTCCGCATCATCATCATCATCATGCTGGTGGCCGCCGCGCTGTGGGTTCTCTATGCGCTGACGGGCGTCCTCCTCCTCGTCGTGCTGGCGATCTTCTTCGCCTACCTCATCGCCCCGCTCGTCGAGCTCTTCCGTCGCCCCTTCAACTTCCGCAGACGCGAGCGCACGCTGCCGCGCGGGGTCGCCATCGGCATCGTCTACTTCGTCATCTTCGGCGCGCTCGGGCTCGCCATGTACATCCTCGTGCCGCAGCTCGGGGCGCAGATGGCAGAGTTTACGCGCAACGCGCCGGACTATCTGACGAACGCCTCGGCCCGCGCGCGGAGCCTCGACAGTCTCTACGACCGGATGCGACTGCCGCCCGGCCTCCGCCGCACCGCCAACGACGCCGTCAACGGCACGCTCGCTTCGGCGAAGGTCTACATCGTCGGCGAGGAGGGCGGCGAGGGCGGCGAGGGCGTCAAGAGCGCGCTCGCGCTGCTCGGCTATTTGCCGTGGCTCGTCCTCGTCCCCATCCTCGCCTTCTTCCTGCTCAAAGACGCCGACAGCTTCCGCCGCTCGGCCCTGCAAATGCTCCCGCAGGGCCGCCTGCGCTGGCGCGGCGACCTACGTGACCTACCCGCGCATCATCGGCTCGGGCATCCACCTCCACCCGCTGGCCGTGATCCTCTCAATCCTCGCTGGGCACGAACTCGCGGGCATCACCGGAATCTTCCTCGCCATCCCGGTCATCGCCATCGTCACCGTCACCTACCGCCACTGGCTCGAACACCGCGGCAGCACCGGGCTCGTGGCCGAGTTCTTAAAGCCCGCCGAACAGGCCGCCGAAGCGCGCGACGCCGCCGCCGAAGGCCAGACCCCGCCGCCCGCCGCCGTCAAGCAAACGCCCTCGCCCCAGACAGTCCCGACGCCCTGAGCCTCCGGATAAAACTCTTGATTATTTCCGCGGATTGAGGCTTAATATTGACCGTCTTGCCTCAGCCCGACGGGAGCCGCGCGCGCGCACTTCCGGATAGACGTCAAAACCATCAACCTTTAACGTCAGTGTTCTTTTCTCTCCTCCGGGCAGTCTGAATAAGGAGTTCCCCCGATGTCCCCTCGCGAACGGCGTGTCCTGTGCGCCGAACCCCACGATGATACTTGCAGCCTGATCTCCATGCTGCTGGCGCGACAAGGCCATCAGGTCGCCTCGGCTAAGACCATCGGCGAGTGCTTAAAGTTGGCCGGGCGCGAGCGGTTCGACCTCTATATCCTCGACGACGACTACATTGACGGCACGAGCCTCGAACTCTGCAAGCAGCTTCGCCAGCTCACGCCCGGAACCCCCATTCTCTTCTTCTCCTCGCACGCCTTCCAGCGCGACCGCGAGCGGGGACTGGAGGCGGGGGCATCGGCCTATCTGACGAAGCCCGGCGACATTTTCGAGATCGTGCAGACCATCAACGCCATCCTCATGCCCAGTGCGAACGGCCCTGCCCCGAACGAAGCAGAATAGCCTTGACGCACGGCGCTTCTGTCATTAAAGTTAGGTTTACCCCCCCGTTAGAAGTTTCCCCCTTAATCACAACTCTGTCCCGGAGTGTCTGTAGATGCCGACAGGTAAGAGGCGCATCCTGTGCGCCGAATCGAACAAGGATGTCAGCGACCTGATCGCACTCATGCTGCGCGAGCAGGGTTACGCGGTCGAGTCGGTGCAGACCGCTGCCGACTGCCTCAAGCTGGCCGTCACGGAGCGTTTCGACCTCTATGTCCTCAACGACACGTACATTGACGCCGACAGCCTCGAACTCTGCCGCGAACTGCGCGCCATAGACCCCGCGACCCCCGTCCTGCTCTTCTCGCTCGACAGCTCGGGGTTCAGCCGCCACAAAGTTCAGCAGGCGGGCATCAAGGTTTACCTCAGTAAGACCTCAGACTTCGTCGCCCTCGTCCAGACGATTGACCAACTGCTCCATTCATAGAAGATGAGGCGAGAAGCTTGAGGCCGGAGATTTGCTCTTTTGCAAATCTCCGGCCTCTCCCCTCTCGCCTCTTGTTCCAGCCTTAGCGGGTGGCGTGCTCGCGCTCCATCAGCTCGATGAAGCGCAGGAAGTGGTGCGCGGCGTCGTGCGGGCCGGGCGCGGCCTCGGGGTGGTACTGCACGGAGATGACGGGCAGGCGCGTGTGGCGCAGGCCCTCGACGCAGTCGTCGTTGAGGTTGCGGTGCGTGACCTCGACCTCCGGCGGGAGACTTTCGGCGCTCACGGCGAAGCCGTGGTTGTGCGAGGTGATCTCGACTTTCCCCGTCGAGATGTCCTTGACGGGCTGGTTGCCGCCGCGGTGGCCGAAGCGCAGCTTGTAGGTCGTGCCGCCGAAGGCGCGCCCGAGCAACTGGTGGCCGAAGCAGATGCCGAAGGTCGGCACGCCGCTTTCGGCGACGCGTCGAATCTCCTCGACCGCCGCGTGCATCGAAGCCGGGTCGCCCGGCCCGTTCGAGAGGTAGACGCCGTCGGGCCGAAGCGCCAGAACTTCAAGTGCGGGCGTCGTCGAAGGCACGACCGTCACGCGGCAGCCGAGCCGCGCCAGCTCGCCGAGCGAATTGCGTTTGACGCCGAAGTCGTAGCAGACGACGTGAAAGCGCTCTTCGCCGACGGGCGGCACTTCGTAAGCGCGCGGCGTCGTGACCACGCTCGCCAGTTCCCGGTTCTCCATCGAGGCTGAGCTGAGCGCCTTCTCCAGCACGCTCCGCTCGTTCAGATCAACGGTCGAGAGGCAGGCGCGCATCGCCCCGCGCTCGCGGATGTGACGGACGAGCGCGCGCGTGTCCACGCGGTCAATCGCCACCACGCCCCAGCGCTTGAGATACGCGTCGAGCGTCTCCTCCGAGCGCCAGTTCGACGCCGTGCGGCTCGCCTCGCGCACGACGAACCCTTCGACCCAGGGCCTTGCGGACTCGGCGTCCGCCTCGTTCACGCCGTAGTTGCCGATGAGCGGATACGTCATGCACACGACCTGCCCCGCGTAGGACGGGTCGGTCAAAACCTCTTGGTAGCCCGACATCGAGGTGTTGAAGACCATCTCGCCGCACGCCTCGCCCTCCGCACCCCACGAGCGACCGCGGAAAGCCCGACCGTCTTCGAGGACGAGCAGGGCCGCTTTGTTTTCTCTCTTCGTCATTCCGGTTTCGTACTAAGCCTGCGTACGCAAAAACTGCTGTGCCTCGTTGAGCCAGCGTTTATCAGCGCGGTATTTGTAGGCGGGCGCGGTCTTGACGGCCTCGATGCACCGCTGCATCCAGCGCGCGGCCTCGATTGTGCGCCCCTGCCCGGCGTGCGCGCGCCCCATCAGGTAGAGCCCTTCGGGGTCGGACATGCGCTGGTCGAGGAATCGTTCGAGCGCCTCTTCGGCGTCACTGAACTGCCCGGCGGCGACGTAGGTCGCGCCGATCTCGCGCCAGATTTCGTGGAGCGTGTGCGTCTGGTCGAGCACGACCACCTGCCCGAAGTGTGTGATGGCTTCCGCCAGACGCCCTTGCTCGCGGGCGATGCGCCCGAGCTGGTAGTGCGCGTCCACCTCGTCGGCGTCTATTTCGACGGCGCGCTCGAAGCGCGCGCGCGCCTCTTCGAGTTCCTTCCGCTGTTGGTGGATCAGCCCGAGGTTGTAGTGCGCCGAGGCGTCAGCCGGGTTGAGGGTCGAGGCTTCGAGGTTCTGGCGGAAGGAGGCGCGGGCGCGCTGCGCGCGGGATGCCTCGCTGAGATAGCCGCGCACCATGAAGAAGATCAGGAGGAGGAGGAAGGGCGAGGCCAGCACGGTGCTGAAGAAGATCAAAAGCGGCGAGGCGAAGAGCATCAGCACGCTGCTCACCGCGACGACCGCGAGCGAGCGCCACCACGTCAGACGGAACACCGCACGCACGGCGGCGACCGCCCACAGGCTGAAGAGAATCAGCGGCTGAATGAGCAGCAGCGCCAGAAGGCCCGGCAACTGCGCCGCCACCACCTGCGTCTGCGACTCCGACAGCCCCTCCGGCCCGGCGCTTCGCACCATCTCCATCATCGCGCCGAGCGAGTCGCGCACCGCGTCGAGGCCGATTGCTCTGGCGAGATAAGCCAGAGGGAGCGCGAGGAGGCTCGCCGCGGCCACGGCATAGAAAGTCGTCGCCGCCATCGCGCCGTATTCCTGCCGGAGGACGAGCCCGAGGCTTCCGCGACGCTCGAAAACATTCGCCAGCGCGACCACCAGCGGGACGAAGATGAGCCCGATC
This sequence comes from Acidobacteriota bacterium, assembly GCA_020199995.1. Lineage (GTDB taxonomy): Bacteria > Acidobacteriota > Blastocatellia > Pyrinomonadales > Pyrinomonadaceae > JAIVJM01. The sequence goes on along the minus strand of JAIVJM010000212.1, from coordinate 18,547 downwards.
AAGAGGAGCGACCCGGCGGAGGCGAAAATCACGCTGAGCGCCGCCCACGCGCCGAACTTCGCGACCGAATCGGCGAGGGCCGGCAACTGCGTGTAGAGCGTGTGCAGGGCTTGCAGCAAAAGCGCCAGCAGCGCCGCCCGCCCGAGCGGCGCGCGGTCGCGCACCTCGGCCATCCCGCGCGCGGGCGCGTAGAACATGAGCAACAGTGGTCGCAGCCAGTCGGACATAAATCCAGTAAGCAGTGAGCAGTGAGCGGTAAGCAGTGAGCAGTGGAAGACAGTTTTTAACTGCTTACTGCTTACCGCTCACTGCTCACCGCTCACTTCTTCCTCTTCCCCGCCGCGGCGGAAGCGCTCGCGACCGGGGATGCCGGGGTATTCGGTCTCGTGCTTGATGACGCTCGCTCTCCCGAGCGGCCAGTAGCGGAACAGCGCCTTGCCGTAGATATACTTCTCTGGCACGAGCCCCCACGAGCGCGAGTCGCTCGAATTGTCGCGGTTGTCGCCCATCACGAAGTAGTAGTGCTGGCGGACAAGGACGGGCGGCAGGCTCTGCGTCGTGACGTTGCGCTCGGAGTCGAGGTAGGGCTCGCCCAGATCCTTGCCGTTAATCAGGATGCGCCCGTCCCTCACCTGCACGGTCTCTCCGGGCAGGCCGATGAGCCGCTTGATGTAGCTCTTCGACGGGTCTTCCGGATACCAGAAGACGATGATGTCGCCGCGCTCAAGCTCGGGCAGCCCGTAATAGATCAGCTTGTTGACGAAAATCCGCTCGCCGTCTTCGAGGCGCGGGAGCATCGAAGTCCCCTCGACCTTGACGGGCTGGACGACGAAGACGATGACGAGCGAGGCGATCATCAGCGCGAAGACGAGGTCGCGCAGCAGCAGGCGCGCCTCGGCCCAGAAATGCCGCCGCGACTCGTCCTGTGGTCGGCGCATCTCGATGCCGCGGTCGTCGTCTACGTGGACGTCGCCGAAGGCATGCGCGCCTCCGCTCTTGCGTTTGAATATGGACATCTCACCTCTCTCCAAATGCGCCGGGCACCGGACGCCGCTCACACGCACCGCAAAAGCTTTCCAGTTTTGAGGTTAGCCGCCGCGCGCGCGCTTTGTCAACGGAGCGAGAGTTTTCAGTTTTCAGTTTTCAGTTTTCAGTTCCGAACCCGGAAAAACTGAAAACTGAAAACTGAAAACTGAAAACTGTCTGAAGCTTGACAGTCGTCGCCGCGCGTCTCTATTATCGCGACGTAAAGTGTTGCCAGCCTTACACAAAGCCCCGGAGGGGGAAGTGCCGGAGTTGGGAGCGGAGGCGAAACAGGCGTGATTAAACTCGACATCGTGAATCGTGTGGCGGAGCGCACGGGCGTCCCGAAAATGAAGGCCGAGCAGGCCGTGGACGCGCTCTTTCATTCGATGAAAGAGGCGCTCGCGCGGGGCGAGCGCATCGAACTGCGCGGCTTCGGGGTCTTCGTCGTCAAGCCGCGCAAGCGCGGCGTCGGACGCAACCCTCGCACCGGCGAAGAGGTCGCCATCCCCTCGGGGAAGACCATCCGCTTCAAGCCCGGCAAGGAGCTTCAGGCGCATGGCTTCGACGGCGAAGAAGACGGCCACGCCGAACACGAGACGGACCACGGCGGCGCGACCTCGCCTGCGACCGCCCCGACCGAACCTCCCGCCGACACGGAGTTCTAAGAGCCGTAAATCGTAAATCGTAAATCGTGAATAGAAAATCATTGTTCTTTCTATTCACGATTTACGATTTACGGCTCTTATCTATTCACGATTTACGGCTTTTATGGATTCAGTTCGGAGCATCCCGGCGTTCGCCACTCACGCGGGCTTTGTGCGCCGCCGTGCCGCGCGCCCGACCGCGCGCGAGTGGGCGCGGCATACGGCGCTCTTCCTTGCCACCGCGCTGACCGTGACGTGGGCGTGGCTGGTGCTCGGCGTTCCCGCCGGCGAAGTGCCCGAACCCGCCCTCGCGTGGCCCTCGACGCTGCTCGAATACGTCCTCTTCGTCCCGACCTATTACGTGCAATGGATGGGCGCGCTCTTCGCTTACGCGCTCGCGCATCCCGCCTTCATCGCCGAGGGGGCGACGTTCGCGGGCGCGCTGCTCTCAATTCTTCTGGCGCACGAGTCCGGCCACTACGTCGCCTGCCGTTTGTACGGCGTGAATGCGACGCTGCCGTTCTTCATCCCCGTCCCGCCGCCCTTCCTGCTCGGCACCTTCGGGGCCTTCATCGCGGAGGGCTTGCTCATCTTCAACGACCCGCCGCTGCTCCGGCTGCTGGCCGCACTGACGGGTTTGAAAGACCTCCCCAACATCGCGCCGAACCCTTTCCACATCGCGGCGTGGGTGGGCTTGCTGGTGACGAGTTTGAATCTTCTGCCCGTGGGGCAACTGGACGGGGGGCACGCCGTCTACGCCGTCTTCGGCAAACGCGTGCACCGGCACACGGGGCGCGTCGCGTTCATCTCGACGCTCGCGCTCGCGCCGCTCGGCTGGCTCTGGCACGGCGCGCCGAGCGGCTTCGTCTACGCCGTCCTGCTCTTCGTCATGCTGCGCATGCGCCACCCCGAAGTGGGGGATGAGACGGAGCCGCTCGGGCGCGCGCGCCTCATCGTCGCCGCGCTCACGCTGCTCGTCTTCCTCCTCTCGTTCACGGCGTTCCCTCTGACGATCAGGTAACGTCGGAGCTGGTTTGGATAAAGTCCAGAGGAGGTCTGAGGCCGCAGGTTCGACGCTCGACGTAGCGCGAACCTGCGGCCTCAGACCTCCTCTGGACTCCTGACGGGGAAACTATGTTTCGAGTGTTAGCTGCCTCGCTTGCCGTGCTCGGCGCGCTTCTCCGTCTGCGATTCGATGACCTGCACTGAGCCGTCGCCGCGACGGATGACGATGCGCGTCTTCTGCACGGGCTCGGGCGGCAGAGGGGCCGCGGGAAGCGCGGGAGGCAGCGGCGGCAGGGGGGGAAGCTCGTGCGTGAAAGTGAAATGGCCGTGCGCCCCCGGCGGAGGGGGCTCGAATTGGACGACGGGCGCGCAAGGGGCCTGTGCCTCACGCGGCCCGGAGAAGACCCCGAACATCATCGCGGTCGTGATGCCGATGACGAAGGCGATGAGGGCGATGCCTAAGTGCAGTAAAAGACGGCGCATAAGTTATGGAAGCTCCTTGTTCGAAATTAACGCGTGTCTTGGAAAACGTCTCGGCCTCGTCGCGGGTTCACTTTTGTTTATGAGCGGCCCGCAGAGAGTCGGGCGCCTAGGCCGTCCCGGCGGCGGGCAGCAGTCCCTTCAGCTCACGCACGAAGCGCACCGCGTCCTCCTGATCCTTGAGCGCGATCATAAAAAACTTGTAGCCCTGATGGAAACAGACGACGCCGTTGGCGAAGAGCCAGACGCCGTCGAGGATGGGGTTGCCGCCGAGGAGCCAGCTGATGGGCGCTCCGACGATGGGGCCGGGCTGAAGAATCTGCGCCCACATCGCCATGCCCGCCGCGCAACTGAACGCGCCGAGCAGGGGCGCGCCGACGTAGCGCACCATCTTGCGCTCGAACTCGACGCGCTTGCGCTCGGCCTCGTCCAGCTCGCCGCCGGCCAGCAGTTCCTCCCGCTCCTGAAGATAGGAGTCGAACTTCTTGCCGAGCCGGCGCATTGCCCAGACGGGCAGCGCGGAGTGCGTGAACCAGTGCGGGTGAGCGCCGAGCAGGACTCCATCGAGGCTGGGGAAGGCCGCACCGAGCCGCACGCCTGTCGCCAGCGAGAGCGTGACGACGATGGCGCGCTTCGGGTTTTCGCGCGCCCAGTCGTAGGCGCGGAAGAGACCGACCGAAGAGGCCGTCGTGAGGCGCGTGGCGCGCGCCCCGACGTCGTAGGCGCGTGCGGCGCGGTCGTAATATTTCTTCGCGCCGCCGAAGACCTCGCCGGCACGCTCGCCCGCGCTCCGGCCCGCGGCGCGCAGCTTTTCGCCGGCCTCGCGTGCCGCGCGGGCCGCCTCGTCAGCCGCCCGTCCCGCCTGCTCGCGCACATCCTGCGCGCGCTCGCGGGCGTCCTGCGCGTGCCCCTGAACGTCGAAATCTTCGCCGAGTCGCTCGGCCTCGGCGCGCGCACGCTCCGCGCCGCTCGAAACCTTCTCCGCGCCGCGCCGCGCCGCGTCGGTGGCGGCCTTCGCGCCCTCTTCCACACGCTCGCGGATATTGTACTTGTCGTCCAGCTCGCGCGCCTTGCGCCGCGCTGCCTCGCTCCACTCCTCAAGCTTGTCACGGTAGTCAGCCATAAATAAATTCCTTCGGAATAGGGGCTAGGGGCGAGAGACTTGAGGCTTGTTAAAGAGACCTCTCAGTCTCTCGCCTCAAGTCTCTCGTCTCTGCCTTTCATGATACGCCCAGCACGCGCGCAGGGTTCGGCTTGGACTGCGGCGGCGCGTGGCCGACGCGGTCGCGTCCGCCGCGCTTGGCCCCGTAGAGCGCCGCGTCGGCGGCGGCCTTCAGCTCCTCGCCGGTGCCGGCGCTCGACGGAAACTCGGCGACGCCGAAGCTCGCCGTGATGCGCCCGACGCCTTCGATCTCCATCGAGCCCATGGCGCAGCGCAGACGCTCGGCCACTTCGAGGCCGTGTTCGAGGTCGGTCTCGGGGAGGATGACGGCGAACTCGTCGCCGCCGATGCGCGAGCCTGTGTCGATGCCGCGAGTCCCGGCCTGGACGGCGTTGCCGACGCGCCTCAAAGCCTCGTCGCCCGCGTCATGCCCGTGCGTGTCGTTGACCCCTTTGAAATTATCAATATCTATCAGCAGCAGGCAGAACGGGTGTTGGTAGCGTGCGGCGCGCGCAACCTCACGCTCGAACTGCCGCTCGAAGCGGCGGCGGTTGGCGAGTCCCGTCAAGTGGTCGGTGAAGGCGGCCTCCTCACACGAGTCGAGGTAGTTTTTGAATTCGAGGAGGGTGCGCGCGCGCGAGCGCAGCAGATCGAGGTCGGTCGGGTCGGTGATGTAGCCGAGCGCGCCGACCTCGGAGCCGAGGCGGATGTCCTCGGCCCCGCCGCGCGCGGCAGACTGGATGATGACGGGGATGAACTTCGTCCGCGGGTTGGAGCGCACGCGCCTGACCATCTCATAGCCGTCCATCCGCGGCATCATCACATCGGTGACGATGAGGTCGGGCTGCTGCTCTTCGACGGCGGCGAGGCCCGCCACCCCGTCGTCGGCGGTGCGGACTTCGTAGCCCTCCCTGCGCAGCGCGAAGGCGAGGAGCAGGCGTTTGTCGGGTTCGTCATCAACGACGAGGACGTTAAACCTGTGAGTCATAAATTTTTGCGCCGAATGTGGCAGCGAAACAGTTCTTGCGCGCCTTCCGCGCTTCGTGCTAGAGTGCCCGACAACAAAGGGACGGTTTTCCCGTTTTGCGTTCGTTTGGCTAGCGGTCTTTCCTCATCGAACGTATACAAAATTAAATGTAAACATCGCCTCGCTGCACATAAGCGGTTTCTACGCGCGCTTTCTCCTTATTCCCGGTTAAGTCGTTTTTCGGAGCGGAAGGCTGCTCCTGCTTCCGGTTCTTGCCCTTTGCGGGGCGGCGGCGCCGCGCGCGCTCCCGAAGTTCCCCTTAAACCCCCTTCTGACCGAGGACCCCCGATCATGTCACACCGACGCGCCTGCGACCTGAGCACCGAAGAACGCAGAGAGATTATACGCCATTCGGAAGTCGGCGCGAGTCTCCATGCTGCGACGCTCACAATGCTGGCCGAGGCAGCGACTGCCGCCGACTTCCGCCGCCGACGCTTCATCTACCGCGAGGGCGACGTGGCCGACGCGCTCTACGTCATCGCCCGCGGGCGAGTCAAAATCTGCTCCGTCGAGGCGGCTTCGGGCCGCGAGGCCGTCATCGACATCGTCGGCGCGGGCGCGCTCTTCGGCGAGTCGGCGCTCTACGACGGGGGCACGCGCGAGCGTTGCGCCGTCGCCTACGAGCAGGCGCGCCTGCTGCGGATTCCGGTGGGGGTTTACCAGGAGGGGATGGGGGCCAGCCGCGAACTTTATGATTACACCTTCCGCATGGTTGGTCAACGGCTTGCGCGCGCCGAGCGCAGGGTCGCCGACTTCGCCCTCGACGCCATCCCCGCGCGCCTCGACAAACTGCTCGTCGAACTGTCAGAGCGCTACGGCAAGCGCGGGGAGGAGGGCGTCCTCATCGACATCCCGCTGCCGCACCGCGAGATAGCCTCCATCGTCGGCTCGACGCGCGAGAGCGTCACGGTGCGCTTGAACGCCATGCGCCGCGCGGGTATCATTGATTTCGTCGATCGAAAAATCCTGATTAAATACCCGGTCGCGACGATAGCGGTGTGAAGAAAGCTGTTAGCTATTAGCCGTTAGCCGTTAGCTTTTCGAGATCGTCGTAAGCCCACCACACTCAAAGATAATCCGTTCCGCCCTTTCTGTTCCGAGCGCTGCAAGCTCATAGATTTCGGCGCGTGGGTCAACGGAGAATATGCCGTCCCCGCCGATGAGCCCGCGCCCTCCCTCGAAGAGATCGAGCAGAACTCCGTCCCCGCCGGCGACGAGCACAGCCAGAACGAGTTCTAGACACGGCAGAAACCCGACCGTGAGGGAGGGCGGCTCGAAGAGTGAGCGGTGAGCAGTAGGCAGTCAAGACCTTTGATCGGGCTTACTGCCTTCTGCTTACTGCTCACTGCTTACTGCTCACTGTCCGACGCTCTCTCTCCCCGTCGGGCTTGCGGCCTTACGCGTGCCCTGCCCGCGCGGGTCGTGTAAAATGCTTCCCTCTCTCGGAGGAGCTTTCACTTGATGCGATCCGCCTTTCCAAAAATCCCGCGCGCGCGTCGTCCGGTGTTGACGGCGCTCTCGCTCTTCATTCTCTGCGCGTCCTTCTGGACGGCGTGCAGCCTCGACGGCGCGTCGAAGAAGGAGCGCGCGGCGGCGGGTGACGGCACGCCGAAGGGCGCGGGCGCGCCGCCGACGTCGCTGCCGATGCCGCCGGTCGAGTCGGCGCACCGCACTGATGAGCGCGGCGCGAGCGGGTGGACGCTGCTCGACGGGCGGCGCGCGAGCCTCGCTGACCACCGCGGCGAGGTCGTCGTGCTCGACTTTTACGCGACCTATTGCCCGCCGTGCCGCGACGAGATTCCGCACCTCGTCCGCCTCCAGCGGCGCTACGGCCCGCAGGGCTTCAAGGTCGTCGGCCTCAACGTCGGCGGCGCGGAAGATCAGGCCAAAGTCCCAGACTACGTCGGCGAGCTCGGCATCCAGTACCAGCTCGCCAACCCCGACGACACGACCGTCGAACTCTTTCTCGCGGGCAACTCGGCCATCCCCCAGACCTTCGTCTTCGACCGGCAGGGCCGCGTCGTCAAACACTTCGTCGGCTATGACGAGCAGGTCGCACAACAACTCGAAGCCGCCGTCCAGACGGCATTGAAAGAAAAGACCGGTGATTAATAAACTTAGGTCTGGAGTCTGGAGTCCGGAGTCCGGAGCAGGAAACTAGAGACCTTTTCTCCTTCCTGCTCCGGACTCCAGACTCCAGACTTTATTTCAGGGGAAAAAGTGAGAAGAGCCAAGATACTTGCCACGCTCGGCCCGGCCACGCGCGAGCCGGCCATTATTGAATCACTGCTGGCGGCTGGCGCGAACGCCGTGCGCATCAACATGTCGCACGGGACGCAGGAGGAGCACTCGGAATCCATCCGCCGCGCGCGCGCCGCCGCCGACCGCCTCAGGCACTCGCTCTCCGTGCTCGTTGATCTCTCGGGGCCGAAGATCAGGACGGGAATGCTCAAGGGCGGTCAGCCCGTACAGCTCGAAACCAACGCGCTCTTTACGCTCACCACGCGCTCTGTGGTGGGCGACGTGCGTGAGGTCTCGACCAACTACTCGGGGCTCGCGCGCGACGTGCGGGCCGGCGCGCGCATCCTGCTCGACGACGGCGCGATTGAGCTGGCGGTCGAGAGCACGACCGAGACGGACGTGGTGACGCGCGTCGTCAACGGCGGCACGCTCTCCGAGCGCAAGGGCATCAACCTGCCGGGCGTCAGTTTGCCGATTCCCTCGCTGACCGACAAAGACCGCCGCGACCTCCAGTGGGCCGTGCGCGAGGGGGCCGACTACATCGCGCTCTCATTTGTCCGCCGCCCCGAAGACTGCGCCGAGGCCAAGGCGCTCATCAAAGCGGCGGGCGGAAGCGCCCCCCTCGTGGCGAAGATCGAGAAGGCCGAAGCCATTGACCACCTCGAAGAGATCATCGAGGCCGCCGACGCCGTGATGGTGGCGCGCGGCGACCTCGGCGTCGAGACCTCGGTCGAGCTCGTCCCCGTCTACCAGAAGCGCATCATCGAGCAGGCGAACCTCCGCGGCAAGGTCGTCATCACGGCGACGCAGATGCTCCAGTCAATGATCGAGGAGCCCCGGCCCACGCGCGCCGAAGCCTCGGACGTGGCCAACGCCGTGTGGGACGGAACCGATGCCGTGATGCTCTCGGCGGAGACGGCGACGGGCAAGTACCCGGTGCTCGCCGTGGCGACGATGGCGCGCATCATCGACTCGGCTGAAGGCGGCAAGAAGAGTCTCTCGGGCGACATCTCGCGCTGGGCCGGGAAGCAGTCGGGGCGCGTGAGCCGCGCGCTGTGCGAGGCCGCGGCCTTCGCGGCTGAAGAGATCAGCTCGCGCACCATCGGCGTCATCACCGAGTCGGGGCTCATGGCGCACAGGCTCTCGGCGCTCCGTCCCGAGCAGCGCATCATCGCCATCACCTCCGACCGGAACGTGCAGAACGAGCTATCACTCGTCTGGGGCGTCGAGTCGCTCTCGCAGGCCCCGTGCGACAACACGGACGAACTGCTGCGCGCCTGCGAGCGGACGCTTGTCGAAGCGGGCTCCGTGCAGCAGGGCGAGACGCTCGTGCTGATGGCGGGCCGGCTCTCCGGCAAGGGACTCTCCAGCTCCGTCACGATCTACACCATCGGCGGCCCTCTGCCGCAGGCGCTCTGAGGAAATTTGGGCGGCGCGTGGCAAATTTCCGCAGGCGACCTCTCCGAGACGCTGCGCCCGGCGCTCTTCGCGCTCTCCCTGCTCGCCTCCGCGTGGGTCCTCTCCGACGCGCGACGCCGCTGTGGCTTCCACCTCTGGGCCGTCTGGGCGTGGGCGCTCTGTGCCTTCCTCTTCCCTCCCGTCGTCCTCCCGCTCTACCTCGTCGCGCGCATGTTCACACGCAGGCTCGACACTCCCCCGGCGGCCTCGGACCTAGAGGGCGACGCCGGGGTGGCATCTACTGAAGATTCCGAAGGGGGCGAGACCGCTGCTGGGAGCGCGGACCTCCTGCCCGCCTTGAGCGCGTGGCGCGAACCGCAAGGCGCGCCCCCCTTAAGCTTGAGTGAAGGCGAGACCTCCGAAGCGTGCGAGCACGCTTTGGCAGGCAAGATGCCCGCGCTCCCGCTAGAGGGGTCGAGATTCGCGGTGCCGCTCCTCTATGCCGCGGCTCTCCTGCTGGCCGGCGCGGTCTATTTTTATCAGGACTACCAAAGCTTCGACGCGCATCTGGCGCGCGCCGCGCGGGCGAAGCTCTACGGGCGGCGCGAGCGTGCCATCGGCGAATACCGCGCGGCGCTCCGCACGCAGGACGACGCGCACACGCGCAAGCTTTTGGGGCTGGAACTACTTGAGGCGGGGCGCGCCGAAGATGCGCTCGCCGAGTTGCGGGCGGCAGCGGCGGGCGGCGAACCGGACGAAAGACTTTACCTTCACATCGCCGCGTTGCTCGAATCCCTTAACCGTCCGGACGAAGCGGTGACCAGCTACGAACGATTCCTCGACAGTCCGCTCTGCCTCTCTTCACCGGGAGACGCAAATTGCATGAGAGCGCGTGAGCGATTGAGCGCACTCACCCCTCCGGCGATTCACTGAGAATTCGCTTCCTTGCGGCTTTGAAGTTTCTTTCAGGAATTGACTGAGTGCGGCGCTTTCCGCCTACTCGGCGCGGATGGTGCGCATGATGGCGTCGCGGAGTTTCTGCGGGGCGGCGTTCTGCGCGCCCTGCTGCGGGTTGCGCCAGTTGTCGAGGATGGCGACCTTGTGCGAGCAGGCGACGGTGCATAGCGGCGCGCACCACTTGTCGGCGTTGTACTCGCGGTCGAAGTCGTCCATCGTGTAGTCGGCGAGCGGGATGCCGGGGTTGCCGCGCTGCTGCGAGCAGTAGTGGACGAGCCCGTCCTCGCAGATATAGAGGTAGCGCGCGCCCGCGCGGCAGCGCCAGTCGTTCGGCTTGCCGTCGGCGAGGTTGTTCTGGAACCAGCCGAGCCGCGAGTAGTCGCTCTTGTTGAACTGCTTCAGCTCCTCGTAGGCCTTCCGCTCCCTCTCGGCTAGAGGCTTCAGAATCCCTTCGCCGTCGTGGATGATGCCGACGGTGGTTTCAAAGCCCAGTTCTCTGGCGCGCCGCGCGATGACGAGCGCATCGTCGGGGTTCTTGATGCCGCCGCCGATGACCGAGTTGATGTTGACGTGGAAGTCGGCGTGCTCGGCCAAATTCACGAGCTTGTTGTCGAGGTTCTTGAGGCTCTTCTTCGAGACTTCGTCCGGCTCGACGTTATCAATGCTGATCTGGAGGTACTGGAGCCCCGCGTCGTTCAGACCCCGCACGCCCTCCGGCGTCATGTAGTAGCCGTTCGAGATGAGCCCGGCAATCATCCCCCGGCGACGGATGTGGCGGATGATGTCGTTGAGCCGCGGGTGCATCATCGGCTCGCCGCCCGAGATGGTGATAATGGACGTGCCGAGGTCGGCGAGCTTGTCGAGCCGCCGCTGCATCACCTCGACGGGCACGGGCTCCGAGACCTTGTCGTACTCGTTGCAGTAGGCGCACGCCAAGTTGCAGCGGCGCATCGGGATGACGTGCGCCAGCACGGGATGGCGCGTCGAGGCCAGTCCGCGCAGGATGAACTGCGCCTGGCGTGTTTTTAACTTAAGCAGCGTACTTCTCTTCATCAAACTGTGTGGTGGCCCGTTCGTGCGCCGCGGGAAAGCTCTGCTTGTCAGGCGCGTCGGGAGTCCCCTCTGGAAGTTGCTGTTAGAAAATACGCAAAGAGCGGGCGGGAAGCAAGTCGCCGGGGGACATGGGCGCGCTTTGACAACTCGATACGGGGGGCCGCAAAAACGGCGGAAGGGTTCCGACTCCACTCGTGCCGGAACCCTTCCGCCGCTAGAGTTGGTTGCGAAACCTTAGCCCTTGACGATCTTGACGCCTGAGCCGAGCTGGAGGTCAAACACTTTCGGGTCAATGCGCCCGTTCTTCTGCGGGTTGATCAGGCGGACGAGCGTCGAGTCGTTATTGCGCTCGGTAACGCGCGTCTGCAAGGCCATGCCGCTGTCGTCAACCCAGACTTCGGCGTACTTGAAGCCGGCGTTGCCCTTCGGCGTGAACTTCAAAAGCCAGACGTGCGGGCCGTCGAGCGTGCCCTCGCCCGCCAGCTCCACGTTGTAGCTCGAGTTGAACTGCGCCTTCGACATCCCGAGGCCGAAGCCAAGGATGCCACTCACTCTGGAATCTTTGGTGCGGCTGCTGGTGCTGCCCTGATAGGCCATGTTCATGCGCGGCTTAAAGAGCGTGTACTTGCCGCCCGTGACCGCGAGATGCTCGCGCTGCGGCTTCTGCCAGTCAATGCGCACGGAGACGTTCTGTCCCTCGCCCGGCATATACTGCACCTCGCCCTGGAAGTTGTCGTACGCCTTAATCTGCGCGTTGAACTTCTGCATCACGACGCCAGCCCGAAGGCTGCGCATGTCGCGGCGGTTGCGCTCCATTTTATTGAGGATCGAGCTGACGAGCCCGGCCCCCTGCGCGCTGGCGCTGGAGGGAAGCGCCGCCGTGCTGGCTAAAAGTGCGGCCACGAGGCCAAGTAGAAATAACTTCTTCATGCGAACTCCTTTAAGAATCGGGGGAGATTCCTGCCCGGTCTCCGAAACCGGGTGATTATAGTTAATGATCACTCAATGTCAACTTCGTACGCGACGACTGTGCCGTCCGCGTCGAGCATCTGCCGCCACCCTCTGACCCGCACCTCAGGACGGCTGGTTGCAATCCGCGCGCCCTTGAGAATCTCCTGTGCGTCGGGGTTTGGCCCCTGATTCTGGGGCAGAAGGAGCAATTTTTTCGCTCCAAGAGACACATTATGATGCAAAAGAACGGGCTTTAGTTCGCTTTCCTCGAACCAGCTTTTCGGCGTCAGGAAGACGAAGGCGAGGATGAGGGCGCACAGAATGTCGTACTGCCAAGTGGTGCGCCCGTACGACCAGAGGACGATTTTTTTAAGAATACGACCCATACAAAGACTAAAGGCCAGAGGACGAGACTGGTTTCAAGCTAGTCTCCAGCCTCTAGCCTCCAGCCCCTGCATTATATCTGGACACGGGGACCGGGGGCAACGATTTGCCCGTCGCGCATCTGGATGATGCGGCGGCACATGGCGGCGGCCTCCGGGTTGTGGGTGATCATAATGATGGTCTGGTTGAAGCGGAAATTCATCTCCTGAAACATGTTGAGGACAATGGCCGAGTTCTCGGAGTCGAGGTTTCCGGTCGGCTCGTCGGCGAGAACGATGGCCGGGCGGTTGACGAGCGCGCGGGCGAGGGCGACGCGCTGCTGCTCGCCGCCCGAAAGCTCCAGCGGCTTGTGGTGCATCTTGTCTTCGAGTTGGAGCAGGCGCAGGATTTCGCGCCGCCGCTCGGGGTCGTCTTTGCCGCCGTCGCCGCCCGCGTGGATGCGCTCGGCGAGCCGCAGGTTCCCCTCCGCCGTGAGCGTCGGGAAGAGGTTGAAGCGCTGGAAGACGAAGCCGATTTTGCGCCGACGGATGTCGGTGCGGCGCGCGTCGGTGGTGGCGGTGAGGTCTTCGTCGTCAATCACGATGCGCCCGCTCGAAGGCGTCAGCAAGCCCCCCAGCAGGTGCAGCATCGTGGACTTGCCGCACCCCGATGGCCCCATGATGGCGATGAACTCGCCCTCCTCCGCCTCCAGCGACACGCCGCGCAGGGCGTGCACGTCAACGCTGCCCACGCGGTAGACCTTCTCCAGATTCTCGGCTTGTAGAATTGTTCGCATCAGTCGTCAGTGGTCGTCAATCGTAGGAGAGGGCGCTCACGGCATCGAGGTTGGCGGCGCGCGCCGCCGGGTAGAGCGCGCCGAGGACGCCGCCCAAGAGCCCGATGAGCGCCGCCGTTAAGCCCCATGCCCAACTGTACTCGAACTGGAGGCCGTAGGCGCGCTGGATGAGGTAGCCCGCGAGAAACGAGACGGCGAAGCCCGCCGCGACCCCGCAGACGCTGATCAGCATCGCCTCCTTCTCAATCTCGCCGACGATGTAGCGGCGCGAGGCCCCGAGCGCCTTGAGGATGCCGATCTCGCGCGTGCGCTCGGTGATCGTCGTGTACATCGCGAGCATCACGACCAGTCCGCTCACCACCGCCGAGAGCCCGACGAGCGTGCGCAGGAAAGTGCCGAGGTAAGGGATGCTCTCCTCGAAGCCGCGGAAGACTTCGCGCGTGAACTGGATTTTGTTGCCCGGCAATGCCACGTCGAGCCGGCGCGCCATCGCGACCTCTTCCGCGGGGTTGTCGAGCTTGACGTAAATCCAGGTGCATTTGCCCGGCGCTTCGAGCGCGTCCTGCATCGCGGCCAGAGACATCTTAATGCGCGGGCCCGCCTCCGGCGTGTAGACGCCGACGACCGTGTAGGGCTGGTCGCCGAACAGTTTCAGCGTGCTCCCGACCCGGAGGTCGTTGTTGCGCGACTTGGTCTCGTCAATGACCACCTCGTTGACGCCCTCGGGCGCGCGCCCTTCGACGAGGCTCATCCCGTTCATCTCGGCGAAGGGCCGCCAGTCCACGCCCTCGACCTGCTCGAAGCCGAAGCCGCGCCCGCCCTGCGAGATGTAGCGGATGGCCGGGACGGCCAGCCGGACGCCCGCGATCTTCTTCAGCTCGTCCTCGTACCGCGTGTCGAGGTTAGCGCCCGAACTCATCATCTCGGTCGAGCCCGGACGCGTGAAGATGATCTCGGCGCGCAGGTTCGAGGAGCGGCGCTGGAGGTCGTTCGACATCCCGCGCGCCAGCCCCGTAAACAGCATCACGAGGCACACGCCCAGCGCCACGCCCGCCGCGCTCACGAGGGCGCGCACGGGACGCTGGCGGACGTTGGCTGCGGCGAGACTGTCCATAAAAAGGCCGTCAATCGTCAATCGTAAATTGTGAATAGATTAAGGGCGGTGAACCGTGAATCGTGTCTCTGCGCGGCACTCAGCCATGGCCGGTAAATCGTCTGCCACGGTTAGCGACCGGCTTTTCCATTGACGATTGACGATTGACGATTGACGGCTTTTACTTCTTCTTCGCATCCAAATCGACTTCCGGCAGTTTCGAGTCGTTCTTCAGGACGAAGATTTCGGGGTCGTCGTAAGCGCGGTCTACGTCAACCGACTCGGAGTCCTGAAAGGCGATGCGAATCGAGTAGCGATCCTGCGGGCGCGTCAGCTCGACCTGCGAGGGCAGTTGGTAGCGCCCGTCTGCGCCGAAACTCTTCGGGTTGCCGTAGATCACGTCCGTCAGGAGCTGCCCGCGCTCGTTATAGGTCTGCACGCGCGCCAGACGCACCGCGCCGACGCGGTCGAACCAGAAGCGGCGCAGCGCGCGAGCGCGGTTTGGCCCCTGCGGCTCAAGCTCCGACAAGATGTAGTAGCCGCGCACGACACGCGCCCCTCTTTTCGCGTTCGGGCGCGTGTCCAGCTCTTCCTCGAAAGTCTCGGACTGCGCGTAGAGCAGGTTCGAGTTCTCCGTCGAGATGGGGAGGACGAGCAGGGCGTCGGAAAAGTGCTGCGGGCGCAGGCTCGACAAGGCGCTGACGGTGGCGCGCTGCATCGCGGCCTCCTGCTTCTTGCCGCCCCCACGGCAGTCGGGCGCTGCGCCGCTGGCCTCCAGTTTCTCGTAGACTGCGCTATTCGTGCCGCCGACGAAGCGCCGGTACTTTTCGTCGCCCAGGTAGAGCGCGGCCCAGAACCGCTGCCCGTTCGAGCTCATCTCTGCAACCTTGATGCCAAAGGGGGCCAGAATCGAGAGGTAAATCTGGCCGGGCCGCTGGACGATGATGCTCCCCTCGGTCGTGCGGTACTTGTCTATCACGCCGCACTCGGCGAAGGACGTGTCGAGGAACTGGATGTCAATCTTGCCGCGCAGCGAGCGCACGCCGGCCAGCCGGTTGACCTCCGCAAAGAGCGCGGACGTGTCAGCCTCGACAAGCGGCGTGAGCACTTGGGAGACGGCGACCCGTCGCTTCGGACTCAGCAGGCCGCAGCCCGTGAGCAACACGGCGAGGGCCAGCGTCGCCGCCAGGCGTGAAAGCGGCACGTTCATCGTGAGCTTTGAGTTGGACATTGAAAGATAAAGAGATCACCCTCCGCGACCCACACCGGCGCAAAAAATATAGTTAAATCAATCAAGGGAAGCTAACAAACGCGCTTCGGCCTTGTCAACGCAAAGAGGGGGCCGGGTCTCGTGTGTCGGATGACGGCAAAAGACTATTTCTTCACCATCGCCCGAGACCCGAGACCCGGCCCCCTCCTTATCAGTCCAGAAACAGCGGCGGCTTGCCGAACTTCTCGCGCAGGCGGTTAATCATGCGGAACACCTTCGGACGGCCCACCAGCTTCGTCTCCAGATTGCGCTTGCCGGGGAAATCGAGCAGCATGATGCCGAGCAGGATGGTCAGGACGCCCTGCCCCGGCACGCCCGGCAGCGACATCACGACGCCGAAAAAGACCAGCACCAGCCCGAACAGGTTCTTGGCGATGATTCCCGTCCAGCGCAGCGCGCGGTGGCGGTCAACCAGAAAGTCGCGCTCGTGCGACGAGTGGAAATAGTTGGGGGGCAGCTTGACCAGCACGAAGGTCACTACCGCGATGCTGGCGACGAAGGTGATCACCGAAATGAGCACCCCCGCCAGTACCTGCCACCACGTCAGGCCCCATGAGTCCAAATGTCGCGTCAACCAATCCATAAGAATTCAGTAAGCAGTAAGTAGTAAGCAGTGAGCAGCCTTCAATCTTCAACTCTCGACTTGAAGACTTCAAAATTGAAATCTGAAATCCTTCTTTACTGCTTACGGCTCACTGCTTACTGCTTACTCCTTTTTCATCTCCGCCCGCGCGCGGACGAGGGCCGTGATTGTCTCGCGGACGACTTCGCGGCTCACGCCTTCGAGGCCGAAGTCGCGTGCCTCCGCGCCCTCCCAGAACTCTTCGAGACCGCGTGCGCCCGCGCGCTCGAACATGAGCGCCTGCGCCAGCAGGTCAATGATGTCCGCCGCCTTCACGAGCCGCGCCTCAAGGCTCGCGCGCTCCTCATAGTCTTCGTGCAGTTCGCCGTAGCGCCCGCCGTGCGCTTCGCCCAAGTCCCGCATGATGTCGTCGAAGGCCGCGCGCTCGGCCCGCCGGCGCACTTCCTGGCCGTAGTAGTCCGCGACCGTGCGCGGCATGTCGCCGGTCCGCGCCTCGGCCACGTCGTGCAGCAGCGCGAGGCGCAGCACGCGCTCCGCGTCCAACCGGACGCCGCGCGCCGACGCCTCATCGGCCAGCAGCATCGCCGCCAGCGCCACGCCGAAAGAGTGCGCCGCCACCGACTCGGCCCCCGGCGGCAACCCGCGCAAGACCCAGCCCGTGCGGTCGAGGCGCTTCAGGCGCTGAAGTTCCAGAAGGACAGAAAGCATAACGTAGCTGTTAGCGATTAGCTGTTAGCTGTTAGCTAAAACCGTATTCAAGAGCATGCCGCTTTGTCGAAGCAGGTCAGCCGTCGTTAAAGACAAAAAGCTGAAAGCTAACAGCCAAGAGCTAACAGCTCAAACAAACATCTTCCCCGGATTGAGTATGCCGCGGGGGTCGAGGGCGCGCTTGATGCGGCGCATCGTTTCGAGCGTGGCGGCGTCGAGCGCCATCCCGAGGTACGGGGCTTTGACATAGCCGATGCCGTGCTCGCCGCTGATCGTGCCGCCCAGTTCGACCGACGCGGCGAAGGTGTCGCGGACGGCGGCGCGCGCGCGGCGGACTGCCGTCGCATCGTCGCGGTCGCACATGAAGTTGACGTGGATATTGCCGTCGCCGAGGTGGCCGAAGTTGACGACGAAGGTCTCGTGGCGTCGCCCGATCTCCTCGACGCGCTCGATCAGCTCGGGCACGCGCGAGCGCGGCACGACGACATCCTCGTTGAACTTGAGCGTCCCGTACTTCTTTATCGCGGGCGAGAGCGCGCGGCGCACGTCCCACAGACGGTCTTCGTCCTCGCGCGTCTCAGAGCGCAGGATGTCGTAGCCGCCAAGCTCCCTCATCACCTCCTCGACGACGCGCGAGGTGCGCTCGACCTCCTCCGGGTGGCCGTCCACCGAGACGAGCAGGAGCGCGCCCGCCTCCGGGTCGATGCCGAAGGCGAACTCGGCTTCGACGGCGCGAATTGAGCTATGGTCTAAGACCTCGATGGCGACCGGCGTGACGCGCGCGCGGGTGAAGGCCGGGGGGCAGGCGCAGGCCGCCGACATCGTGCGGAAGGTCGCGCGCACCGTGCGCGTCGCCTCGGGCAGCGGGAGCAGCCGGAGCGTCGCCTCCGTGATGATGCCGAGCATCCCTTCGGAGCCGCACATCAAGCCCGTGAGGTCAAAGCCGACGACGTTCTTGCTCGTCCGCCCGCCGGTCTCGACGATCTCGCCCGTCGGGAGCACGACTTCGAGCCCGAGCACGTAGTGTTTGGTCACGCCGTACTTGGCCGAGCGGATGCCGCCCGCATTCTCCGCGATGTTGCCGCCGATGAAAGAGTTCTTGTAGGAGGCCGGGTCGGGCGGGTAAAAGAGCCCCTGCGCTTCGACCGCCTGTTGCAGCGCGTAGGTCGTGACGCCCGGCTCGGTCACCGCGTAGAGGTTGTCGGCGTTGATCTCTGTGATGCGGTTCATGCGGTCGGTGCCGATGACGATGCCGCCCTCGACGGGAACAGCGCCGCCCGTGTAGCCGACCCCGCCGCCGCGCGCCGTGACGGGGAAACGCCGCTCGTTCGCCAGTCGCACGACCTCGGAGACTTCGCGCGCCGAGCCGGGCAGCACGACCGCCTCCGGCGGAAACTTCTCCTTCAAAGCGTCCGCCGCATATGGCTCGACCTTCTGCGCGTCAACCAGCACGTTCTCCGCGCCCACCGTCGCGCGCAAAGCGTCGAGCACGTCCGGCTCGGACGCCGCCGTGCGCGCACGCTGCCCTCGGTCTGCGAAGTGAATCGAACGGCTCATCTTTTCCGGTGTTGCTCCTTGCCCCTACTTTATCGCGCCGCGCGCAACTCATCAACACGAAGGCGATTGTAGAAGCAAGACTCGCCCTCCTGCGCCGCCATCGAAATCAGTAATTTTCGCTGGATAGGATGAAAAGCTATGTTTACGCTGGCGGGAGGGCGCGGGTGAGGCGATGGGTTGAAAAGAGCGCGGCGGGTGAGGTGTGGCGTCCGTCCACGAGGTCAACTCTGGAC
>JAIVJM010000211.1 GCA_020199995.1 Acidobacteriota bacterium | reverse complement strand
TCAGACTTTCGCGTGGAAGGTGAGCCGGATGCGAGTTAAAGCTTCACGCCACGCCACATTCAGGACTTTCAGTCCGTTACAGGGAAACCACCACCTTTGAGGTGGTGGAGGTTACGCTCATTTTAGCCGTCCCGCCGGAGGGGACCAGAAGCAAAGTGGAGGTGTGGAAGTCAGGCTTTTATCATATTGCCTCCGCGAGTAGGGTGCCGATTGGTCTCGGTTATCTGGATTACAGCAGAAAGTTATGTGGACTGGGTATGTATGTGATACCGAGCGGGAATGTTAACGAAGATATGAATAAAATACGGGATTTTTACCGAAGTGTCAGAGGCAAGTACCCAGAGTTGGAGAGCGAGCCAAAGCTTCGAGAAGAAACTTAGCTGGCGAAGGCCGCGCCGCCTCACAACGGTCTGCACCCGACCGCGTTGAGCCCGCCTCTCATCGAAAACTTGCCGCTCCCGCAAGTTGTGCGGCGGCGGGTGATGCGGGGCGTTGGGCGGCTTCGATAGTGAAGCTAAAGCGGCAGATGTTTATCGGATCATCGAAGAGGCTGAGAAAATGAAAAGAATGACAAAGACTATTGCGCTCGTCTTGTTACTTGGGAGCTGGCAGATGACCACATCTTTCGCCGGAGCAGACGTGGATTCACCGCGTCCCGCTTCTCTTACAAAGGAAGAATGGCGACAAGATTTACAGTATCTCGCCAAAGAATTGCCGCGCCGGCATAAGAACGCATTTCATACAGTTTCCAAAAGCCAATTTGAACGCGCCATTGCAGAACTCGATGCTGCTATTCCTTCTTTGCAGGAGCATGAGATTTTAGTCGGTCTGCGGCGCATCATTGCAATGGTCGGAGATGCACATACTGCATTATCTCCGCCAAAGACATTCAACCGTTACCTTCTGACGCTGTACTGGCTCGGCAATGATTTGCGCGTGTTGAGAACAACCGCCGAGTACAAACGCGCTCTCGGCACCCGTGTGGTCGGGGTCGGCGGGTTAAATCTCGCAGAGGCAACAGCGCGAGTCAACACTTTAATCCCGCATGAAAACGAGCAGTTTCTCCGCTACGGGAACACAGGTTTGTTGCCCTTGGCCGAAGTTCTTCACGCGCTTAAAATCGCGCCGGACTTGAAGCGCGCGCAATGGACGTTTGAGGATCCGGAGGGAAAGCAATTCTCTTTAGACATGGAGGCTGTCGCGCCCGACGCTAAAGTCGAATGGCTCTCGACTTTGAAAGAAGTGCCGCTTTACCGGCAGCGATTTAACGAGCTGATGTGGGTCACTGCGCCGGCTAATTCACAAAGCGTTTATCTCAACCTTAAATCCTATCCTGATGCCAGCACCTTTAAGCGTGTTGCCGAAGAAACCTTCGGACTAATTGACAGTTCTAAATCCAAGCGACTTGTGATAGACGTGCGCCAAAGCAACGGCGGCGATTTTATTAAGTTTCGTTCGCATTTGCTTAAAGAACTTAAGGAGCGTGCCGCCTTTCGCAAACCGAACAGTCTGTTCGTCATTATCGGGCGTGGCACAATCTCGGCGGCGATGGTGAGCGCCATTGACGCTCGTCGAGAGATGAAGGCGATTCTCGTCGGCGAGCCAAGCGGCTCAAAACCCAACAGCTATTCGGAGAATGATGAGTTGACGTTGCCTCATTCCCGCTTAGAGGTGTCCTATTCGACGCGGTATTACAAATTGCAAGACAATGATACACCGTCGTTAATGCCTGACAAATTGATTGAGCCTGTGTGGAAACTTTATACGGCAGGGCGTGACCCGGCGATAGAATGGATATTTGCGCAGCCTTTGCCAGACTGACATTTGGTCGGGTTCATTTTCTCTTCCACGCTCTGTCGAACAGTTCATTAGAGATGACTGTTTGAGAGCGAAGCGATTAAACAGCCTGTCTCAATTCCAGCGTTAGGCCGCCAGACCGGAGATGATTACCGAAAGGAAGATAGTCGCCCCTTCGAACTACATGAGTCACAAAGCGATAAGACTAAAATTCAGGGAGGACTTCTGAGATGTTCATGTGCAGGATTCTGCATCGCCGCGCAGTGCCCGCTATTTTTATCTTACTCATGTTTTCTCTGAAGTTCGGTGCGCCTCCGGCGTGCGCCCATGATGCGGCTCAAGAGGGTGGCGTGAAGACGAAGACCATCGAAATTCCCTTCACCTCTTATGACCACTACGAAATGTTTGGGAAGCTTACCATCCCGACCTCGGGCGGGTCTCATCCGGTAGTGATCTACGTTCAAACGGCAGAGGGCATGACCGTAGATATGAAGCGACAGAAGAGTCGCAGCGAAACCTTCAATTATTTTGATCTCTATCGGGAGAAGCTACCCGAAATGAACGTGGCATTCTTCAGCTATGAGGGGCGCGGCATACGCATGGGCGATAAGCCTCCTCGTTACGAGACGATTGATTGGGATATTTACAATACGAGTACGCTGGAAAACAAAGTGCGCGATGTGATGAGCGCCGTCCAGATTGTTAAAAAACAACCCGGCATCGATGCCTCGCGCATCTTCCTGATGGGTGCAAGCGAAGGAACATTACTTGCGGCCGAGGCGGCTCTACGAAGCCGCGGGCAGTTAAGGGGGCTCATTCTGTACGGCGTTCTGACCAGTAATATGAGAGACAATTTCAGATATATCGTCACGGGCGGCGCTTTCCTGCCATGGATAAAGTTCTTCGACACAGATAAAGACGGCAAAATCTCAAAGCAGGAGTTTGAGGCAGACCCCCATAAGTACCGCGAAAAAGTGCTCAAGAATGCCCCCTTCGAGGCCCTTGATAAGGACCTTGATGGCTTCTTCACGGTAGAAGAGCTTGGCCTGCTCTCCAGCCGTTTAAGAGATTTAAGAGACGCCGTTGAGACGAAGAACTATGAGATGCTCAATGAGTGGGCCAGGACTTCAGCCGCAGTGAGCACACCGAAAGATTGGTTCAAGGATCATTTCGCACACCAACCCATCTGGACGTTTCTCTCCAAGCTCAATATTGCGATTGGTTTCTTTCAAGGTGATGATGACGCAATGGTGCCCATCGAGGGCGTGAGGAAACTGGAGGAGCAGGCGAAGAAAGCCGGAAAGTCAAAGATGGAGTTTCACTACTTCAACAACCTCGATCATGGGTTGGATATTATCGAGTATTTTGTTAAAGGGAGTCTTCCGGCGGGGCACAAAGCTATTTTTGAATTTATCAAAAAGCAGACTGCGAAGAAGTAACTATCAAAACCAAGTACAGACAGAGCCGGAACCCGGAACAGTTGCTGCCTGACAACTCATTCAACCGGAGCGGCACTCGCGGGAGAGTATTCGCCGGTCTAACTTTCGAGAGCGGGCCGGCCGGGGAGTGTGAATCGGAAGGTTGATCCGAGACCTTCCTTGCTCTCGACGGAAATCTTCCCGCCGTGGGCTTCTACAACTTGTTTGGCGATGGCGAGGCCGAGGCCCATGCCGCCCTTCTTCTCCGGGTCGGTCTCCAGCTTGTCGAAGACTTTTTCAATGAACTTCTCTGGGATGCCCGCGCCGTTGTCGCTCACCCAACACTCGACTCCACCATCTGCCTCCGTTTCCTGCGCCCCGATCACGATCTCTCCCTTGGGCGTGTAATCAATCGCGTTAGAGATCAAATTCTGAAACACTTGTGTTAGTAAACCGGCGTCCCCGAAAACTACCAGACGAATTGAAATTCTGTTGCGGAGTTCGGTGTCGGCAGCTTCGGCTAACGGTTGGAGGTCGCGGATCAGATCGTGGACGACGGGCCACAGGTCAAAGTCACGGCGCTCCAGTTGGAGCGCCGTATCCATATTGAGATTTTTCTCCTCTTGGATAACCTTCGTGACCAGCCCGTCCAGGCGTTTGACATTACGTTGCAAAGTGCTCAGCAGCATCGAAGATTCCTCATCCTTGGTTTCGTCGGAAAGATTGCGTTCCAGAATTTCCGACGCGATGGAGATAGCTACCAGAGGAGTTCTCAGATCGTGGGCGACGAAGGAAAGATGCTCCTGCCGACGCTGCTGCAGTTCCACGGCTTTCTCTCTGGCATATGTATCCACGGCCAATCCGATCGCCTCATCGAGCACGCGGTTGACGATGTGACCAGCCTTCCCCTGCAGGACCAGACCATGCATTTCGGTAAGGTCCTGCAAAGCATTGCGTAGAACATTGTACTCTGCGACAACCTCCACAATGTCGAATCCATCTCGAAGGCGTTGTAAGCCGTGTGCTTTCGGATTGAGCTCCATGTGAGGGTCAAGCATTGTCTCGTCATGCTCTAATTGGAGTGTGGTGGCCAGTTCTTCGAGCAGCTCGGGGATGTGATCGTTGAGGGTCGGCGTGTCAAGGTCCTGCGCTCCGGGGATGTGCCGCACGTCGCGACGCCACTGTTCGAGCAGGCTCTCGCGCTCCTGCCTGATGAGCGCCGCCAGCTTGTCAAGAAGACCGTCGGCCATAACTTCTCTCCGGTTTTTGAAGGGGAGGCTTCTACTCTATTTATCTTAGCATAAAGGGCATTATTTTAGAGTCTCTTGAAGGGGACGGTGCGGGTCTTGAAAAAAGCCCGAAAGAATTTGAACCAGCAGTCAGCATAAACGAGCAAGCAGCCAAAGAGTCATGTAGATAAAAAAACTCGACCGCCTCGGCTATGGCCGGGCGGTCGCAAGGGTATGTTGTTATGGAGCAGTCACTACCGGCTCGCTTTGCCATCCGCTATCAAGGCTTGAGCTGTTTCGCCGGTGCCCGGAGGGCCAGCTCGATAGCCGTTCTGAGTCCGTCATAGGACGCGTCGGTGACGCGCCTGCCATTGAGGTAGAGCGTGGGCGTGCCCCCCACGCCGACGCTCTGGCCTTCGAGCACGTCGCGCTGAACCTTAGCGGTGAATTGACCGTTGTCGAGCGCGGCATCGAACTTCCCGCGGTCGAGCCCCACACGACTCGCGTACTCCTTCAACTTATCGACCTGCAAGGCCGTCTGGTTTTGGAAGAGGAGGGAAGCATACTCCCAGTATTTGCCCTGCGCGCGCGCGGCCTCGGCGGCCTCGGCGGCCTTCATCGCGTGCTCGTGCTGGTGGAGCGGGTAGTCGCGCACGACCACTCTCACGCGGTCGCCGTATTCCTGCGCGATGCGCTCGATGACGGGATGCGCCTGCGCGCAGGCGGGGCACTGGAAGTCTGTGAACTCGACGAGCGTGATTTTCGCCGCCGGGTTCCCTTTCGTCGGCTGGTCGTCGGTCGAGATGGCGTAGAGGGGCGGCTCGGGCGGCGTCAGGAAAGTCTGAACCTGCGCCGCGCCGCGCAGGCGTTGAGCGAGGGCGACCAACGCCTTCTGCTTCTCGCTGTCGCGCAGGTATTGCATGATCTGCTCCTTCGTCTGCGCGAAGTCGCCTTCGATGCGAGCCTTGTTCTCGTCGTAGAACTTCTGCGCGTCGGCCTCGGTGACGGGGCGCACTTTTTCGACTTCCCGGTCGAGCAGGGCGCGCGTCGTGACTTTCGACTTCTGCGCCTCTTGTTCGAGGAGGAGGTCGTTGACCTTCCGCTCGATGTCCTGACTCTGCATCCTGAAAGTCTGCTCCTGCACGTTGTAGATTAGGGGGCGGAGACTGTCTTCGATGTCGGCGGAGGTGATGTTCTGGCCGTTGACGGTGGCGAGGACGCGCGCGCGGTCTGCCGGCGTGGTGGGCGGCGTCGCGACGGGGACGAGTTTCTTCACCTGCGCGCCGGCGCGCAACGCATCGGAGAAGGCGCTCGCCCGTTCGCGCTGGCGCTGTTCGCGCAGGTAGTTGACGATGTTGGCCTTTGCGTCCCTGAACTCGCCGCGGATGCGTGCCCGGTTGGCATCGTAGAAAGCCTGCGCTTCCGCTTCGGTCGGCTCCGCCGCTTTGGCGATGATCTCGGCCTCGACGACTTTCGCCGCGGTCACGCCGCGCTTCTTCGCCTCTGCGTCCAGAAGTTTGCTGTTGATCTGCAAGTCGAGTTCGCGCCGCCGGGCCTCGATGACCTGCTGCCTGAGTTCTCCGGCGCGCCGCCGGACTTCGGGCGAGAAGTCCGGCGCGGAAATCTTGATGCCGTTGACCGACGCGAGCACGTCGGGCAAAGGCTTGCCCTCGCAGCCGCAACCCTCCGACGCGGGCTTGAACTCGTTCTGCGCGGTCGCGCCCTGACTCGGCGGCGTCTGCGGCGTCTGCTGTCGTGTGGAGGCGGCGTGCGCCGCGGGCGTGAGCACCGCGGCGAGCGCGGCGAGGAGTGTCGCTGAGAGTTTGTTCATCCGATCTGTGCGGCCCATGTTTTCTCTTCCTTCATTCATCTGAGGTCAGTTGGCTTTAACCCAATCGCCGACGGCGACGAAGTCCTTCCGTGCGGGGTCTATCCCGACGATGTATGCGCCCGACGCGCCGACGCGCCGGTTCGGCCCGAACGTCAGGCGCGGCGTCGCGCCGGTCTCGTATTCGTAGAGCCCTTCGAGCGCCGTCACCAGCTTCTCGCGGCTCACGTCCCTGCCGCCGCGCTGGAGCCCTTCGACGAGCACCTTGGCGGCGGCCAGCGCCGATAGCTGCGCGGCGGTGTGGCGCATGGGGAATCTGTACTTCTCGACGAGCGCGCGCAGCTCCGCCTCGCCCGCGGGCGTGACGTCGGCGGGCACGGACGGGAAGGCGAGAAAGATTTTGTCTTTGAAGACGGCGGGCACGGTGTAGGTGCTCTGCCGCAACTCGCCGCACCCGCTCTTTTTGCAAAGCTCTGCGATGTCCGCCGCCGCCGCCGCCGTCATCCCGCCTTCCGGGTAGACAATCGCCACGCGCGCTCTGGCAAGCGGCTGCCGCTGCGCGCTGAAGTTGAAGAGGGCGCGGGCCTGCTCGCTCATGCCGGGGAGGAGGTAGAAGATATAGCGGTTCGTCTGAAATCCCGTCTGCGGCAGAAGCGTCGCGGGGCCGATGAAAGGGATTTCAACCTCCTGTGTCAGCGCGGCCAGCTCTTTGTCGGCCCCGGCGCTCATGCCGCCGACGATGGCAAAGACCTGCCCGTCTTCGACGAGCAGCCGCACGCTCGCGGCAGTCGCCGCCGCGTCCGGGCCGGTCTCGGCCACCGCAAGCTCGACCCGGCGACCGTAGATTCCGCCCTTGCCGTTGAGGTCGTCGAAGTAGGCCGCGAGCACGTCGCGCATGGCCGCGCCCGTCTCCGCGAGCGCGCCCTGCGCGGGCAGCAGTGTCCCGACCTTGATGCCCGTCTCCGTCAGGCCGGGGTCGCGGTCAGTTTCGATACGTTTGAGATACGCGATGAGGTCGGCAAGGTCTGGCGCCGACATCTTGAAGCGCGGCATGGCGACGGCCAACTCGTTCCCCGCCGGGTCGCTGCCTTCGACGAGCGCGCGCGCGAACAGTCCTTCGTCGAACGGCCCGTGCTTGCGTCCCGAAGGATGCGTGTGCCCGTAGGACTTCAGAAGATTCGTCCACGAAAGATTGCCCGCGGTGACGCCCCCCTCGGTTTTTCCCTCGCCGCGCGCGCCGTGGCAGCCGCCGCAGGTCAACGTCGAAGCGGGCACGTCAACCTCGCCGATGAGCGCCGTGATCTCTTTCCCCGAAGGGCTCTCGCCGCGCAGGTAGATGGCCTTGCCGCGGCGCTCCTGCGGCGTCAGCCCGTGCGTGCCCGCGCCCGCCGCCGCCGCCCCCCCCGTCGCCGCCGCCGTCTTCTGCTCTTGTCCTTCGACGGGATGCGCCGCCGAAGTGTGCGCGGCGCAGAGGGCGGACGCGGCGAGCGCGACCGCGGCCCACAGCATGACCGCACTGAGCTTTAAGACCCTGACCATCTTTAGAAATTCTCCGAATCCGCGGGTCGCCGCCGCCGTTCGCGCTCGCCCTTACTCAAGCGGCGGAAGAATAAGGTTAACGCGCGCCGCCCCCATCGTTGACGACGCTCCGGACGATCTGCACCAGCTCGTCCGACTTGGCCATGCCGAGAGCCTTCTTCCACAGGCCAGTTGCCTCGTTGCCGATGATGATGCCCGTCGTGTGATCGTCTTTCGCTTCGACATACTGGCCCACTTTGTAAAGCGCCCAGTCAACATTCTCTTTCTTCCCCGTCAGGAAAATCCAGCCGGGCTTGGCATGAAACTTTTGCGAGTATGCCTTGAGCCGCTCCGGCGTGTCGGTCGCGGGGTCAACCGAGATGGAGACGAGAAACACGTCCTTGCCGATGCGGTCGCCGAGAGCCTCCTGAATCTTCTCCATGTTGCGGCTCATCGGGGGGCAGACCGAGGTGCAGGTGGTGAAGAAGGCGTTGATGACGACCGTCTTGCCCTTGAGCACGTCGCTGTAGAAGCGCATCTTCCGCCCGTCCTGATTGACCAGCTCAACGTCCGAGAAATATTTCTGCGCCGCCGACTGCTCTTTCACCTGCTCTTTCGCCGTGTCATTCATTTGCGAGTGATCGTGCTGCGGCGCAGTCGGCGCAGGGCTCCGCGTCGCGCTCTGCGCCGGAGCTTGCGCCTGCGCGAAGCAGTGTTGAGCCGAGGCAAACGCCGCCGCCATGATGATGATGGCCGTCAAAACTTTCCTTGTCATTAGTTCGCAGTCTCCTTTGGCATTTGTGCGGTCTTATCTTCGGCGGTCTTGCCTGCGGCGGCGTCGTTGATGAGCTGCATCAGCTTGCTCGCCCCGGCCAGACCGTAAGCACGCGTCCACGTGCCGCGCGCGTCGTTGACGATGAGCAGCTCCGGCGAGTGGTCTTCGCGGCGCGATGCGGAGGCCGCGAGCGCATTGAGCAGCCTGTCCACCGAAGGCTTATCGCCGGTGACGAACGTCCAGCCCGGCCCGGCGTGGAACTTCGCGCCCCAGGCCTTGAGGCGCTCGGGGTGGTGAAGATGAAGTTGATGACGACCGTCCTTCCTTTAATCAGGTCGGTGTAGAAGCGCACATTCCGCCCGTCCTGATCGAGCAGCTCGACGTCGGGAATGCGCATCCCCGACACGCGCGCGGCGTCGCCCTCGACGTGCGCCGCGTCCGAAGTTGACGCCGCCTCGTCCCTACCCCCTGACGATGCGGCGGCGGCGCCCGCCTCTGCTCGCTCCGCGCGGACGGGGCGCAAATCCATGCCGCACTTCGGACACCTGCCCGGCTTCCCGGCTTTAACGTCCCTGTCCATCGGGCAGGAATAGAAAGCGATTGGCGGCTCGACCGTCTTCTTCCGTTTCGCGCCGCCGCGTGGAGCGTTCTCGGCGCGCAGCCTCTTCTTTTGCGCCTGTGCGGCGGGCACGAGCGCCAGAGCACAGGCGCAGAGTCCGAGGGCGAGGCACTTGAGAAAGACCCTGCGCATGGCGGTCGAGGTCGCTACTCTTTGGTTCATAACCTTCCTCCGGTTCATCGAAGTCACACGCCTCTTCGCGTGCTACGGCTTCTCGTCGGCGGGCTTAGTGGAGGCGTCGGCGGCGGCGGGGCTCGTTGCCTGCAAAGTCAGATAAGGCACATCCCTGAAGCCGACGCCGAGCGCGCGGCTCTCGACGAAGACCATGTAGAAACCCTCCTCCGGGACTGTCACGCCGAGTTCGTAGACGCCGTCGCCGAGGGCTTGCGCGAAGTCGCGACTCTGCCAGATGCCGGGCGCGAGAAAGGTCAGCACGCGCACGTCCTTCAAATTATTCTTCGGCTGTCCCGTCGCCTCGTCGGTGAGCTTGAAGCGCAGCTTGAAGGGCTCGCCCGCGCGGACGCCGCGATCTTTGACGAGATATTCCACCTTGACCGCGCCCCGGTTGGCGGCTTTCCGTGCGGCGGGGTTCGGCTTCGCCGAGACCGAGAAGCAGTGCGCAATGCGCGGCGAATCTATGAGGAGGGCGACGTCGAGTTTGCCGCCCTCGGGCAGCTTGACGTTCGTCTTGTAGACGCCGGGCGCGACTTCGCGCAGGCTGCGGTCAACCACCCTCACGGCCTTCGGCTCGCGGCGATAGTTCTGGAAGTTGCCGAGAGGCGCGGCCATCCCCTCGGTGTAGTAGTAGATGACGCCGTCGGGCGCGTTGGCGACGAGCATCGAGTCGCCGCCGGGGGCGGGGAAGAACGAGTCGGCGAGCGAGGGGCTGCTCGCCTTGCCGGGGGCGGACTGGCCGCCGGGGAAGTGTCGCACGTCGGGGTCTTTGCCGATTGTGCTCAGGCGAATCATGGTCACGTCTTCCGTGCCCGCCGAGCGGACATAGGCGAAGGCGTCCGAGAAAGAGAGTTGATCCGGCGCTTTGCCCGCCTGAAGAGTGTGGACGAAGCGGTTGGTCGAAGCGTCGAAGATGTGGACGACGTTCTCTGTGGAATTGGTGACGAAGCCGTAGCGCCCTTTGGGCTCGATGCGCAGCGTGTGCAGACCGGGGCGCGCGGCGATAGTCTCCAAGACTGCGTGCGTGCGACCGTCAACGACCGTGATCGCCCCGTCCGTCTCGCTCGCGACGTAGACGGCCTTGCTGAGCGGCGAGAAGGCGAGCGAGGTGGGGGCCGCGCCCGCCTTCACGTCCCTGAGCTTCGAGAGCTTCGAGACCTCGACGACCGAGAGCGTGCCGTCACGCCGATTGGTGACGAAGGCGAAGCGGCTGTCGTCGCTGAAGGCCAGTTCGTGGTGGCCCGCGCCGGTCGCGATGGTTGCCGCCGGCTTGAGCGTCGCGGTATCAATGACGGTGACGCCTCCCGCGCGCTCTCCTTCGGCGTCGTCCGCCACCCAGAGATATTTGCCGTCGGGCTGGAGGGCGAGGCGCGTCGGTCGAGCGCCCGCCTCGATGTATCCCGTCACCTTCCATGTGGCCGTGTCAACGACGGCGACCTGACCCGCGAGCGGGAGGCTCACAAAGAGCCTCTCCTGATCGGAGGTCAGCGCCCAGTCTTCGCCGGAACTCTTGAGCATGATGAGCGTGAGCAGCTTGCTGCCGCCGAAGCCGACCAGCGGATTAATCACGGAGATGTTCGCCTCCTGATTGAGCGCGAGCACGTAGAAGGTGTTGAGGTCGAGGTCGGCGCGCGAGCGGAGCGTGCCCTGAAGATAGCCCGAGACCTTCTCGCGGCATACGCGGGGGTCGCCCGTATCCTCGCCCGTGTTCTGATTGATCCACGCCGAGGGCTTGACGCCCGTGACCGGGTTCTTCGTCGCCGTGTCGGTGACGCGGAAGCGGACGAGTGCGTCCTCGCCCGCCGTCAACCGCGACATGTCCGACGATGCGACGGGCTCGATGGTGAATTCGACTTCGACGCCCTCTCTGATGACTTTCTGCGGGGCGTTCGTGCCGGCAGAGGGCGTCGGCTGAGCGACCGCCGCGGCGGAAGCTTTCTCGTTCTGCGCACGGGCGGCGAAGCCAGCGCCGAGCAAGAGGGAGAAGAAAAGGGCAGCAAAGTAGAGGGCGCGTCGAGTCTTTTTCATAAAACCTTTTTCCGAGCGTTTTTATCCTTGAAGTCGCCCCGTCGGGCGGAAGCGAGCCCGCGCCCGATGGGCCGGCGCGGGTGGGTTGATTCGGGTTAGCGTGTGATGGCTTTTAAATCTCTCATCGTGCTGCAAAACGAGCGCACCGCGACGGGCGCGTCGTTGGCGAAATCAAGGATGGCGTGGCGCAGTTGCGGGGAATCGTCGAAGACGAAGATAGTGCGGCTGCTCTGGCGTCTAATGCCTTCGATGCTGAAATTGCGGCTTCGCAGAAAGCTCGCCAGAATGAGGTCGGAGGTCTCGTATGCGCGAGGTGCGTTTTCGGAAATGTTCATCATCTTATTCATCGAACCGCCCCCGCGGGCGGAATTTTTATTCATCAAACCGCGCCCCAGCGGGCGGATTTTTTAGCTTCGAGAGGTGGGCCGTTGCGACCCTCACCGTAATGCCCTTAGTCAAAGCAAGCACCGTACCTTGACTCTCCGGAGAGGCCGCCGGCGGGAAGACCGCAAGTTTTTGCCGGGGCTTGATGAAGCGGGTCTTTTCCGAGGTGTTTCATGCTGAAACACGCGGAGCGCGCAGTGGCACAGCATGAACCACCGTGGACGGGCGCGGGCGTCGCGAGCGTGAATGGCCCGCGTCTTCAGGCGTGCTTTCGCCTCGTCTCATCCCCGACCGACGAGGCTCTTGACCAGCGAGAGGATTTCGGACGGAGGGAAGGGTTTTTTGAGCACCGTGTGGACACCGCAGGCCGTTGCCTCCGCGACCAGTTCCGGCGTGCTGTGGGCGGTGATGAGAATGGTCGCACCCCGAGGGTTGAGGCGCAGGACGGCCTTGAGCACTTCAATGCCCGTGATGTCAGGCAAATGGTAGTCGGAGATCGTCACATCGAAGGCGAGAACGCGCGCCAGTGCGATGCCCTCGCGCCCGGTCGAAGCGAGGCGGACAAGAAAGCCGCTGTCCTCTAGGATCATCCCAAGTGCCCCGGCCACGCTCTGCTCGTCCTCAACCACAAGAATCCCGGTCATACGTTCCGAGCGATGCGCGCTCGCCTCTGGCTCCGCCCAACTTAAATTCTCTCGCCGCGACGCGCCATGCGCGGGCCGCGAAAGTCCTCAACGGCTATTCACTTCAGCCGTCGTTCAGCAACTATCATTCCCTGAATGGGCCGGGTTGAGTGGGGCCGGGTAGGACTTCGGACGCGGCGCGGCGCGGCTTGAAGAAAGCGGACAGGCGGACGGGCTAGGTCTGATTATCCGTTTGGCGATTGGCCGACTCGGAAGTGGCGTCATCTCGTTCGAGTTGGCGGACGATGGCGGCCCTCAGTATTTCGAGTTCGAACGGCTTTGTAATGAAATCGGCGCATCCGAAGGCCAGCGCGTCGGCGTGAATCTCCGGCGAAGTGTGCGCCGAGACGATGATGAAGGGTACGTCGCGCAGCCCGATCAGGCGGCGGATGCTGTACATGGCGGCGAAGCCGTCGAGGTTCGGCATGCTCAGGTCCATCAGGATGAGGTCCGGCATCTCCCGGCGAGCCAACTCGACCGCCTCTTCGCCGCCCGCCGCCTCGACCGCCCTGTAACCGAACATCTCCAGCGCCCGCGCCGTTATCCTTCGCGCCCCGTCGTAGTCGTCAACAACCAAAACCGTTTTCCGACGAAACCCGTCGCCTTCGCCTTTAGCCATGCCCCGCTCGTTCCTTCCAAGTGGTGTTGATTATAGAGCCTATGGATAGTCTAAACCGCCCCGGCTTGCAAGTGCGTTTTTAAAATAGAACCGACAAAGAATAATTCGGGGAGGGCGGCGGGGCCGGCTGGCTTCGATTGAATTGTCCGCACCGACCCCTTAGTCAGTGAGAAGAGGTTCCGAGACCTGGCTGCGCGTCGTCCTCATCCTCGACGGGCGCGTCCGGGGGCGCGTAACTCTTGAAGCCGAACTTCTTCAGCTTGCGGTAGAGCGTCGGGCGGTGGTAGTCGAGAATCTCGGCGGTCTTCTTGACGTTGCCGCCCGTGCGCTCAAGCGTCTGCGCGATGGCCTCGCGCTCGATCTCCTCCATCGTCACGTGCGGGGGGATGACGCAGTGGAATTGGCCCGCCTGCGCCGCGTGAAGTTGTTCGGGCAGGCTCTCCGGCATCAGTTGGTCTTCGCGCGTGAAGAGGACGGCGTGTTCGATGACGCTTTCGAGCTCGCGCACGTTGCCGGGCCAGTCGTAGCGCGCGAGCAGCGAGAAGGCGGCGTGCGAGACGGCGCGGATGCGCTTGCCGTATTTTTCGGAGTAGCGTTGCAGGAATCGCTCGGCGAGGAGCGCCACGTCGTCGAGCCGCTCGCGCAGAGGCAGCACCCTGATCTTGACCGTGCTGATGCGGAAGTAGAGGTCTTTGCGCAGCGCGCCCTCCTTGATCATCTGCGCGGTGTCGCGATTGGTTGAAGAGATGAGGCGGAAATCAACCTCCGTCTCGTGCTCGTCGCCGAGGCGGCGCAGCTTCCGCTCTTGCAGCACGCGCAGGAGTTTCGTTTGGAGGTGCGGGGGCATCTCGGCGATCTCGTCGAGCAGGAGCGTGCCGCCCGCCGCCGCGTCGATGAGCCCGCGCTTGTCGCGGTCGGCCCCGGTGAAGGCGCCTTTTTTGTACCCGAACAGCTCCGACTCGATCAGCTCGTGCGGGATGGCCGCGCAGTTGATGCGGATAAAGGGGCGCGCGGCGCGGTGGCTGTGGACGTGAAGGGCGGTCGCGACCAGTTCCTTGCCCGTCCCCGACTCGCCCTCGATGAGCACGGAGGCGTCGGAGGGCGCGACGGTGCGGATGGTCTCGCGAATCTGGCGCATCCGCGCGTCGCGCCCGATGATGCCGAAGGCCTCGCCGTCGTCCGTGAGCGCGTCGCGCAAGGTCTGGTTCTCGCGCTTGATCGCGCCGAACTGGAGCGCGCGCTCGGCGAGCAGCAAAATCTGGTCGGGCGTGAAAGGCTTTTCGACGTAGTAGTAGGCGCCGCGCTTGATGGCCTCGATGGTAATCTCAAGAGAGCCGTGCGCGGTCATCACGATGACCTGCGTGTCGGGCGTCTCGCCCTTGACTCGCGTCAGGAGGTCAATGCCGTCGGAGTCCGGGAGGCGCAGGTCGGTCAGGACGAGGTCGAAGGGGCGGCCCCGCCGGAGCAGCGCCGTCGCCTCGCCGACGCTCTTCGCCGTCTCCACCTCGTAACCCTTTTCGCCGAGAATTAATTCGAGCGCGCTGGTGATGCTCGCCTCGTCGTCAACGACGAGAATTTTGTGTCGGGACATCCTGCTGTCGCCCCCTCTTCTTCGATGGGTAGTTCCACGCGGATGCGTGTGCCTTCGCCCGGACGGCTCTCGACGCTGATCGTACCCCGATGCTGTTCGACGACCCTTTTCGCGTATGGCATCCCGAGGCCGAGCCCCTGACTCTTCGTCGTGTAGAACGGCTCGAAGATTTGCCCGATCTGCTCTGCGGTCATGCCGGAGCCAGTGTCCGTGATCTCGACGCGCAACCGCGCGCCGACTCTGCCTGTGATGACGCCGAGGCGTCCCCCTCCGGGCATCGCCTGAATGGCGTTGAGGATGAAGTTGATGAGCGCCGCGCGGATCGAAGAGCCGTCGAGCTGAGCGCACAGGAGATGCTCTTCGCCGAGGCTCACCTGCGGCTCGACCCCGGCGGCGGCCATCTGCGGCTGGAGCAGTTGCAGGACGCTCGTGACGACCGCGTTCAGGTTGACTTTGCTGAGCGTGAGATTTAACGGGCGGGCGAAATCCATAATCTGTTCGACCGTGTTGATGAGGTGATTGATTGTCTCGATGATCTTGTCGGCCAGCTCCATCTCGCTCTCGCTGAGCTTGGCGGCGAGCTTGTTCTTCATGTGCATCGAGTAGAGGAGCAACCCGGCCAGCGGGTTCTTGACCTCGTGCGCGACCTGCGCCGCGACGCGCCCGAGCGCCGCGATCTTCTCGTGGTGGGCGAGGCGCGTCTGCATCCGCCGCAGAGAGGCTTCGGCCTCGCGCTCGGCGGTGAGGTCGCGGAGGACGCAGAGGTATCCGAGCTGCCGCCCGTCGGGAGTCCGGATCGGCGTGACCGCGACCGAGGCGACGAACTCCGTCCGGTCGGAGCGGTGGAGGTGAATCTCCGTCTGGTAGTGCCCGACGGCGTCGGCTTCTCTCAGGCACTCGCGGAAGACGTTGACCCCGGTCTGCGTGACATCAACGAAAAGCTCGCGCGGGAGTCGTCCGCGCGCCTCGTCGGCGGCGTAGCCGAAGAGCAGCTCGGCGCCGCGGTTGAAGAGCGTGATGCGGTAGTCCGTCCCGACGGCGACAATGGCGTATTCGGTCGAGCTGTCGAGGACGAGGTTGAGGAAGCTGTGTGCCTCGGCCAGCTCGGCAGTGCGCTCTTCGACGCGCCGCTCCAGCTCTTCGGCGTGCTTCTTGATCTCGCGCTCCAGCCTCTGCTTTTCGTCGCTCAAACGCTTCTTCTCCGCCGCGCGCGCCACCGTGCGGAGGATCGTATCCTTGACCACGGGCTTGGCGACGAAGTCGTACGCGCCCGCGCGCACGATGTCCGGAACCTGTGAAAGATTAGGCTCGCCGGTCATCATAATGACGGGGACGAACGGCTCGCGTCGGCTCAATGCTTGGAGCAGCTCGATGCCGCTGCGGCGCGGCAGGTTGATGTCGATGACGGCGATGTCGATGTCGTCCGCCTTAATGAGGGCGTCGGCCTGATCGCCGTCCGAGGCGGTGAGCACTTCGTATCCCGCGCGTTTGAGGAATTCCCCCATCGTCAAGCGGATGCTCGGCTCGTCGTCAACGAGCAGAACCTTGAGACTAGCCATCAGCGCCCTCCTTCTCGTCGGCGGGGAACTCGACGACGAAGCGCGCGAACTGCCCCGCCTCGCTCTCGGCGCGGATCGTCCCGCCGTGGTCGCGGACGATGCCGAAGCTGATCGAGAGGCCCAGCCCCGTGCCGCCCACGTCCCGCCGCGTCGTGAAGAACGGGTCAAATATCTTGCCAATGTTCCCGGCGGGGATGCCGACGCCGTTGTCGTAGAACTCGATGCGCACCACAGAGCGCCCGCCGCTCTCGACGCGCCGCGCGCTGATGCGGAAGAGCTTGCCCTCCGTCCCTTTCGGCTGCTTCATCCGCAGCGAGTAGTGTGCGTTGCTGATCATGTTGAGGACGACCTGACGCAGGCGCGAGCCGTCGGCCCTCAGAGGCGGCAGGTCTTCCGGAACGTCTACCTCGACCGTGATGTTGTCTTTGTCGAGCTGGCGACCGAAGAGTGAGAGAGAGGTCTTGATGGCTTCCGACAGGCCGATGCGGTGCATCTCGTGTGTGTCGTGGCGCGCGAAGGCGAGGAGGCCGCGTACGATCTTGGCGATGCGCCCGCCCTCGTCAATGATGCCGTCGATCATCTGCCGGTCGAAATCGCTGCGGTCGGTTTCCTCGTCTTTCAAGAGCTGCGCGAAGTTGATGACGCCGTTAAGGGGGTTGTTGATCTCGTGCGCCACGCCCGCCGAGAGTTCGCCGATTGAGGCGAGCTTCGAGGTCTGAAACAGTTGCCGCTGCATCTCCTCCCTCTCGCCCTCAAGCTGCCTGCGCGCCGAGAGGTCGCGCATGATGAGGATAATCAGGTGCTCCCTCTCGGTGGTCAGCGTCTTGAAGGAGATGGAGACGGGCCGCGCCGCGCCGTCCGCCGTCTCGATGACGGTCTCGGTCTCGCCCGAGGCGTTGCCTTCGAGAAGTTCGGCGAGCCCGTTGGATGGGATGGCGGCGGCGGCGGCGGCTGCGCCCGGCGGGCGGATGATCTCGCGCACGTCGCGCCCGACGAGCCCCTGCGCGGTGGAGCCCAGTATCTCGCAGAACATGTTGTTGGCTTCGGTGAGGCGGTGTGCCTCCGCGTTGACGACGCCGATGCCGTCGCTGGCGTGCTCGAAGAGCGCGCGGTAGCGTTCCTCGCTCTCGACGAGTCGGCGCTGCTGGCGGTTGACGAGACGCAGGAGCAGCGTGACGACGACCACGTCAACCGCAATCGAGATGGTGAAATGCTCGACGCGCTGCTGGATGTTGAGGCGCGTCAGGCTGTTGGCCTCGCCCGGATACCTCTGCTCGACCCACTCGAAGAACGGATCGCGGATGACCCTTTCCCACGTAAAGACCACAAGGGCGGTCAAGACGAAGGTGATGGACGCGAAGAAGAGTACCAGCTTGAGGTTAGAGCTTCTTTTCATACCCGCCTTCCGGAGAAGATGGTGGAATAGGTCGCCTCACGCTCACAACCTGCGACTCACGGAACGCCGCCCGCCCCGAAGCCGGAAGCCCCCGGATGCGAACGGCACTTCGCCGTCGCCCGTTGCGAGCCACATGAAACGTAACTTCTTTAAAAAATCGCCGAGCGCGAATGACTTTGCGAGACGCGGCGGGCTGAAGGGCGTAGCTACATAGCTACGCCCTTCAGCCGCGCGGCACGGCGTCCGACGACATTGGATTGCTGTATGAGATGGGAATGGGACATTGACGGAACGGTCTACAAGAGTGCAGATGGTAGACCTCTTTGCAGTGGGGTGTCAATAAAATGGTTTGACGGGCGGCGGACGCGGGAAGACCGTCGCGGGCCCCCGGCGCTCAGAGAGAGCGTCGGCCCGCAAAGGACGAATCCGCAACGCGGCTGCACTCGCCGCGTTGCGGATTCGGGAGATGCGCGGCCCGACCTTGGCCGGGCCGCGCGCTGCTCGCAGAAGGCCGCGAGGTCAGTAGGTTTCCGCCGTCGGCTGACAAGCAATCATCAGGCAGTTGTAACCGGGCGGACAGTAGCACGGGTCCACATACGGCGCGTTGACGCGGAAGATGCCCCAGATGCCCCCGTCGAACTGGAAGGACTGGAACGTCCGGTAGAGGTAGTCGCCGGGGATGGCTGCCGCTCCGCCCGCTCCGTGCTTGAGCAGGAAGTCGAAGTGGCTGCCCGGGCCGACCCCGTACTGCGCCCCCTTCCACTCGGAGAGCGGGTTGGAGCCGAGTGCGGTGGAGCCGTTGATGTAAGGCTCCTCCTCCCAGATGTGGCCGTGGAGCATGAAGACGTTGTTGCGCGCGTGGCCGCCGGGCTGGAGCAGGCGGATGCGGACGTCCTCTCCGGCGGTGGCCGTGAAGACCGGTGTTTCCGGATCGAGCCCGCCGATCTGCGAGTTTGACAGCACGTTGGTGAAGTCGTAATCGCGGGTCGGAGTGCGCCCGTCGTGAGGGTCGGAGTTGAGCGGCGTGTCGGGGTCGAAGCCCATGCGCTTCCAGAGCGGCTCGGTGCGGTAGTTGACCGCCTTCTGCCCTGAATCCTCCGCGTCCTCACCTTCGGCCAGATTCGGCACCGCGACACCGTTGTCCAGAACCGCCGTCCCCGGCGTCGATCCGTACCGGAGATTGAGGTCGTTCTGGAACATCATGACGAACTCGCGGAAGCTGCCGTAGGGCGTGTTGACCGTGGCCTGAGCCCGCGAGTGGTAGTCCTCGGTCCAGCTCGCGTCCGCCGGCTCGATGATGAGCGCGCCGATCGCGCCCTTGTTCGAGTGCTTGATCGGGTCGGACGACGAGAGCCCCGTCGCGCCAAACTCGATGGCCGAGAAAACGCCCGCGTTGGTCGAGCTGGGCACGACCTCGCCCGCGTACCACTGGTACTTGGTGCTGAGGCCGGGCTTGACCGTCTGCACGGGGTTGAGGCCGACGTTGACGCCGTTCGAGCGCGTCACGTCGAAGAAGAGGTTCTGCGCGTGCAGACCCACTTCGCTCGACGGCCTGACCTGATTGGCGTTGAACTTCTCGACGATCATCGGCAGCGTGTTGAAGCCGTCGAGGTCGAGCGCGCCGGTCTTCGGCAGCCTGTTTGTGAGCGTCACTTCGACGCAGTCGCCCGCCTTCGCGCGGAGCACGAGAGGCTCGATGGGCGTGCCCTTAAAGAGCTTGCCCGTCGTCGCGTCGATGTCCTTCGAGCGGACGAACATAATCGCCGTCGGGTCGTGGAGCGCGCCGCCGTTGGCGCCGCGGCTGTTGTAGATGAGCGTGCCTTCCGAGAGCACATCGCGCGCGAGGATGGCCGTCACGTCGTAGGGCTGGACGTAGGCCATCTTCGGGCAGACGCCGTTGAAGTCGCCGGGGTTGACGAAGGGCGCGCCGCCCGTCGTGTTGCTCGGCAGTTTGGCGAGGTCCGTGCGCGAACTGCGGTAGGCGCGCATGATGCCCCACAAACCGTTCCACTGGTCGTCAACAGATGCGCCGGGCGCATACAGGTAGT
Organism: Acidobacteriota bacterium; assembly: GCA_020199995.1. Taxonomy (GTDB): domain Bacteria; phylum Acidobacteriota; class Blastocatellia; order Pyrinomonadales; family Pyrinomonadaceae; genus JAIVJM01. Next base: position 5,811 of record JAIVJM010000211.1, on the reverse strand, counting down.
CAGCCGTGTTGCCCTGAAAGTTCTTCGGGAGCTTGGGCACGACGAACTCGTAGTGCTCGCTGATGCCCATCATCTGGTTGTTGCGGTAGCCCGTGTTGTTGACCGCCGCCGGGTCGTCGGGCGTCCCCGTCTCGAACTTCCACTTGACGCCGTGGACGGCGAAGTTGTGCCCCTCCTCATGCGCGCCGACGAGGATGCGAATCTGAACATTGTCGTCCTCGTAGGCCCTGAGCAGCGGCGTGTAGGGGTCGCCCGCCTGCACGTCGCTCGTCAGCGCCGGGTAGAACAGGGGCTGCGAGTTGAGGCGCGCGTCGGCGCGCGTCGTCAGAGAGCGGTAGGCGTGAGAGAGGTCTCCCGCCTCGCCCGCGGCCTGCGTGTTCGTGTTCGGGTCGCGGACGCGCAGCGCGAGCGGCTCGTTGCGGTAGTTGACCGACATCGTGCCGGGGTCAGCCGAGGAGACCGCTTCGGGACAGGGCAGCGGGACGCCGCCCGGACACTGCGCGGCCTTCTGCACGAGATAAGGCAAGCCGACCTCGTCTTTGACCGGCGGGCTGATGGCGCGCGCCGTGTCGAAGGGGGGTTTGCCCGCCGCGTCAATGCCGCCGCCGGCCTCGTAGGCGAGCTGGAAATCGGCGAACTCGAGCAGGAACTCGCGGTAGCTCTTGGTCGGGTCCGCGGTGATGATGTCGGCGCGCCAAGTGGTCGGGCCGCCGTCTGAGCGCGGCGCAATCCCGGCGCCGCCGAAGTAGACGCCCGTCTCGGAGTTGCGCCACTTGGAGCCCGCCGGCTCGACGACGAGGCCGCCGTAGAGGCCGGTCTGCTGGTGCGTCGAGGGGCCGAAGTGGTCGTGTGTGAAGACGGTGCGCAGGGTGCGATCCACCTTGTTGTTATTGAGCGTGTCGTCGGCGTACCAGCGCTGGACGGTGGTCTGCGCGCCGAGCGTGCCGAGGGTCGGGTGCGCCCGGGCGACAGGGCACGTGAACGTGCCGTCGCGCGCGTCGCCCTTGTCCACGCCGGTGCAGCCGTTCTGCTTGCGGATGGCCTGAATGCGCGCGATCACTTCCTCGGGCGCGAAGGTTCCGTCCTCATAGTTCCAGCCGTTGCCCGCGCCGTCCGAAGAGGTCACGTCGAACTTCACGAGGTGGATGTGCTGGCCCATGATGTCCGTGGGCGTGCGCACCTGAAAGTCGTCCAACTCGTAGTTACGCGGGACGAGGTTGGTGTGATAGTAGGTGATGCAGTCGAAGGTATTGGCGCGGAAGAAGAAGGGCTCGGGCGTGCGCTTGCCCGCGCGGGTCGCTTCGACGTCGCTCCACAGCGTCAGGATGCGCGCCTGCGGGACGTGCCAGCCGGCCTTGTTGATCTTGAGGTCCAACTGGATGTCCGCCGCGGCGGGCGGTGCCCGGCGACGCCGGGGATGTGGAAGGGGAAGCCCTGGAACGAGGCGTTGGGCATGACCGCCATCGGGAGGGTCGGGATGGGGACGAGTGCCGGGATGGGCGTCCCGGCGGCGATCTCGCCGTCGGGATAGGCGCGCGCGCCAGCGGCGACCGTGCCGTTGGAGTTCAGCACCGTCCCCGCCTCGAAGGCGTCGTGCGTGCGCCAAAGCTCCCACATGCCTTGCGCGAAGTGCGGGTAGAAGTGGCAGTGGAAGATCGAGTCTCCGACCGTCCGGTTGCGGTTGCCCGAGCCGCCGTGCGCGATCTCGGTCGTGAAAGAGTAGCCCGGCCCCATCGCCTGACTGTCGAGGTAGCTTGAGTTGTCGTCGTCGGGCGTTCTGAGCCACTGGTGCGCGTGCAGGTGGTGGATGTGGTGCTCTTTAGGTCCGGCGTGCAGCACGCGCATCTTGACGTGGTCGTTGAGATACGAGTGGTGGACGTTCGACGGGTCGTCCGGGAAGAGCACCTTCGTCGCCTTCGCGCCGAGCCTCAGTTTCCCGTAGATGTCGCGGGCGTTGGCGGGCACGTCAACGAGCTGCGCCGGGTCGCCGATGGCCCATGCCGAGAGGAAGAACTCCTCGTAGTTACAGTCAACGCAGTTCGCCATCGGGCCGACGCCGAGGCGGTTGGCGAGAATCTCGGAGCCGATACCCGCGATGCCGTAGTTGATGGCGAAAGCGTCGCGGACGCTGTGCAGCGTGTGCGCCATCACCGGGTTCTGCTTCTCGTCGAAGAATTCGGGGAACGCCTGAACGCCCTTGACCTCGTCGTGGTAGACGACCGTGAACTCACGGAAAGACTGGTCGCGGTTGGGCTCGACGGCGTTCGGGCGGTAGGTGCCGGCGGGGAAGTTCGCGCGGCCCGGCCCCGTGATGATCGCGTTCAGGTCGGAGTGGACGATCCGGTTGTTGGCGTCGAGAATCTTGAGGATCGGAAGTCCAGAGCGCGCGCCCGTCGTGTAGGCGGCGTCGTAGTTGACGACGGGCTGAAGACCGGCGGTCTTCAAGGGCTGACCCGCCGCGTCCTTCTTGGTGGCCGCCGCGAGGTCTTTCTGCGTCAACTGGCTGCGATACCATTCCGAGCCCGCGGGCTCGACGTTGACCGCGCCGAACAGACCCATCGAGATCGAGCCGCCGTCGCCCTCGCCGCCCGTCGTGGCGGCGGTCGAGTAGAGCAGGTGCGAGCCCTCGCGCTCGGCGTAGAGCGTGTAGACGGCGCTGCCGCCGGGCGAGACCAGACTGCTCGGGTTGTTGCCGACGTTCGAGCCGTCGTCCCCGATGCCGTTGACGAGCTGGAGTCCGGCCACGTGGACCGAGGCCGAGCGCGTGTTCGGCTGATCCTCGTCAACGCGGTTCAGCGCCAAGAGGTTCTGGAACATGATCTGTAAGCAGTCGCCCACGTTCATGCGGAGCACGAGCGGGCGCGGGCGCTTGTATTCTTTCAACTGGACGTTGCCTGCCACCAGACCGGAGGTCGAGTTGATGGCCTTCACGTCGTTGCGGAGGGCGAACATCATGCCCGACGGGTTGATCGCGCCGAGCCGGTTGTAGGTGATGACCTGATCCATCGCCACGACGTCTGCCGTGATCGTGCGCTTGCAGTCAGGCGCGACCGGCGTCGGCTCGGGGTAGGGCTGGACCATCGTTGCTTCGGAGGTCGTCTGCGCCCTCGCCGTCCCGGCCAGCGCCAGCAACAAGAGCACGACCACCCCGCAGAATGATTCGAGCGGGCGCAAGTGTCGGTGTATATCCTCGATTTTCATAGTTGTCCTTCTCTACGAGTGAGAGGCTTCCCCTCGCCGGGAGTTGCCTTATGGAACGAAAGGGCGGTTCGGCACGCGCGCGCGCGCTTGGTTTGGTGAGGAGCGCACACCCCGGCGAGGTGGCCCGCGCGAGACGGGCACGATTGCGAGATGTGTTGCTCGATAGACAACGGGGCGGAGGCGCGCCCGGCGCCCGGCGTCTTTAACTTTAGAGCCGTCAACAGGGTTTCATGCGTGCCTCCGTCTGAAGATGCCTCACGGAGACCGGCGGGTCGGCTGAAGGCTGCTAAACGAACGCCACCAAACGGGCCAACGGTTGATCTTCATTGCCGGCGACTCTTCTCTGCTGTCAGCTTTCACCGCAGGGGCAAGCGGGAGCGGGTGTGCTGATTGAAGATGTGCCGGTTCGCTGCCCACCAGAAGTCACATACGGCTTTCGTCAGAGGTTAACTCGAGCCGGACGCGGCGTACCGTTTGACGTGCTCACCTCAAAGAGAGTGATGCGGTGAACATCGGTACGTTGATGCAGCAGCCTCGCCCTAAGCAAGCATCATGCCTCTGCGTCACGGCGCACGCCTTTGCGCCGCGCGCCGTGGCGATGCAGACCCCCGGCGTGAATTTAGAGAGTCTCTCGGTCACAGTAAGAGTGCGGGCGGGGATGTTTCATTATGAAGCATAAGCTTCGGCTCGATGTTTCGCCGCGTGTCACGGCGATTCGGAGAACGTGAGAGTGTGTGTGACCATTACCCGTGGGCGCAGGCCCGCGCCCCGGCCGATGTTATGATGGCCACGACGAAGACGGCGTTAAGTCTGTTGGCTCAAGTAACTCCGCGGGATCGTCTCCGGGAAACGGCGAGTGATGTGCCATCCCAGCCCGACCGCTCGGTAGAGAAATGCAAAAGCCCCGATACTAATCTCACGCCGCGAACTTCTCCGCCTCACCGGCCTGACCGCCGCCGCGGAAGCCTTGTCCGCGTGTCAACCGTCGCCTGACGGCGAACGCGAAAGCGCGGCCTCCCGTCTCAGGCCAGTTGGTTGTGACGCCTCGCCGCCGACTGGGTGTTCACATTCCGGCATCTGGCCGACCCGGCACTCGACAACCCATGGACGTGGTTCTTCTACGACATCGAGGGCGTGAGAGCCTTGAAGGAGGGCCGGGGCAATCGCACGCACCTCCTGCGTAACGCGACGGCTCCCGTGAACGTTGCGCTCGGCGCTTCCGTCCGCGGCGGTGCTCGTCAGTAGTCGAGCGCCTCGTCGAAAGTAGCTTCACTACTCATCCTGTACTCGGGGGATTTTGAAAATGAGCGCGGCAGTGTTTTGGAGACCCCATGCACGATGAAAAAATGGCGCGCGCGGCATAGGCCACAGCGCACCAGTTTGGCGGCGAATTGGACGGAGTTGGACGCCCCGGCGCGAAGGCGGGCCGCCTCCACAGACAGCCTCCATCGAAGGCTTGATCGCGTTAGAGGAACTTGAGCGTCTTTAACATCCGGTTTCGCACAATCGCGTTGGAAACAGCCCCTGAAGTCTCAAAACTGACAGTGCGCTTCCCGTTCGTGAGGAGTGTCGCCGTATAGCACTCGAGATCCTTCACGCCACAGTCTGACATCGCCGCTACTCCCTGTAGCCTGCCGACCATTATCCTCTTCGCCTTTCCCGAGACGTACTTGCCCTTCATAGTCCAGGCTCCGTTGACTTTCTCGAACATGAAGTTCTCCCCGAGCGCCCCCTCGAGATTCATGTCAAGGGTGCCGACCAAAATGGTACCCGTGGAGGAAGTCGCGCCGGATGTTTTTTCTACCATCAGACAATCTTCGGTGCTACTTTCGATACACCTTTTGACCGTCCAGCCATCAGGATACTGAAACTCGATTCCGACATTGTTGCTACGAAAGGTTTTCATCTTCGTGGTCTGCGCTGAAGTTGGCAGGGCGGCGGCACAGGCGATCAGCAACAGCGGTAAAAGGATTCTTGCGGCGGTCTGATACATTTTTGGTTGCTCACTTTCAGGGATGATGAAATAGCCGGATTCAACTCGCGTACAGAATATTCCGTGCCGGGCGCATTGTAAATAAACGGTAGACGACTCCCGCCGCCGACTTACAAGACTAACAGCTCTTGGTGGAAACTTGATCAAGCATCTCACGGACCCTTGCGATGGGTGCCGCCTTAACTGTTCAAATTAAGACGGCACCCTCGGGTTTACTGCGGGGGCGTGAACCCGGCGAGTGGGTGACCGTAGAACGCATCGGTCTTCCACGCTGTTCGATCCCACTGGCCGTCCTGATCGCCGATGATCTGGACGGGGACGATGACGCGGAAGCTGCCGAGCTTGTTGGCGGAGGCGATGCGGGCCGCGTCCGGGGTCAATCTCTCAAGCCATGCGGCCGTGGCGCGGCCGTGGCGCGGCCTCCTGCGCGGTTTATTGAGAGAAATTGTCCCTCTATCTAGTTGGCGCGACAGTTTTTGAAAACACAGGTCAAAATTTATTGTCCGTCATCTGGGAGGGTTAAAACCCTCGCCTTTAGGCGACGGCTTTAGCATGTGTGCAGTGCCGCGCCGGTCGTGTAAGATGCGCCGCCATGAAAGATTACCGGCGCGGCGCGC
>JAIVJM010000036.1 GCA_020199995.1 Acidobacteriota bacterium | reverse complement strand
CATGTAGAGTGCTCGGTTTTCATCAACAGTGACGCATGAAGGCTGCTTTAACAAACGCGCCACATGTCCCCCGCCTCGCGCGTCACCCGTCACTCATCAATGTATTGAAAGGACACTCGAACCGTGAAAAAAGTAGGAATCCTGGTGGGCCGCGAAAAAACATTTCCCGTCTCGATGATCGAAAAGATTAACAAACGCGGGGGCGGCGAAGTAGGCGCCGAGTTCGTCAAAATCGGTGGCGTCCGCCACGATGGGCTGAAAGAATATGACCTCATTATTGACCGAATCTCGCACGAAGTTCCTTTCTACCGAGCCTTCCTGAAGCGGGCCGCGCTGGAGGGCACTATCGTCGTCAACAACCCTTTCTGGTGGTCAGCCGACGATAAGTTCTTCAACTACTCGCTCGCCGCCAAGCTCGCCGTCGCCGTCCCGCGCACCGCGCTCCTGCCGCAGAAGGATTACATCGAAGGCATCACGGGCGAGTCGCTGCGCAATCTCGAATTCCCGCTCGACTGGGAGGGCATCGCGGACTACGTCGGCTTCCCAGCCATCATCAAGCCCTTCGACGGCGGCGGCTGGAAGAACGTCTCGCGCGTCAACAGCCTCGAAGAACTCTGGCAGGTCTACGACACGACCGGCACTCTCTGCATGACCTTGCAGGAGATGATTGACTTCGACCAGTTCGTTCGCTGCTACTGCGTCGGGCAGGACGAGGTCATGATCATGCCCTACGACCCGCGCAAGCCTTATCTCTCGGGCGAGCAGTACATCCACGACCCCGGCTATCTCGCGCCCGAATTGGCCGAGCGCGTCGGACGCGACGTGCGCACGCTCTGTCGAGCCCTCGGCTACGATCTCAACACCGTCGAATTCGCCATCAAGGACGGCATCCCCTACGCCATCGACTTCATGAACCCCGCCCCCGATGCCGAAATAGCCTCGGTCGGCCAGTTCTACCACGACTGGGTGACCGGCGCCGTCACCGATCTCGTCTTCAAGCGCCTTGCAGAACCGCAGGCGCAGGTGCGTTACCGCTGGGACGCGATGCTCAATCCCCGCCCGTTGGCGGAATCCACACAGGAGGCGCTCGCCGCCGCCGCGACCGGCCTCCAGCAAGGGCTCGAATCCGTCCTGCCGCAATCTGTACGAGACGTCCCCGCGGAGATCGCGGCCACGGTGAGCGGACTGGTCAACGAAGCGAAGAACGTCGTTTCGGACATCATCGAATCCGTCGCCTCGACGACACAGCCCGAATCAGCGAAGTCGAAAGGTTTGCGCGCGACACCGAACGGGAAAACCAAGGCTCCTTCCAAAAAGAGTGCCACGCCGCGTGCCAAAAAGCCTGCGAGTGAGGCTTAAGTTGAGCATCAGCGGCAGGGACACGACAAAATAATAACCGAGAGGGCGACCGTCACGGTCGCCCTCTCGGTTATCGGACATTAAAATGCCAGCTCGAATGTAGCGCTGTGGGGGGCACAAACGGCGTTCGAGCTGGCATGGGCGGGTACTATCAAGTTTGGGCCTTTGAATGGCTGTCCTTTCGAACTTGTCAGGTGTTTGGCACCCGGCACCATCCTCAGACGGGTGGGATTATACACCTCTCTGAAATACTGTCAACGATTATTTGTGACCTAATTGACAAATAATGGTCTCATCCCAAGCCGTTTGACAGTCCGTGTTTTGCCCCCCTATACTGGCGCTCCTGCCGGCGTGGATTTCTTTCGGCCAGGTAGCTCAGTTGGTAGAGCAGCGGACTGAAAATCCGCGTGTCGGCGGTTCGACTCCGTCCCTGGCCACTTTCATTTTCAATGAGTTACGGGCTGCCTTTTGTTACGCAGCCCGTTTTTCTTTGTGTGGCTTTGGGATGCCCGCCGCAAGCAGCACTCAATGACGACGCAGGTATTTTCCATGTCCGGCCTCAGATGCCTGCGCGCGCCGTCAGGAGCCGATATTGTCCGAGAGCCTCGTCAATCGTCGCCTGCTCCTCGATTGTGGTCAGCTTGCCTTCACGCAATAAGATTTGCCCGTCGGCCAGCACCGTTCGCACGTCCCCGGCCTCGGCGGCGTAAACCACCGTCGAGATGACGTCCGGCTGCGGCGTCAGGTGAAGCCGGTTGAGGTCGAGGATCGTGACGTCGGCACGCTTCCCAGTTTCGAGGCTCCCGATTTCGTCTTCCAAGCCGAGCGCGCGAGCCCCGCCGAGCGTCGCCATGCGCAGGACGCGCTCGGCGGGGAGGGCGGTCGTCCCGCGCGCGACTTTTTGCAGGAGCGCGGCGGTACGCATCTCCGTGAACATGTCGAGGCGGTTGTTGCACGCCGCACCGTCGGCCCCGAGCGAGACGGAGACGCCGCGCTCAAGCATCTCGGCGACGGGGGGGATGCCGGAGCCGAGCTTGAGATTGGACGAGGGACAATGCGCGACGTGCGTGCCCGTGAGCGCGAGCGAATCCATCTCTGACGCGTTGACGTGGACACAATGCGCCAGCAACACGTGCGGCCCCTTGATGCCGACCGAATCGAGGTACTCGATGTTGCGCAGCCCGGTCTGCCGTTCGACCAGCTCGATCTCGGTGCGGTTCTCCGAGGCGTGCGTGTGAATCAAGACCCCGCGCTCGCGCGCGAGGCGGGCCACGCGCTCAAGCAGCCCGCGCGTGCAACTGACGGCGAAGCGCGGCGCGAAGCAGTAGCGGATGCGGCCCTGCGCGGCCCCGTGCCACTTTTCGAGCAGCGCGAGCGATTCGGCGACCGAGCTTTCGGTCTCTTCCCGAAGGCCCTCGGGCACGCCCTCGCCCTGATCCATCATGCACTTGCCGACGGTCGCGCGAAAACCCGTCTCTTCGACGACGCGGAAGACCTCTTCGGTGTGCCTGACCGTCTCCATCGTCAGAGCGCAGGTCGTCCCGCCCTTAATCAACTCGGCGACGGCGAGACGCGCCGAGGCGCGCACCGACTCGGCGTCGTGTGCGGCTTCGAGCGGCCACACACGCTTTTTCAGCCAGTCGATCAGTTCGAGGTCGTCCGCCGTGCCGCGGAAGAGAGTCTGGCAAAGGTGGACGTGAGACTGGACGAAGCCCGGAAGCACGACGCACCCGCGGGCGTCAATCGTCTCGTCGGCGATACCGCCGTGCGCGCCGCCCACGCTCTCGATGAGCCCGCCGCGCACCAGCAGATCGCCTTCCAGCACGCTGCCGCGCGCGTCCATCGTGACGTTGGTTCCGCCTTTGATGAGAATTGTTCCCGGCATCGGGTGAACGTGAAAGTTACTCCGGTAAATTTTTTACCGCGAGATTATGCGCGGTCGGTTTCGGGTCTGTAAAGCCAACAGCTCGGGCCGCCAGCGCCGGGGTGTCGCTTCGGTGCGACCCCGACAATGGCGGCCCAAGGGTGAAAAACGCGGCCCGTCTCCGGCCCTTTACTTTTTCCCGTCGGCCTTGGCCGCCGAAGCGACCTCCGCCGCCGCCGCCGCCGCCACCGTCGTCTCCTCGCCGCCGACGACGGGGATGCCGAGCGCGGCGCGAACTTCGTTCTCGATGCGGCGGAGCATCTCCGGGTTATCCTTGAGGGTCTGTTTCGAGTTCTCGCGCCCCTGCCCGAGCCGCTCGCCCTTGTAGGAGAACCACGCGCCGCTCTTCTCGATGACGCGGCGCACCACGCCGAGGTCAATCACGTCGCCCTCGCGCGAGATGCCCTCGCCGTACATGATGTCGAACTCGCAGTCGCGGAACGGCGGCGCAACCTTGTTCTTGACGATCTTGACCTTCGTGCGGTTGCCGACCACGCGGTCGCCGTCCTTGATCGCGCCGATGCGGCGGATGTCCACGCGCAAAGAGGAGTAGAACTTGAGCGCGCGACCGCCGGTCGTCGTCTCCGGTGAGCCGAACATGACGCCGATCTTCTCGCGAATCTGGTTGATGAAGATGAGGCACGTATTCGACTGCGCGACGATGGCCGTGAGCTTCCTCAGGGCCTGCGACATGAGGCGGGCCTGGAGGCCGGGGAGGCTGTCGCCCATCTCGCCGTCAAGCTCGGCGCGCGGGACGAGCGCCGCCACCGAGTCGATGACGATCACGCCCACGCCGTTCGAGCGCACCAGCGCCTCGCAAATCTCCAGAGCCTGCTCGCCCGAGTCGGGCTGCGAGATGAGCAGCTCGTCGATGTTGACGCCGAGCTTGCCCGCGTATTCGGCGTCCATCGCGTGCTCGGCGTCAATGTAGGCCGCCACGTCGCCGGTCTTCTGCGCCTCGGCCACGATGTGGAGGGCGAGCGTCGTCTTGCCGGAGGATTCCGGCCCGAAGATTTCGATCACGCGACCGCGCGGCACGCCGCCGACGCCCATCGCTGAGTCGAGACTCAGAGAGGACGTTGAGATGGCCGGAATGTCCGAGACTTCGCGCTCGCCGAGGCGCATGATCGAGCCCTTGCCGAATTTCTTTTCGATATTGAGGAGCGCCGCTTCGACCGCCTTGCCGCGATCCGCGCCCAGTTTGCTGTCAGTCATTGTTCCAATCACTCTTTCTCGTCCCCTCTCTCAAGCTGTTTGATGGTGTCATTATCCGAAGACCGGATGAGTGTACCACAAACGACGCGAGAATGGAACAGCGTTTCATCTCTGCAACAAGATTTTTTTCACCCAGGCGGGGGTGTGGTGAACTAAAGGTTAAGACCGCGTAAGGATAGCCGAGAGACGGAAGTTAGTCGAGTGAGGAGAGAAGAAAAGTTGCGAGCGCCCTGAAAAGGCGTAAGACAATGGCCAGTGCAAGCCCTATGAAGGGATCAGCGAGCGTGCGAAACTTCCGACGCAATCGACGAGGCGCGGGTCTTCGGCATGTTGCTCGATTTCGGCGACGATAGCGGAGCCGACGACCGCGGCGTCGGCGTAGCGCCAGACTTCAGAGACGTGCTCTCTCGTCGTGATGCCGAAGCCGACGGCGATTGGCAAATCCGAGGCGCGCCGCACGCGCGCGACGAGCTTTTCGGCCTCCGCGCTGATTTCAGTGCGCGCGCCCGTCACACCAGCCCGCGAGACGGCGTAGATGAAGCCCCGCGCGCGCTCGGCGACCAGCCGCAGCCGCGCGTCCGTTGTGGTCGGGGCGACGAGGAAGATTTGGTCGAGGCCCTCGTGCGCGAGGATGTCGGAGAAGTCGCGCTCCTCTTCGGGCACGAGGTCTGTGACGAGCACGCCGTCCAGGTTGAAGTAACTGAAGAGCACGACGGGTACGTCGGTCTCGCGCCTCGCTTGGGCGACCGTCTCAAGCACCTCGGCGACGCCGACATTGTGCCTGAGCGCACGCTCTGAGGCGCGCTGGATGACGGGGCCGTCGGCTACCGGATCGCTGAAGGGCACGCCCAGCTCGATCACGCCCGCGCCCGCCCGTGCCAGCTCCAGAATGAGAGAGAGCGTCGCTTCGAGGTGCGGGTCGCCCGCCGTGATGAAGGGGATGAGGGCGCGTTTCCCTTCTCGTCTGAGGGTGTCGAAAGTTTCGGCGATGCGGCTCAAAGGAGGTTCCCGTCAAAGGTGTCGGCGACCGTCTGCACGTCTTTGTCGCCGCGCCCCGAAAGATTCACGATGATGGATTGATCGCGGCTCATCTGACGTGCAAGCTTAAGGGCGTGCGCCACGGCGTGCGCCGATTCGAGCGCGGGGATGATGCCTTCGAGTTGCGACACCGATTTGAAGGCGGCGAGCGCTTCGTCATCCGATGCGGAGACGTATTCGACCCGCCGCGCGTCGTGCAGGAAGGCGTGCTCCGGGCCGATTGAAGGGTAGTCGAGCCCCGCCGAGATTGAATGCGTCGCGGCGATCTGCCCGCGCTCGTCTTGAAGCACGTAGCTGAGCGTGCCTTGCAAGACACCGGGACGCCCGCCGCCGCTCTGGTTGAAGCGCGCCGCGTGCTCGCCTAAATCCTGCCCTCTGCCCCCCGCTTCGACGCCCACCATCCGCACGCCTTCGTCGGAGAGGAAGGGATGAAAGAGCCCGATTGAATTCGAGCCGCCGCCGACGCAGGCCACGAGCGCGTCAGGCAGACGCCCTTCCCTCTCGACGAACTGCGCGCGCGCCTCACGCCCGATGACGCTCTGAAACTCGCGCACCATGAGGGGATACGGGTGAGGGCCGAGGGCGCTCCCGAGCAGGTAGTAGGTGTCCGAGACGTTCGTCACCCAGTCGCGCAGCGCCTCGTTGATGGCGTCCTTCAGAGTGCGCGAGCCGCCCTCGACCTCTCGGACTTCAGCGCCGAGCAGCCGCATGCGGAAGACGTTCAGACGTTGACGCCGCACGTCCTCCGTGCCCATGTAGACGACGCAGTCCAGTCCGAAAAGAGCGCAGACGGTCGCCGTCGCGACGCCGTGCTGTCCCGCGCCCGTCTCGGCGATGATGCGGCTTTTGCCCATCCGCCGCGCGAGCAGGACCTGTCCCAGCGCGTTGTTGATTTTGTGCGAGCCCGTGTGCGAGAGGTCTTCGCGCTTGAGGAAGATGCGCGCGCCGCCAGCCTCGGCGGTGAGGCGCGCCGCGTAGTAGAGCGGGGTCGGGCGACCGGAATAGTCTCTGAGCAGCGTCTCGAATTCTGTTCGGAAAGATTCGTCAACGCGCGCCGATGCGAAGGCTTCGCCCAGTTCTTCGAGCGGGGCCATCAACGTCTCGGGCACGTAGCGACCGCCGTAACGACCCCAGTGCCCGCGCTCATCAGGTTCAACTGACATCTCTCCCCCTTGTTCAAACTGCTCCGCGTCAATCAATTTTTCACCTGAGCCCGAAGGCCACGGCGTCGTCGCAGTGCTGCTCCCCCTCGGCGCTCGAAGAATCGGCGACTTCTGTCCGGTTGCGCCCGCCACTTTTGGCCCGATAGAGGGCCGAATCGCTCAGGCTGAACAACTCGCGCTCGGTGCCCGCGTGGGCGGGGCACGCGGCGACGCCGAGGCTGATGGTCACCTGCCCGATTTCTTCGAGCGTCTGAGACGAGACCGCCAACCGCAGGCGCTCGGCGGCGGCGATGGCCTTCTCGCTGTCCACGCCCGCCAGCAGCAGCGCGAACTCTTCCCCACCCAGCCGCGCGGCGGTGTCGTTGTCGCGGGACAACTCGGTCAGAGCGCCCGCGACCGCGCGGATGACACGGTCGCCCGCCGGATGTCCGTGCGCATCGTTGACCTTCTTGAGGTGATCCACATCCAGCAGCACCAGCGCGCAGGGGACATTGTAGCGCCGAAAGCGCTCGATCTCCTGCTCGAGAGCACGACGAAAACGCCTGCGGTTGGCAAGGCCCGTCAGGAAATCGCGGTCGGCCTCAACGCGCACACGGTCGAGCGACTGCTTGTGGGCGACGAGCTGGCGCGTGCGCTCGATGAGAAGCTCGACCTCAGCCGGAAGTTGGAAAAAATCCGATGCGCCGGCTTTCATCGCCTCGCCGCGACGCGCGAGAGTCGCGCCCTCGTCGCCCACCAGCACGAAGGGCACGGCGTCCTGCGCCTCCGAGAGGATACGTGACATCTCGCTGGCGCTAACCCCTTTGAGCCTCGCATCGGCGATGACGACGTGCGGGCGCGTGCGCTGCAAGGCGATGAGCGCCTTCGCACCCCCGGCGACGCCCGCGACGAAAAAGCCTCCACCTTCGAGTGCCGAGGTGCAGGCGCTCAGGCGTGGGTTGTCGGTAATCAACAGCACGCGCCCCTGATCGCGCGAAGGGGCCTGCTGGACGTCTTTCGCTGGAGCTTTTCCGCTCATGTATTAGAACTCGGAGGACACAAATGCGCGCGGCAAAAAATGCCTGTCAGTTGGTGGTGAGAGGACAAAGGGGGCCGAAACATACGGAACCGAACTCGAACATGACCGCACGATGCCAGCATAACCGAAAGGGTATGGCGCGCGTCAAGCTTTATCCCCCAGACGCGCGGCCTCGATAAATTTTTTAACGAGCCGGAGACTCTTCCGTCCCGGCGCGTTCTCGACGCCGCTGCACACGTCAACGGCGTAGGGGCGGACGGCGCGCACCGCCTCAGAAACGTTTTCCGGTGTCAGCCCGCCCGCGAGGAAGAGTTTCGGCACCAGCTCGCGAGCCCTGCGCGCGATCCACCAGTCTATTGTCAGGCCCGTCCCGCCGAAGGCATCCGTGGTGAAAGCATCAAGCAGAATGGCTTCGGTGCCGAACCGCGTGACCTCCTCAACCCTGAAGTCCTCGCCGACGCGCAAGGCCTTGATGCGCATCACCCCGCCGAGACCGAGGCAAAACTCCGGCGACTCATCTCCGTGCAGTTGCGCCGCGCCGAGCCCAACTTCGTTTATGATGCGCCGCAACGAATCGCCGTCCTCGTTGACGAACACGCCCGCGCACAACACCTCCGGCGGCAGTTGTTCGACGATGCGCCGCGCCTCACCCGGCGTGACGTAGCGCGGGCTCTTCCGGTAGAAGTTAAAGCCGAGCGCGTCCGCGCCCGCCTCGACCGTGGCCAGCGCGTCGTCAAGATTCGTGATGCCGCAAATTTTAATCTGCACCATGGGCTTTGAACACAGTACCGCGAGCGGTAGCGCGCGGGTGTTTCCAACTCAGTACCGCGACAGGTAGCGAGCGGGTTCGGGTGTCATCAGCGTCAACCCGCTCGCTACCGCTCGCGGTACTGTTCAACCACCCTCAATTAAATCACGCAACGCAACTTCGGGCCGTTCGGCTCGCATCAGCGACTCGCCGATCAGGAAAGCCCGAAAGCCGCGCGCGCGCAGGCGTCGGATGTCCGAAGCGTTGCGGAGGCCGCTTTCGCTGACGAGCAGAGCGCCCGCAGGGGCGTGAGCGGCGAGGCTTTCCGAGGTGTCGAGCGAGACCTCGAAGGTTCGCAGGTCACGATTGTTGACGCCGATGAGCCCTGCGCCCGACTGGCCCGCGCGGCGCAGTTCTTCGAGCGTGTGTACCTCGACCAGCGCGTCCATCCCGAGCACTTCCTCGGCGAGACGCCGCAGCCCGAACAGCTCCTCGTCCGAGAGCGCGGCGACAATCAGGAGTAACGCCGCGGCCCCCGCCGCCGCGGCTTCATAGACCTGATATTCGTCAACGATGAAGTCCTTGCAGAGCGCCGGAAGCTGCATGGCCGCGACGACCTCACGCAAATCATCGAGCGAGCCTGAGAAGTAGTCCTCTTCCGTCAAAACCGAAATCGCCGACGCGCCGCCCGCTTCGTACCTGCGCGCCGCTTCAGCCGCCGGCAAGTCGCCGCGAATCTCACCCTTCGAGGGCGACGCGCGCTTGAACTCCGCGATAATGTGCACGCGCCCTCCGTCTTCGAGCGCGCGGCGAAAGGCGCGCGGCTTGGCGGCCGCGCGGACGGCCTCCGCCTCACGGCGCAGCCCCGCCAGCGGGTGGAGGATTTTCGCATCCCCCAGTCGCTCTTTCTTCTTCTCGATGATTCTGGAAAGAAAGCCCTCTTCGCCCATCACTCGTTCGTCACCCTTGCCAGCCCTTCCAGCTTCGCGAGCGCGGCTCCGCTCTCGATACTTTCGTCCGCGAGCCGCGCCGCATCGCGCAAGTCGTCGGCCTCGCCACCGACCACGAGTGCCGCCGCCGCGTTCGCCACGACGAGCGCGCGGCCCGCGCCGCCACGCTCGCCCGACAGCACCGCTCGAATGATGCGCGCGTTCGCCGCAGCGTCTCCCCCCCGCAACTCATCCAGCTCGACCCGTTGAAGACCGAAATCCTTCGGCCCGATGACGAAGACACGAACTCCTCCGCTGCCCACCTCGGCCACGGCTGTAGGCCCCGCGAGCGTCACTTCGTCGAGCCCGTCGCTGCCGTGGACGACCCATGCGCGCTCAGTGCCGAGTGCGCCGAGCGTCCGCGCCAGAGGCTCGACGAGCGCCGCGTGCCAGACGCCGATGAGCTGGCGCGGCGCGCCCGCCGGGTTCGTCAGAGGCCCGAGCAGGTTGAAGGTCGTATGCACGCCCAACTCGCGGCGCACGCCGGCCACGCGCGCCGTCGCGCCGTGATAGAGCGGCGCGAACATGAAGCAGATGCCGATTTCGTCGAGGCACTTCTGCGAGACTTCGGGGGCGGCGCTCACATTAACGCCGAGGGCCGTCAGCACATCGGCGCTGCCCGAGCGGCTCGTCGCCGCGCGGCTGCCATGCTTCGCCACGGGGAGGCCCGCGCCCGCGATGACGAAGGCGGCGGCGGTCGAGACGTTAAAGGTCTTGGCCGCGCTCGACCCCGTGCCCGCCGTGTCTATGAAGCGCTCGTGTCGAGACACGACGCGCACGGCTCTGGCGCGCATCGCCGATGCCATCCCGGCCAACTCCTCCACCGTCTCGCCCTTGACCGCGAGGGCCACGAGCGCCGCGCCGATCTGAGCGTCGGAGGCCTCGCCGTCCAAGAGCGCGTCCAAAAGCGCCGACGCCTCCTCGCGCCGCAAGTTTTCGCCCCGCATCAGTTGCAGCAGGAATGCGCGGAGCGGTGCGCCCGCCCGCGGCTCATCCTTCCTCTCCGGCGTCGGCAGCAACCACGAAGGCCGCGGCGCGCGTGTGTCTTTTTCGTCAGGCATAAGGAAGCTGTTAGCTGTTAGCACTTTGTCGGCTTTCGGCAGGCAGCCGAGCCTTTCATTTCAGCGGCGGAGGTCGCCCTGAGTGGACGAAAAAAGCCGTTTGAAGCTGAAAGCTAACAGCTCATAGCTCATCTTCAAATCTTCATGAAGTTGGCAAGCAGGCGTTTGCCCTCGGTTGTCAGGATTGATTCGGGGTGAAACTGCACGCCTTCGATTTTCATCCGCCGGTGGCGCAGACCCATGATGATGCCGTCCGGGGTGGTGGCGGAGATTTCGAGGCACTCGGGGAGCGACTCGCGCTCGACGACGAGCGAATGGTAGCGGCCCGCCGAGAAGCGGTACTCGAGGCCGTCGAAAATCGTCTTTCCGTCGTGGCAAATTTCCGCCGGCTTGCCGTGGACGGGCAGCGGGGCGCGCACGACGCGACCGCCGAAGACCTGCCCGATGGCCTGATGCCCGAGGCACACGCCGAGGATGGGAATGCGCCCCGCGAAGTGCTCGATGAGCTGCAAAGAGATTCCGGCGTCCGCCGGCGTCCCCGGCCCCGGCGAGATCAGGAGTTGGTCGGGGCAGCAGTTCGCCTCGACCTCCTCGATTGTCACCTCGTCGTTGCGACGCACGTCCAGCTCCGCGCCCAGCTCACCCAGATACTGAACGAGGTTGTAGGTGAACGAATCGTAATTGTCTATGACCAGAATCATTTCGTCGCCCGGCCCGCGCCTTCCCCTCCCGCCTGCTCTTGACGCTTCGACCCCGCAGCTTCCCGAATCATATTACCTCACAGCCCGCGCTCGGCCAGCTCGACCGCCTGCACCAGCGCGCGGGCCTTGTTCATCGTCTCCTCGAATTCGAGCGCGGGAACCGAGTCGGCCACTATCCCTGCGCCGGCCTGCACCTCGGCGCGCGCGTCGCGCATGATGATGGTGCGGATGGCGATGCACGAGTCGAGGTTGTCCGCGTAATCAACGTAGAGCACCGCGCCCGCGTAGATGCCGCGCGGCGCGGGTTCAAGCCCGCTGATGATCTGCATGGCGCGCACCTTCGGCGCGCCCGTCACCGTCCCCGCCGGGAAGCACGCGGCGAGCGCGTCGAAGCGGTCGCGGTCGTCGCGCAGCCGCGCGCGCAGCGAGGTCACGAGGTGCTGCACGTGCGAGTAACGCTCGATTGACATCAGCTCGCCGACCTCGACCGTGCCGAAATCGGCGACGCGGCCGAGGTCGTTTCTCCCCAAGTCAACCAGCATCACATGCTCGGCCACTTCCTTCTCGTCGGCGCGCATCTCTTCGCCGAGCAGCCAGTCCTCGGTCTCGGTCGCGCCGCGCTTGCGCGTCCCCGCAATCGGTCGGTAGTCGAGACGCTGCCCGCGACAGCGGACGAGCATCTCGGGCGAAGCTCCGACCACCGACTCGTCGCCCGCGCGCAGGAAATACATGTACGGCGAAGGATTCGTCGCGCGCAGCGCACGGTAAACCTGAAGCGGGGCGACGCTCACCGCCTTCGACAGGCGCTGCGAGAGCACGGCCTGATAACAATCGCCGGCGGCGATGTGCTCCCTGACCTGCTCCACCGCGCGCTCGAAATCCTTCCGCTCCCAGTTGGACGCGAACGCGCCGCGCGCGCCCCCGGCATCTCCATTTTCGCCCGCGTCTTCAGCGTCCCGGCCTTCAGCCTCCACACTCGCGCCCGCGATTGCCGCCGACGCGTCGAAGCCGCCAGTCGCCAGCAGCTTTTCAATCCGCGCCGTCTCTTCAACGGCGATCTCATAGAGTTCTTCGAGGCGCTCTCGGCTCTCTCCGGCTTCTTCAGTGAAGACGACCGACGCGATCTCGATCTGCTGGCGCACGCGGTCGAACGCGAGCACCGTGCGGAAGACCATGAAGACGGCGTCGTCCCCCACGGGGCGCGCCTTCAGCTCGTCTTCGAGAATTGGCTCGAACCAGCGCGCGGCATCATAGGCGAGATAACCGACCGCGCCGCCTGCCATCGGCGCGAGCCCGGCCCGGCGAGACAGATGGCGACTGCTGAAATACTCTCGCAGGTAATCAATCGCGAGCACGCCTTCGTGCTCCTCGGTCTCGCCGCCTCTGCGCTCGACCGTCGTCCGCTTCCCTCGCCCGCGGACTATCAACTCCGGCTCCGCGCCGAGGAACGAATAACGCGCGATGCGCTCGCCGCCTTCGACCGACTCCAGAAGGAAGGCGTAGGGCGCATCACCCGCGACGCGCATGAACGCGCCGACGGGCGTTTGCAGGTCGGCCAGCACCGTCCGCACGACGGGCACGACGTTGCCGCGCCCGGCCTCAAGCTCGAACTCCGCGAATGTTAAAGGCTGAAGATCAATCATTGAAAATGCACTTCGCCACCGAACTCCGGAGCCGGGGCTTCGCCGGTCAGGTGTGAACGGCTAGAGGAGGCGCGTGCCTCCGAGCCAGTGCCCGCCGTCCACGGCGATGACGGCCCCGTTGATGAAGGCCGCGGCGTCCGAGCAGAGGAAGACGGCGCA
This sequence comes from Acidobacteriota bacterium, assembly GCA_020199995.1. Taxonomy (GTDB): domain Bacteria; phylum Acidobacteriota; class Blastocatellia; order Pyrinomonadales; family Pyrinomonadaceae; genus JAIVJM01. The sequence continues at coordinate 4,663 of JAIVJM010000036.1, read as the reverse complement.
TTGCTCGACATCGCGGATACGACCGAAGCGGCCCAGAGGGATGCGCTTGCGCAGGCGCTCCTTGATGTCCGGGGGCACGAGGCGCTTCATGCCTTCGGTGTCCTCAATCGGCCCCGGCGCGATGGCGTTCGAGCGGATGCCGTGCGCGCCCCACTCGACGGCAAGGTTGCGCGTCAGAGCGTCAACGCCCGCCTTCGCCGCCGAGACGTGGAGTTGCAGCGGCGTCCCGCCGTAGTGAAGCGTGGCGCTGATGTTGAGGATGAGGCCGCGCCGCTTCTTCAGCTCCTCGAAGGCCGCGCGGCAGACGTTGAACGTCCCCTTGAGATCAATGTCCACGACCGTCCCGAAGCCGTTTGGCGAAAGCTCTTCCGCCGGGCAGAGGAAATTGCCCGCCGCGCCGTTGACGACGATGTCGAGCCGACCGAAATGCTCGACGCATCCGGCGACCGCCCTCTCGACCTGCGCGTAGTCGCGCACGTCCGCGGCGAAGGCTTGAGCGTCGCCGCCGACGCCCTCGCGAATCAGCGCCGCCGCCGGTTCGAGGTTCTCGATCTTACGGCTGACGAGCGCGACTCGCGCTCCCGCTTCGGCCAGCGCCCGCGCCACGCCGCCCGTGATACCGGTCCCGCCGCCAGTCACCAACGCCACGCGGCCCTTGAGAATTCCGTCAGCGAAAACCCGATTCGACGTTTCCTCGCTCATTTCGATGCTTCCTCGCTCATGCGGCTTTCAAAGCCTCCTGCAAAGTGAATCTCCCCTCGTAGAGCGCCTTGCCGACGATGACGCTGTCCACGCCGCAGCGACGGATGCTCTTCAACTGCGTGATGTCCGAGAGCGACGAGACGCCGCCCGAAGCCGTCACGCGCAGGCCCGCCTCGCGCGCAATCGCGCAGGTCTGTTCGAGGTTGACGCCGCCGAGCATCCCGTCGCGCGCCACGTCCGTGTAGACGACGCGGTCAACGCCCGCGTCCGCCACGCGCCGCGCCAAATCCGTCGCGACCAGCTCCTCCTCCTTCTCCCACCCACGCGTCAGGACCTTACCCGCGCGCGCGTCAATGCCGACGCAGATGCGGAAGCCGAAGAGCTGCACGAATTTTTCCAGCGTCTCGGGCGATTCGGCGGCGAGCGTCCCGATGACGACCTGCGCCGCGCCGTACTCGATCATCTGCTGCACGTCGGTTACGCTGCGCAACCCCCCGCCGAACTGCACGGGGATTTCCAACGCGCGGATGATGCGCCGCACCACTTTGCGGCTGCGCGAGTTGGCGTCGGCGAACGCGCCGTCCAGATCAACCACGTGCAGCATGCGCGCCCCGGCCCCCTCGAAACCCCGCGCAATTTCGATGGGGTCGCCGTCATACACTTTCACGTCGTGCCGGCGTCCCTGCTTCAGACGCACGCACCGCCCGTCTCTCAAATCAATCGCGGGAATAATGAGCATTAAAGACCGTAAATCGTGAATCGTTAAAAGCCGTGAATCGTCAATCGTAAATCGTGACAAGAAAACCCCTTTTCTTTCTATTGACGATTCACGATTGACGATTCAAGGCTTTTTCGGCGTCGGAGTGGGCGAAGCCTTCTCTTCGACGCCGGTGACATTGGGAGTGATGGGGAGCGGGGGCGGCTCGCCGTATTCGCCCTCCTGCGGCGTCCCTCCGACGACCGGTGCGATTTCGGCGGCGTTCTTCTGCGCCTCCTCGTTGTCGGGGTTGATATGAAGCGCGCGCTGGTAATCATTGAGCGCCTCCTTCAGGCGCTTGGCGTCGCGCAGGGCGTTCGCGCGGCGCACGTAGGCGCTCGCCAGCTCGTCTCGAACCTCGTCGTCGCCGGGGTTTCGCTCCGCCAGCTTTTCGAGTTGCGAGATCTCGCCGCCCAGCTTCGAGATGTCGCCGCCCGCCTCGCTCGTCGCAGCCGGAGTCTCGACGGGGGACGCGCCCGCGCCGGAATTCTGTAGCCCGGTGTCGGCCCCCTCACGCCCGCCGCACGCCGCCAGCGAGAGCAGCACGGCGCAGAAGGCAAGAGAGACGAGCGTTGGTCGGCGCGTGTGTCGCTTCATCCGCCGGAGACCCCCTGCACGTAGGGCCTCGACTGCACGATGTAAATCTGCCCGCGCATGAAGACCCATTCGATGTCCTGTTCCTTACCGCCGAAGACACCTTTGATGAGCGACGCCGCGCGCGCCAGCCTGCGCACCACTGCGTCCGTCAGCACGGCGCGCTCGCCCGTGATTGGAATCTCGCGCACGCCGCCCGTCTCGTCGAAGGTGAGGAGACTGTCCTCTTCGGAGCGCGTCAGGACTTTGACGGCGTTGGCGCGCGGCAGGTAGATGATCTGCTCCGGAATCTTCTTCCCCTCGACGACCTTGATGCCGATACCTCGCTTGGCGCTGATGTAGATTGCGCCGCGGTTGTCGGCGTCGAACGGATCGGTCGTAATCATCACGCCCGCGCTCTCGGCGTTGATGCCCTCCTGAATGAGCACAGCCATGAAGGCTTTGGAGTGATCGACGTTGGCCCGCTCGCGCGCCTCATAGGCTTGAAAGTTCCAGAGCGAAGCCCAGACGGTCTTGACCGCCTCAAAGAGCTTCTCCTCCTCCTTGACGTTCGCGACCGTGTCGTAGAGACCCGCCCCGCTGAAGTTCGGCAAATCTTCGACGTTGGAAGAGCTGCGCACGAAGAGCCCCTTCCCGGCGTACTCGGCCCTCACCTTGCGCCGCAGTTCCTCGCGCAGCTTCTCGTTCAACGTGCCCGCCTGAAGGCGCGCGCGCATCTGCGTCAGACGCTCGCGCCGGTAGGGAGGGTCGTGGACAAAGCGCTGGTCGTTCATCATCTCGAAGATCGGCTCTTCGAGGTTGTTCTCCTTGATGAACCGGTTGTAGAAATGAATCGGGATCGTGAACCCGTTCGGGACGGTGATTCCGCGCAGGCGCGCGCGCATGACCTCGCCGAGGTTGGCCGACTTCGCACCGTAGGCGTCAGACATCCGCGCGCGCTGCTCGCGTAAATCGGCGAGCCGCGTGGCCGAGAGATTGACGCGCGGCGTCATGGTGTCTTTGTGCACGGCCAGACGCTTCTGGTACTCGTCCAGCTGTTTGACGTCGGCGCGCTTGATGACGTACTTGTCCGGCAGCGTCTCGAAAGAGACCCACCAGCCGTCGTACTGCTTCAAAAGCTCGTGCGCATTCTTGATGTAGGCGTTCGGCACGCCCCAGCCCTTGACGAGCAGGTTGATATGCGAGAGCGGCGTCGAGGGCTTCGAGATGATGACGCCCGCCACCGGCGGCAGACTGATCGGCACTTCGTTGAGGACAAGAATTTCGTTGAAGCCGATCTCGACCGTCTCGTCCAGCTTCTCGACGACGTGGAGACGACCCAGACCCTTCGCGAGGTTGAGCGCCTGATACTCCTGCTCGCGCGTGATGTCGCTTTGTGAGACGCGCCCGAGCCCGGCAATCCCCGCCGAGGCAACGTCCTGCGCGTTCGAGTTCGGCTTGAAGGCGACGGGCTCAAAGAAGGAATTGTTGAGGGTCTCCGCCGTGAGCTTGATCTGCTCTGTAGGGATGGTGTCGCCCTCCCAGAACTCGAACGTCCAGCGTTTGACCGGCGCTTGATACGCGAGCGTGCCGAGGATGAAGCGGCGGTTCGGCTGCGTGTAGTTCTTCTGGAAATCCTGCCCTCGCTCCAGAGACAGGTACGTGCCGTTGACGAAGTCTTTGTGAAAGCGGAAGTGCTTCGAGTTGACGTAGTAGATGCGGTTCCCGTCCTTGCGGTCAATCACGAACATGACATGCGGCAGCGCATACGGCGTATCGGTGTAGACACGCGCCAACCCGTCGAACTCGGCGCGCGTCTTTATCGCCGGGACAGAGCGTGTCCCGTCAGCCGCGTTTTTCGCAGGCGCGACTTTGACGCTCGCCCCTTTCCGCGCCGTCGCCCTCCGGGGGACCTTCTGCCCCTGCGCCTCGCCCCCCATCACGACCAGCACGAACAGACAGGCCCATGCCGCCCACGCCGCGCGCGTCCTCTTGATGTTCATAAAGCTTCCCTCTCGTCCAAAAGCTTCGCGCCTTCGCGCCGCAGTAATTCTACCAGATCGTCGATGTGGCGACGCTCCGTGAGGAAGCTGTTGACGTTGATGCGCAGGGCCCTCTGCCCGTGCAGCACCGTCGTTGCCAGCCACGCCTCGCCGCTTTGCTCGACGCGCTGCTGCAAAGCCTTCTGCAAATCGTCCTGCTCCGACGGCGGCCTTTCGCGCGCCAGCCGGGGCACAAAACGCGCGCAGCAGAGCGCCGTCTCGACCTCGCCCACCAACTCGAAATCTTCCAACGCGCCGAGCCGCGCGGCGAGGTGTCGCGCCAATTCTATCTGGCGCTCGACAATCTCCGCGTAGCCTTTGACTCCGAGATGCTTGAGCGCCATCCAGACCTTGAGGGCGCTGAAGCGTCGCGTGCCGAGCTGGCCGTAGCGGAAGAAATCATACCCTACGTCCTCGCCGCCGCGGTCTTCGCTCAGGTACTCGGGGGTGATGTCGAAGGCGTCTCTCAGCACGCGCCCGCCGTCGCGCACGAGCAAAGCGCCACAGGCGAAGGGAACGAAGAGCCATTTGTGCGGGTCAATCGTGATCGAGTCGGCGCGCTCGATTCCGCGCAGACGCGGGCGATGCT
>JAIVJM010000210.1 GCA_020199995.1 Acidobacteriota bacterium | reverse complement strand
AAATAGTCGGGCGGCGGCAGGCTCGCCGTCGTCTCGAGCACGGCTTCTGCACGGGGGAGGCGCACCACGACCGTCCGCCCGTCGTCGGCGACGAAGCCGGCGACAATATTCGTGTGGACGTCGGTCGCGGACGGGAAGCGTTCCAGCTCAAGCATCGGCGGCCCGGTGAGGGCCAGCCACGCCAGCAACTTCCAACCGCTCAGGCGATGCACGACCGTCACCAACTGCTTCGGCGCGGACGGCGCGGGCGCGGCCTTCGGCGGAGCCATCGCGGTCGGAGTCTGCGGCGCGTGCGGGGCTCTTACGCCGGCCCCTTGCGGGGCCTTGACCTGAGTCGCGCGTGGCGCGCCCGTCGCCTGCGGCGTGCGGATGGCGGCGGGTCTTGAAGGCGGCAGCGCGGGCGCGGGTGGAGGGGCGGGCGCGGTCTGCCGCCCGAAGGCGGAAGTCGCGTAGAGGAGTATCAGGCAGGCCACTCCACTGAGCGCGCGGCGCGTCTCGCGCGGTCGCTCAGGGTCAAGGCTAAATCTAAAAACTCTCGACAACATCAATTACCAGACGCCCTCTTTGTCCTTGTAAGAAGCGGGCACGACGTTGCGGCCCTGCCTCATCATGTCCTGCGCGCCGAAGCTGACCGAACGCATCGAGACGAGACGAGCAGCCCCGCGCTCGTCCCTCAGAACGACTTGCAGGGGCACTGCGGGAGTCCGCACGGCGACGGCGGGCGTCGAGGTGCGCGAAGAAGTCTGCTCTCGCGGCGCAAGCGAAGAGATGTTGATGACCGGGGCCGGTCGTGACTCGAAGGTGGCGGCACGTGCCGCGCTCCGCTCGGCCTTCCCGACAAAGCCCATCTGCAAGTTCTTGCCGGCGCGACCCTTTATGATAGGCCGCGGCGTCGCGGCGATCTCTATGTTCTGCTTCACATCTTTCCCGGTCCTCATATCTGAGCCGGCTGGGGCGTGGCCGGTCGCAATGGTCGGCGGAGTTGCGGGCGCGACCGTAGACGCGCTTGTTGGCGCTTCGGGCCGATTCGTCGAGGAATCCCTTCTCAGGTAAACGGAAGCCGAGATAATGAGGAAGCACGCGGCCAGCGCCACGGAAGCGACACCGGGCACAAAGCGCAGGTGAAAGGGATTGTTGCGGCGCGCGCTTTCGGCGGCGGCCATGCGCGCGCGCAGGCGAAACTCGAAATCGGGGGGGGCCGTGACCTTTTCGAGTCCGCCGACGAGCCGCCGCAGTGACGCGCGCTCCCGCTCGAATTGGTCGCAGGGGCCGCAAGTCCCGAGGTGCTCTCGCAGGCCCGCGCTCTGGGGCGAGCCGACGCCCGCGCCCTCCTCGATCTCGGCCTTGTACGCTTTGCAATCGTGATTTGTCATCTTGGACTTCACCTCACAGATACGCCTGCAATTTGTCGCGCAGGAACGAGCGGGCACGGTTGATGCGAGATTTAACCGTGCCCTCGCTCATCTGCAAAATCGTGGCGATCTCCTCGTAACTCCGTTCCTCCACATCGCGCAGCACCAGCGGGGCGCGGTATTTTTCCGGCAGCGTGGCGATGGCCCGCGCCACCGCCGAGCGCCTCTCATCCTCGGCCAACGTCACGTCCTGCAAAGGATTTAAGTCGCGCAGATCAAGCTCGGCGACTTCGCCCGGCGAGTCGTGGCTTTGAAAAAATCCCGTCAAAGAGACCAGCCGGCGGCGCTTTCTCCGGCGCAGCTCGCTGATCGCGAGGTTTGTCGCGATGCGATAGATGTAGGTCGAGAAAGCGTAGGTCGTCTGGTACCTGTCAGCCGCCGCGTAGACACGCATGAAGGTCTCCTGAGCCAGATCAACCGCCGTCTCGTAGTCGTTCGTCATGCGATAAACGTAGTTCGTGATCTGGTTGCGGTAACGCCGCACGAGCTCGGCGAAGGCCGCCTCGTCGCCCTCCTTCGTCGCCTCCAACAGGCGATGGTCTGTGAGCACCTCATCCAGAGGGGCGACCGCCGCGGCGGACACTTCCCCCGCCGTGGCCGCGGAGAGCAGAAGCTTGGACGTGGAAGAGATGGCGCTCATCAGGACAGGCAGGCCCAGAACCTTTACATCTGCGAACACACAAAAACATCTGAGAACACACAAAAACTCGAACCGACGCGCTTCCCCCTCGCGCTTTTGCGGCGGGACTGAAGGACGCGACGCAATTATACACCCCTCCCGGCGTCAGTCCCGCAAGGGGGTACACGCGCCAGCCCCCGGTGGGTTCCGAATGTTTCAAGCATTGCGCCCGACACCGCCGCCGCCGCCAAATGCGGTCAAAGAATTCATGAGCCCCGGTCAATTTTTCTTAATTTGCTTCTCGCGGCGAAGTGCTATAATGCGCTCGCTCTTTTCGCCGGATTCCGCGTTCTACGCTGTCTACGATGTCCGGTGCTGTCGCTCCTTTTGAAATCTTCTCTTCCACATTCGACGAGGCCATGCCCAAAGAAATCAAGAAGCATCAGACTATTCTCGAAGCCATCGAGAAGGTTGACATCATCTCCGAGCTTCTGGAAAAGCATAACGGCCACTTCGAGCACGAGTTAGACCTCGAAGTGATCGCCTACGGTCGCAACTACAACGGCAAGAAGGTCGGCCCCTACGTCCAGCTCTTCGAGTTCGAGGCGGGCGAGGAGGTCATCCGCGAGGGCGACTGGGGTGGAAACACCTTCTACGTCTCGGTGGACGGCCAGCTCGATGTCTACGTCCTCGACCCCGCGACCGAGCAGAGTCGGAAGGTCGGCGAGCTGCACCCCGGCGCGAGCTTCGGCGAGATGTCCATTCTCGCGGGCGTGCCGCGCAACGCGACCGTCGTCGTCCCCGCCGGCTCGAAGGCGAAGGTGCTCGAAGTCCGGCGACCGGCCCTCAGGCTCCTGCGCAAGCTCCCGAAGTTCGGGCAGATGCTCGACGCCAACTACCGCAAGCACGGGCTGGGACGCACGCTCATTGATGTGCGGCAGGTGACGGGCAATGCCTTCAGCCCAGAGCTGATCGAGAAGCTCGGCAAGTCGGCCCGCTTCATGGTCTACGCCAAGCAACACGTCCTCTTCCACGAAGGCGAAGCGGTTGACCGCATCATCTTCGTCCGCAACGGCTGGGTGCGGCGCGTGCGCGGCGGGGTGGCGGGCGCGGCGATGGGCGACCTGATGGTCGAGGGTCTGTCGGAAGACGTCGGCGTGGACTTCCTCGGCGCGGGCAACTGCCTCGGTCTCGAAGGCGTCTCGAAGGACGCGCGATGGGCCTACACGGCGACCGTCCTCCAGCGCACCGAGGTGCTGGAAGTGGCGATCCCGCGGCTGCGCTCCGACCCCGCGCTGCGCGACGCGCTCGAGCGCAGCTTCGCCGAGTTCTCGCTCGCCGACGACGACGTGGAGGTCGCCTCCGCCCTCGACAAGCTGGTCGTTTCCGCCACCGAGCGCGAGATTGCGACGGGCGTCGTGGACGGCACGAACCTGCTCGTGATGGACATGGACAAGTGCATCCGGTGCGGCAACTGCTCGATGGCCTGCCATCAGGTCCACGGGCAGTCGCGGCTTCTCCGGCGCGGCATCCACATCGAGCGCCCGGCGAAACTCGGCGGCCAGTCCACGCAACACGTCCTCGTCCCTTCGGTCTGCATGCACTGCCAGGACCCCGAGTGCCTCACGGGCTGCCCCACCGGGGCCATCGGTCGGTTCGTCAACGGGCAGATAGACATTGACCCGAAGACCTGCATCGGCTGCGGCGACTGCGCCACGCAGTGCCCTTATAACGCGATCACGATGATCCCGCGCAAACCCGCCGTGCCCCCCGTGCTGACGCTGCAGCAGAAGCTCAGGGGCTGGCTCACTCTCTCGCCACAGACGCCGCCGCAGCCCGTCACGGCGACCGACAACCTTCTGGCCACGAAATGTAACCTGTGCGAGGGGACGCAGCTCAACCCGCCCGATGCCAAGACCCCGGCCTTCTCCTGTCAGGAGAATTGCCCCACGGGCGCGCTGGTGCGCGTCAACCCGCGCGAGTATTTCACAGAGGTCAACACGCGCATCGGCCTCATCTACCGCGACCAGACTCACGCCATCGGGCGCAACATCCACAAGCGCGACACGTGGGCGCGCCTCTGGCACACGTTCGGCATCGCGGCGACCCTCGCCGTCACGGCGCTCATCGTCTGGGGCCTCTCGCGCTTCGGGCTGGACGAGCGGTTCGGCAGCACATGGCTCACACTACGCTGGGTGACGGGGCTCATCGGGCTTGGCGGCATCGCGGCGGTGATGACATACCCGGCCCGCAAACAGGTCTACCGGCGACGCGCCCGGCCCCTGCGCTACTGGATGCTGATGCACGTCTACCTCGGGCTCATCGCCGGTATCACGCTGCTGCTCCACGGCGGGCGGACGACGGGCGGACTGCTCACCTCAGTCCTCATGATCTCGTTCGACGCGGTGATTCTGACCGGACTCTTCGGCATCTCCGTCTATCTCATCGCCCCGCGCATTATGACGAGCATCGAGGGCGAGCCGCTCCTCATCGAAGACCTCCGCGCGCGTCGCGACGAGCTGAGCGAGAAGCTGGCCGAGATCGGCACGCGAAGCAACGAAGCCCTGCGGGAATTTATCAAGCGGAAGGTGCGCGGGAAGGTCTTCTCTTTCTCCTACCTGCTGCGCCAGTACGTCAAGCGCGAGCCGCTTTCGGAGCTGCTGGCCGCCGGGCGCGAGGGGTATGAGAAGGAGGCGAAGAGCCTCGACCAAGAGTCGCGGCGGCTGCTGCTTGAAGCCGTCGAGGCGACCATCACTCTGCGCCGCGTGGACTCGCTCATCTACCTGCACCAGCTCCTCAAGCTCTGGCTCGCCCCGCACGTCGTCGCGACCTCGCTGATGCTGGCGCTGATGCTCGTCCACATCGTTCAGGTGGCGTTTTTCGCTGTGAGGTAAATCTTAAAAGCGGAAGAGGTGAAAAGGTTAAAAAGATAAAAGGTACGAGGCGGCGCGCGGCCCTCGCCTCTTCCCTTCTTCCCCTCTGAGCCCCAGTGATCCTTTATGCAGACCGAGACAAGCAAGTTCATCATCATCCGCGAAGACCTCAACGTCGACCCGACGACGTTTGACGCCGACGGGCTGAAGATCGGGCGCTCGCCGAGCTGCGAGCTGGTGCTCAATCACCCTTCGGTGTCGCGCCTCCACGCCGGAATCAACGAGGCCGATGGGCGCTTTTACATCTTCAACTTCAGCCATTCGAGCGGCACGGCGCTCAACGGTCGCGTCGTCGCCATCGAGTCCGCCGAGGTTCTGGCCGACGGCGACGTGGTTCAGATCGGCCCCTTCTTCCTCCAGCTCGAACGCGAGGGCGACGCGCTGAGCATCAGCGTCACGATGGAAGTCGCCGTCCGCGTGGGCGAGGGCGAGGGGCGCGTCGAGATGCCGCACGCCGAGGCTGTACCCTCCGGCACGGCAGCCGGGGAGGACTCCGGCGAACTCTCCGATGCCCTCAACGTCTTCTGGGAGAAGCGCAAACGCGAGGCGGGGAAGATGCAGCGCATCTCCCCACTCAGGCCGCAGGCTCCCTCGCGCGTCCTCGGCAAGGCACGCTTCAACTGGACGCCGACGCGCGACCTCGTGCGCCCGTGGCCCTTCGCAATCTTCATCTGGGCGGGGATCATCGTCGTCGCGCTCGCGGGCGTAGCGGCGGTCGCCTACGCGCACGCCTTCACGCCCGCGCCCATCTCTTCGCCGCACGCGCGCCAGTCTCTACAGGCGCAGCCCGCGATTGCGCGCCAGCCCAACGGCAGCTCCTGCACGTCCTGCCACACGCTGAGGGGCGGCATGGAGGCGAACTGCGCTTCGTGCCATCAGGCCGAAGGCTTCACCGCCACCATCACCGAAGCGCACAGGCGCGCCGGCGTCGGCTGCACGAGCTGCCACGTCGAGCATCAGGGCACGGAGTTCCGCCCTTCGGTGGCGAGCCTCCAGACCTGCACCACCTGCCACAACGACGCGAACCCGAAGACCTTCGGCGGCAGACGCGTCGGCACGCCGCACGGCGGCACGTTCGGCTACCCTGTGGCAAACGGCAGGTGGAGCTGGAAGGGGCTGGAAAAAGAAGAATGGGAGCGCAAGCCCGCCGAGATACGCGAGGCGCTCCTGAACATGGAGGAGGCCTCGAAGCGCTGGCCTTCCGCGGGCGACCCCGCCGAACAGCGCCGCAGCTCCGAGTTCCATGCGCTCCACCTCCACCGGGTCAAGGCCATTGGGGGCTTGAAGGGAAACAAGGAGGGCGAGCTGTCGTGCTCGACGTGCCATCAATCCTTCACGCCGATTGACCGCGCGACGCCGCGCACCACCTGCGGGACGTGTCACAACGGCGACCCCGGCGGCAAGTTCGAAAAGGTGCTCACCGCTAACCAGCCGAACTGCATTTCGTGTCACGTCCAACACGTGCAGGGCCGGCGCGAGTGGGGCGCTTCGCTCCTCGCGGGCGGCGCGACCGGAGCGAGCGCGAACGACCCCGCCCGGCTTTTAGTCTCAACCACGCGTCACTGATTTGGCGACCGCCGTCGCCCTTAAACGCACTCCGTCGAAGACCATGAAAAAGGCACAACTCTTTGTCATCCTCGCATTGCTGGCGCTGCTTCTGGTAATCAACCTTTTGACGCAGGGACCCAGCAAGAGCTTCTTCGGCGGCCTGCCGTGGTGGGGCTGGGCCGGCATTGGCCTCTTCCTCCTCATCGTGAGCGTCTCCTTCGCGTTGCGCGACGCCAAGCGAGCGCGGCTCCTGCTCGAAGACCCGCTCCCGCCCAAACCCGAGGTTGACGACGGCAGGATCAAGCTCACCAAAGAGCAGCTCGAAAAGTATGACCCGGAGGGGCCGGGCTACCCGCACCCCGTCGTCATCACCGAGCGCTGCATCGGCTGCCACGCCTGCGTTGACGCGTGCCCGCACGACGTGCTCGCCATCGTCAATAACTATGCGACCCCCATCGCGCCCGACCAGTGCATGGAGGACACCGCCTGTCAGGTCGAGTGCCCCGTCAATCCAAAGGCCTGCATCGTCGTCAACACGTCGAAGAAGATACCGCCGCGCAAAGTTCCCAACCGCGACGCGGCCTATATGACGAACGTGCCGGGCTGCTTCATCATCGGCGACGTCTCGGGCACGCCGCTCATCAAGAACGCGACGAACGAGGGCGCAGACTGCATCAGGCACATCGTCTCCGAGCTGCGCAACGGCACGCCCCCTGAGCCGAAGGCCGAGCTCGAAGTCGCTATCATCGGAATCGGCCCCGCGGGGCTCTCGGCGGCCATCACCGCGCAGCAGCAAGGCCTCTCCTACGTCGGCATCGAGCAGGACAGGGTGCTCGCCACCATTGACGCCTACCCGGCGAACAAGTACGTCTTCTTCAAGCCCGAGTCAATGGAGCCGCGCGGCGGCGTCAGGCCCGAGGGCGCGGGCGCGCAGCGCGAGGCCATTCTGGAAGACTGGAAGCGCGCGATGATGGAGACGGGCGTCCGCGTCAACGAGACCGAGAGCTGCAAGTCCATCAAGCGCGCCGAGGATGGCGACTACTTCGTCGTCCAGACCGAGAAGGGATTGGAGAAAGAGAAGGTCACCTATCGCGCGCGACGCGTCGTGTTGGCGCTCGGGAATCGCGGGACGCCGATGAAGCTGCGCGTCGCGGGCGAAGAGATGAAGGTCACGCGCGACGGCAGGACGGAGGACAAGGTCAGATACAAGCTGACCGACCCGGAGGAGTACCGGCGTAAAAAAATCATCGTCGTCGGCGCGGGCAACTCGGCCATCGAGGCGGCGGTTGATCTGGTCGCGCGCCGTCAGGGCGACAAGATTACCTTCCGCCCGCCTGAGGAGATCAACGACGTAACGCTCGTCATCCGCAGCGATATGAAGAACGACCTCAAGTTCGGCAATAAGCTCCAGGTCTTCGACTGCATAGACGAAGGCCGCATCAAAGTCTACTTCGGCACGGGGATCAAGGAGATTCGCGACGACGAGGTCGTCCTCATGAACGCGCGCACCGAAGAGGTCAAGGCCACCGTCCCGAACGACTATATCTTCGCCATGATCGGCGGCGACCGCCCGACCAAGTTCCTCGAAGCCATCGGCATCAAGATCGGTTGAAAGCGTCCGCAAGCCCGACCCCTACGGCTCAAGGCCGTTGGTCGGGACGGGCCTCCCCAACCCTTCGTAGATGCTGACGATCTCGTCCATCTTCTCTTTCGCTTCCCTGTTGTCGGGTTGGTAGCGCAGGACGCGGCGGTAATCCCCGAGGGCGAACTTATAGAGCTTCGGGTTGCCGGCGTCGCGGTACACATTGGCGCGGGCCAGATAAGCTTCGGCTGCAGTTTTCTTGTCGGTCTCACTCGCGCCGGGCGCGTCGGCCTTCGCCGAAGCCTTCACAATGCGCGCGTCGTATTCCGCCGTGTTGGCTAAGGACTTGTCGGCGTCGCCGCCCGCCGCAGGAGCAGCCGTAGTGCTCGCGCCGCCGCCGCCGCCGCCGTGCGAGGAGGAGACGCCCACCTCGCGGGAAGTGTTACCGACCGGCTTTTCGGCGCGTGATGTATTGTCAGCCGCGCCGGAATTTTGATTGCTCCGGCTCGCGGGCTCCGTGCTCCCGCAGGCGGAGATAAGCAGGCTCAGGCCGAGGGAGAATGAGAAGATAAGAGTTCGCATTATTGATAGCTCCTGTGTGATTTTGAATACCATGATACACGCGAACGCCCGTCAGGTCACATGCCTTGACGGGCGTTCGCTTGATTGTCTGACTGAAGTAAAGCTTACTTGCCGGTGTGGCAGTCGGTGCACTGTTGCGAGGTCGGAGCCTTGACGTTCTTCCGCGCGTCCGCCGCCGCGTCGTGGCAGCCCGCGCAGTTGCGGTGATAGGCCTCTTCGTTCGTGAGCACGGTCGGGTCGGACTCGCCCTCGGCGGTGAACGACGGGATTTCGGTCCCGATTTTGGGTTTTGCCCCATCCTGCGCATGGCAGGCGCGGCAGGTCTGGACTTCCGGCGTCTTCGCGTCCTTGACCGTCTCGGCGGTCAGCGTCGCGGTGCGATCCGCCGGGTACGCCGTCGCGAGCGGCGGGTGCTTGGCGGCCTCAGCCGCGGGCTGTTCCGTGTGGTGGCACTCGGCGCAGCCGATGGTCTTCGTGCCGTCCACGCTGTAATTCTTTGTGGCGTGGTTGACGTGGCTGAAGGTCACGGGCAGGCCCTTCGCCTTTTTGGAATCGGTGGCGAGCTTGTATTCGTCTTTCGGGGCCTTACCGCCTTCCGCCGTCAGTGACGCCGAGCCGGAATTGAGCGTCGAGGGGTTGAACCCGCACGCGAGACAGAGATAACAAGCGAAGGTAGCAATCACGATTAGGAGTTTCATTGAAGCTTTTCCTTGAAATTAACCTGCCGACAAAATGATCTAAAAGAGCTTCGGATGGGGAGATGTTGGCCGGAACGCACCGTCGAACCACCTGAGCGCAAAGCCTTACGAGCACGGCCCCGACGTGGTTGGGATGATAGACGGGGCACAAATCGTTGTCAAACTTTTTGTGGAGCCCTTGAGAGGCGCGGCACCTCCTAGAAACGGAATGTCGGCCCCTGATGGCAACGCTTGCAGTCCGAGAAATCGTCGCCGCCGAAGGCGCGCCGGTTGTTGTGACAAGTCATGCAGCTCTGCGCGCGCCCCGAGGCGAAATGCTGCGTGGGCCGGGGGGCCGTGACCTGTCTCGACTGCGGAGCGCCCGCGCGGACGCCGTGACACTCCGAGCAGCTCAGGCCCGTCCGAGGCCCGTGCGCGGCGTGGCTGAAGTTGACGCGGTAGGCGCGCGAGCCAGTCGGCGTGCGGGAGTACCCGCCCGGCGCGTGGCAAGCGCCGCACGAGGAGATGTCGCGCCCGCCGGACTGTGCGCGCGGCGTGTGGCACTGGTAACAATTCTGGTGCGCGGCGAGTCCGGCGGGAATCGTGAGCGCGACGCCGCGCTGCGCCGGCGTGTGGCAGGCCGTGCAGCCGGCCTCGGGCCGCCCGCCGCCGCTTGTGTGCTGCGCGTGATCGAACTTTACGTTGAAGTTCCTCAGAGCGGGGAAAGACTTGACCGGCGGATTCGCCGACTCGACGTTCGTGTGGCAGATCGCGCAGAGGGGCTGGCCCGAGGTGACGAATTGTTGGAAATGACAACTGGTGCAAGACTTGTGGCCGGGCAGCTCAGGCTGCGGCGAGTTGTTCGAACGCTGGTGGCAAGAGGCGCACGCGACACCAGCGTGTGCCGGTAAAGTGTGCGAGAAAATCGAGAAGTTGCCGCCCTGCGGCGGCACTGGCAGGATCGCTCCCGCGCGGACGAATTCAAGACCCGACCCGAGAGACGGCGACGCCGTGACTTCAGCGCCGGGCCGCACGACGAAGAGGAGACCGATGCAGCCCGCGAACAACACGGCGAGCGAACAAAAGCGGCGGGCGCGACCCCGCGGGGGCGGCATCGCCGTTCGTGAACTTTGAGGTACGGAATCTCTTTCCATCGTCTGGGCTTCGGGTAACTATTTCGGCTTCGGTGCCGGGAACAGATCGAGGTGCGACTTCGGCGTCGGCTCCTTGCCGTAGACGAGGTGGCACTTGATGCACTGATAGTTCGCCCCTTCGGGTTTCTTCCGCTGCTCGATCTCCTTAAAGATGATGTTCTTGGGCGCGCGGGTCGCACCGTGGCAGCTCGAAGACGAGCAGGTCTGGATGGGCACGTCGAGCGTGTTCGCGTCGAGCTTGTTGACGGCGGTGATATTGACGTGACACGACGTGCAGCCCAAGGCGCTGTGGCTCCCCTCCTGATGCCTGAAGGTCGCCGTCTTGCGCCGCGCCCAGCTTGCCAGAACATCTTTGTCGGAAATGCCTTTGGCCGACGGGTGCGCGAGGTCGGCGTCGGCGCGCGCGGGTTTGAGGGCGGCCTTCGCCCCCTGCGGGAGCAGCTTGTGGCACCCCGCGCAGTTGGATGAGAGTGGACTTTCGCCGCCTTCCTGCCAGTGGCAGTTAAAGCAGGAGGCGTGGCTCGTGGGGGTGGTCTTGAGCGTCCCTTTCTTCATCCAGTAAGCCTTGATCCGGAGGTCGTTGTCGGGCAGATTCTCGGGCGCGGGCAGAATAAACTCGCTGTCCTTCTCGCCGACCTGCGGCTGGGCGGTCTGGTGGCAGATCGAACAACTGTCGACGGTCTTCGGCTTCTCTTGGCGCGCGAAAGCGGCGCGGACGAAAGCGAACTCGCGCATTTCCCCCGTCGGCGGTCGGAGCCGCGCCATCACGTCCTGATGTCGGTCGTGCGGGAAGTTGATGGCGAACTCTGAGTCGGTCTTCGGCTTCTTCGCGGCCCCGAAGTCCTCTTCCGGATTGCGGAAGGGGTGGCGCGTGCCGTCGCGCGGCGAAGCGTTGGTGTGGCAAACGGAGCAGATGACGGGGCGCGCGCCGACGAAGAACTGCTGCTTGTGGCAGTTCATGCACGAACGGTGCTCGGGGTAATCGGTGACATCGGGGAAGGCCGCATCGCCTGCGCGCACGCGCGACCAGTTGGGCGTCGGGTTCGTGTGGCATGAGTCGCAGGCCTGAATGTGCGCGGGGGTCCGGTGAGAGAAGCTGGAATAGTCAACGCGGGGGCGGCGCGCGGCGGGTGGGGGCCTGCGCCTGCGCTGCTGGACGCGGCGGCGCTGCGGCTCCGGCCCTATCGTGTTGCGCCCCGCCGCCGTCGAAGTCAGGCCCGCGTGGACGAACAACGCCAAAGCCGAGAGAAGGAGAATGAACGCTAACGTGGGTGTGCGATGCTTCATTCGATAGAGGGGCGGACTGCTCCGGCGACGCCGGCCAGAGTTTCGTTTCGAGCACGTGGCCGTCAAGAATGTCTGAGAGCTTCTTCGCGAGTTTTTTGTTGGGGCCTTCCGCGGCCTTGAAGCGCGTTGTAACACAGAAGCGGGAGCCTGACAACAAAATTATCAGAGCCCGGCGCAAACGACCGTTCGCGCGGCCTGACCTCCCGGTCGACGCTTCATTTGGTCGCCGCGGCGGCGGTGGCCTTCGGGGCACTGAATTCCACGGTCACGGAGTAGAGCTGCCTCGGAACCGGCGGCGGGACAGTCACCGCGCAATTCCAGAGGATATTGCCGTCTTCGAGCGGGACGAGATTCGAGACGTAGTACGTCCTGAGCTTGAGCTCGGTGAAGATGGCGACGCCCTTCTCGTCAGTCATCGCCGAAGTCACCTTGCCCGCCTTGCCCGCCGCCTGTTCGAGCCACGCCTTCTTCCGCTTGTAATAATCCGTCCGCACATTCTTCAAAGGGAAGTTGACCATCAACCAGCGCAGCGCCAGCTTCTGATTCCTGTACTTCTTGATCCCGTCCTCGTAGGCCTTCTTGAATTCCGGGACGGTCTTGACGGCCTCGGCATACTCGGCCTCGTACTCCGGGCAGTAGAGTGAATCGCAGTCGTCGCCGCCGTTGACGGTGAGGCGGATGCCGCCCGTCAGGTCGGGCGCGGGCGCAGCGTCGGGCTTCACGCCCTGCGGGTTCGTGATCTTACAAGCCCCCTGCGCGGGCGGCGTCTGCGCCGTCGAGACGCCTTGCGCGCCTAAGAAGAGCAGGCCCAGTGTCAGGATGCTGCGGGTCGAAAGCATGCGCCTCGGTGTTTTCATAGTTTCGTTTCGGGGGCCGGAAGAGCTGAGCGCTTCTACCCGGCGGTCGGCTTCCGCTTGCCCGCGTCGCCCGCCCCCGTTGGGGCGTCGGGGCCTTTCAGTCGCACCCTCTCCAACTCCTGCCGCAGCGACGGCAGCCTCTCGTAACGCGGGTCCACCTGTTCGAGCCTGTCGAGCGTGGCGGCGGCCCCCTCGTAATCGCGCGTCTGCATCAGCATGAGCGAAAGATTGTGCAGCGTCGGGACGTGGGTGGGGCTCTGTTCGAGGCCGCGCTTGAGTTCGGCGACCGCCCTGTCGGGCTGCGGCGGATCGCGCATGAAGAATGTGAGCGCGAGTTCAGAGCGGACATCGCCGTCGTCGGGTTTCTTCGAGAGGGCCGCGCGGAACCAGCGCTCGGCAGTATCGAAGCGCCCGGCGGCTGAGTTGGCGTGCCCGAGCCTGACCAGCGTTTTGTAATCGTCCGGGCGAAGCTGATTGGCGCGGGTCAGGAAATCAATCGCCCCTTCAAAGTCTTCGGCCTCGAGACTGGCCTCGGCGGCAGACCTCTGCGAGTCGAAATTCTTCGGGTCTTCGCGCGCCGTTTGCGCCGCCTGCTCAGCCGCGCTCTGCAAACGCTGCCGATCCTTGACCTCATTGGTCGGGAGCGAAGCGTCGCCCGGCGAACTCTCGCCAGCCCGTGCCCCACTTGCGGGCGCAGCCCCGGCGCGCGGCACGGGCTGGCCCTGATTGATATAGACGACGAACGTGAAGGCGACGACGTAGCCGAACAGCACCCCGATGATGGAGAAAAGAAGGTTGTCTCGATTCATAATTCGAACTAAAAGCCGTAAACCGTGAATCGTAAATCGTTAATGGTTAAAGACCGTTCTTTCTATTTACGATTTACGATTCACGGTTTACGGTTCTTATGCGTAAGAATGCAGTCCGGGCAGCAGATAGCTGACTCCGAGGTATGTAAAGATGACGAAGAGGAAGGCGACGACGGCGAAGTAGGCCGCGGCGCGTCCCGTCCATCCGCGCGAGATTCTCACGTGGAGGAAGGCCCCATAGGTCAGCCACGCGACGAACGCGCCGGTCTCCTTCGAGTCCCACCCCCAGTAGCGCCCCCAAGACTCATTGGCCCAGATGGCTCCCGTCATCAGCAGCAGCGCGAGCCCGGCGAAGGTCACGCCCGCGGTCTTGTACATCAGGCTGTCAATCTTCTCTTTGGGCGGCAGGGCCGCGCGCAGCTGTTCCGTGCGGAAGCTGAAGATGATGACGAAGAGTGTGGCGGCGAAGGCCGTGATGAGCGCCGCGAGTTCGACGGGGTTGGCGTTGAGACTGAGGAACAGTTCGTCCTGCCGCTGGCCCACGAGCTTTCCTGCCTCGCGTTCGAGCTTGGCCGGCTCGATGAGCGCGATCTGTTCAGGCCCGAGCCCGTCCTGCTGCGCCATCCACACTCCGAATTTGTAGAACTGTCCGGGGTCCACGCAGGCCGTCCCGGCGGGGCGCTCGCCCGACGCGCAGACGGCGACGTTCGGCAACGCACGATGGCGAGCGCCTGCACGACGAGCGCGCCCTTCAGGAAGTGATGGCCGAGCCTTCGCGCCCGCTCGTCATCCTTGAGAATGTACCTGCCGAAAGTGACGACGACGCCGACGAGCAGGAGCCCGGCGAGGACGAGCAGCCAGCCGACGTAAGGTATCTCGGCGCGGAGCGGCAGGGGCATGCGCGGCGGCAGGAAGGTCGAGGAGCCGTAGGAGCCGAAAGTGTCCGGCCAGAAGATCGAGAAACGGCTCACGGTGGCGAAGACGCCGAGCGCGAAGATGCTCGACCAGATCGCCATCGCTTCGGTCTTCAAGCCGTCCTTGAGCAAGTAGACGACCGCGACGGCGAAGCAGACGAGCGCGATTCCGTAGGAGAGCGAGGCGATGCCGACGTGAATCGGACGCCAGTAGCTGTCGAGGACTGGCGGCAGGTTGATGAACTCGCCGCCGATAAAGCGCGCGAGTATGAGAATCAGCGAAGCGATGGGGAGCGAGATCGCGCCGAGGAAGCGGAAAGACGGACGGTGCGCGATGAGCAGCGTCGTGATGCCGGCGCCGAAGGCGAAGGCGAGGCTCAGGTCGTAGAGGTTCGCGAACGGAATGTAGCGCCAGAGCCATGGCATCTCGCCGCCCTGCTGCGTGATGATCTCCAGCTCGCGGTCGTGCGCCGCGACCCACCGCACGCCCCAGCTCGCGAGATTGAAGAAGACGCCGCCGGTCGTGGCCCACAGCCCGACCTTCTGGAAGAGCGACGATGGCGCGTAGAGGTTCGTCAGGTGAAAGACCGCCGCCGTCATGTAGCAGGCCAGCGCCAGCATCATCAGCGCGCCGTCCGAGATGAAACGCTCGCCGCCCAACTGAATCCGCAGCAGCGTGAGCGCGACAGCGCCTCCGACGGCGAGGATGGCCGGCATGTATGACAACAGTGTCGAGCTTTTCAAGTCGAATTCCGGCGTGCCCGCGAGCACCCGCTGTTTCATCACATCACTCATGATTTCTTCACCTCAATATTTTTGCCGCCGAGGGCTTCTGACATGCGTTTGAAGCGGTCGGCGAAGCCGAGCTGGTTGCGGCTCGTGTTGCCGCCGACGACCGTCTCAAACTCGCCGTCGCGCTCCTCGACGAGTGCCCACACGCGCTGGTGCGAGAAGAAAAAGACCGCGCTGAGCGCCACTCCGAGCATCCCGAAACCGACGTAGACGATGGTCGCGCCGGGGTCTTTCTGGATCGAGAGGATGTGTGCCTTCGGCACCTTCTCGAAGTCCGCGAGCAGGTAGGTGTAGCCCGCGACGGGCTGTTTGGCGAAGGGCGCATTCTCGGCCATCACCGCGTTGAAGGCGTAGGCTCTGGCGGGTTGGCCGCCCGGAGACGTGACGTTCAGGAGCGCCGCCGGGTTCGAGTACTCGCTCGCGTCGCCAGCCTCCTGTTGATTCCTGCCGAGGCTGAAGGCGGCCTGAAAATCGGCGAGGTCAATCCGCGTCCCGTCGGCGAGCGTGGCCGAGCCGTCGCGCGCGATCCTGACTTCCTGCGGCGCGCCGCCCTGCGCGGGCGTCACGCGGAGAGTGACGTGGCGCGCCTTGCCGTCGGCAATGAAGCTCGCCTGAAAGAGACGGTAGCCGCGGTAGTCGAATGGCTTGTTGAGGTGGACGAGCGCCTCGGTCTCAGTGCCGCGCTCGGCGTCCTTGATCTTGATGCGCGTCAGCCAGTCGAGCGTGTTGTCGGCGGTAATACGCCCTTCCTTCTTGATCAGCTTCTGCTCGATGTCCGTGCATTCGACCTCGAAGGGAAGCTGGTAGTTGGCGCGCGAGAGCTGGTCGAGATTAAAGACCGTCTCGGACATCTCGCTGGAGGAGATGCCGGGCTGAAGCGGCATGTTGCCGACGCGCCCGAACTGCGCCGTGAGGAAGCCGCCGAAGAAGATCGTGAGGAGCGCGACGTGGACGTTGTAAGCGCCGAGGCGGTTCCACGCGCCGCGCTCGCCGAAGACGTAGGTCTTGCCTTTCTTCTCCGTCACCGTCGTCTTGAGCCCGACGGACGCGAACGCCGACTTAATCTTCTCGACGGCCTCGCCGAGGCTTGCGGCCTGCAGGCGGACGCTCGTGCTCTGCTCCTGCCCGCGCAGCCAGTGTGCCGAGGCGTCGAGCTTCTTCCGCTTGATGAACACCCACGCTGCTGGGAAATGGTCAATCGAGGCGAGCACGATGTTGAGCGAAAGGAGCAGCAGCAGCGCGTTGAAGTACCAGACATGATAGATGTCGAAGAACCCCAGCTTGCCGAACAGGACTTTGGTCGCGGGCGTCAGCTCGGCGTAATACTTGTCAAAGCCCTCAACGTTCTGCTGCATGATGAGCATGCCGATCATGCAGCCGATGACGAGGAGGATGAGCTGGACGACGCCGAAGCGGACGGAACTGAGCAGGTTCAGCCCGCGCGTGATGATCGAGGGCGAGGCGCTGGAGGCCGCCTTCGCTTTCGGAACGGAAATCTCACTTTTGGTCTCTTCGATGGCAGACATTTTTATGTATATCGGAACGGCAAGGAAATGGGAAACTTTAAATCTGGGAGCATGTACGTGACGACGCGGATGCGTTCTCAAACGTTTCGCTCGCATGATAACGAATTGCTCCGGCGTCGGCAACTTTAATCGCCCACGAACAGCCCACGCCCGCCAGATGTTCGAGACAAACGTAATGAGAATCGGCCTCAGAGCCCCGGCCACTTTCAAAACAAAGCCCGTGTGCTATCATCTTGCGCCGAAGCGGCGGGCGCTATGCGC
>JAIVJM010000148.1 GCA_020199995.1 Acidobacteriota bacterium | reverse complement strand
CGCCATCACAGAGCAGGGACCCCGCGGGGGAATCTTCGGGGCTTGAAAATCTCATTCATACGCGGGCCGGTTATTCTCGAACGTAGTAATTGCTCGCCCTGAATTTTCCCGCAGATCGTCGCCGCGCGTCGTGAGCCCGCGAGCGACGGCCGGGGAAGTGACCGCGCCGCAGGACGAATTATAGCTCAGAGGCCATTCTTGCAACAGGGCCGATGAGGGACATCACCTTGTGGATCGCTCCGAACAATGCGCCCCTCGCGGGGCAGTGGGCGCCTCAGCGGTTGACCCGCAATGTAGTGAATGCCCCGAACCTCAACCACTCAAACCACACACATGTCGTATAAGGAGGAGATCGCGATGAGATTCATCCACAGCCTACAGCGGGCGCGCTACGTCCTAGCGATCCTCGCCACGCTGGTGGTCGCCTTCGCCGGCGTCGCCCTCTGGGTGCCGAGGGCCTACCAGAAGGAAGACCCCCATAACCCCGACGCGCTGAAGAAGAACTTCTACGCCCAGATCAAAAAGGGTGTTGGGGCCGAGGTGCGCTTCGCCCACGCCAAAGCCTCTGCCGCTGAAGTTCGCGACTCGGTGGGGTCGGCGAACGACTTCATCCGGGGACGTTCGAACATGGGGATGAGCGAGCAGACGAAAACGCGGCTCGAAGCCCTCGAACTGGCCTCGTTACAGAGCGGGAGCCGAATCAGCACGACTGCCCTCAGCGTAGCCCTGGCCGATACGATCACCGAGCGCATCACCGGCCTCAGCGACCCCGATATCAAAGCGGCGGCCGCGAGCCTCAACCCCAGCGGCGAGACGGTCTCGCTCCGCGCCGACGGCAGATACCGCGTGGCGCGAGGGGAGTTCGCCCCCGAGGTCAAGAAATTCCGCAACCAACTCGCCGCCGGCGACGCGGCAGCCGCCGCCGCGGTTCGGGCGACCGTTAACGCGGAGGTCGAGAACAGCGTCGAACTGCTCAGCCAAGCCAGCCCCGAGCAGTTCGGCCGCGCGCCCGAGGAGGGGCTCACGCCGACGCAGGCGCTGGTCGTCACCTACTCGGTTCTGACGGACGACAACTTGGCCGACTCCTCGGCTGACCTTCAGCAGAAGATCCTCCACGCCCCGAAGAATGGGAAGGGGAAAGATAAGGCGAACGGGAAAGCGGACGCGGCTTACGGCCCGCGCGGGCGACTCTTCTCTTCCCCCACCCACCTGATATTCAACCAGAATTCGATGGGGCGCTTCCTGGACCGACTTGAGAAAGGAGGTGGCAAGTAATGAAGCTCAGGGCATTTACACTGACGACCGTCACTCTGCTCCTCGCCGCGGCGGCGCTGGTACAGGGGTGCCGCATCTTCAGCTTCAGCGGCTGCACGAGGGACGGCTTCGCGCCGGGCGCGACCGTGATGGTCAGCGAGCTTATCTTCCACACCGGGTGCCAGACGTTGAGGTGTCCGAGGGAGATCTCCTACGACGTGAGGGCCGACAGCAACGGCAGAATCAGCTACAACAGGGACGAGGACGGGAACTGCTGGCCGAACAGCACGAAGCTGTCGTTCAGAACCATCCGCATCCCGCTCCCGACCTTCAGCAACCTCTCGGGCGACGTTAACCTCAACTCGCCGCCGTCGTCCATCACCATCGGCGGCTGGGGGATGGACGCCACCTACGGCATGCCGAGCATGCACCTCTTCGACTACAACGGCACCTTCGTCGGGGCAGCGACGGCGCAGGCCGTCGGCCCCGACGGGTCGTGGGCGCAGTTTAACGTGCCCGCCCTGCCCAACCCGTACTCGGGCACCTACCACGCGAAGATCGCGGTCATGAGGTGGGACGGCATCTACGACGAGGTGGGCGACGCCCCGATCAACTGCTACGGCCTGCCGCTAGTGGACGCGGACGGAGACGGCACCTACTCCGACCTCGACTGCAACGACGACGACCCGTACATCTACCCGCTCGCCCCGCCGGATTGCTCCGGCCTCTACTGGGACGCGAACTGTAACGGGCAGGGTGACATGTACGAATACGCATGCCAGTCCGGCGGCGGCGGCGAATGCTGCGGCCCGGGCTGCTATTGCTACTGAGCGATGAGGCGACCCCGGGGGGCGCGCCGCGGCGCGCCCCCCGCCCCAACCCGGGGCGAGTCCCGAAGTCACTTAACAGGGGGAGTGCCGGGAATGTTTTTTCGGAGGCGGCTGGCGTCTCTCTTAATCCTCGCCCTCTTGGGCGCGGCCGCCGCACCGTCCGGGGGGTGCTCGGGGGCTCGACGCGGCCCAGTGGTCTATGCAGCCGTCGGCGATTCCACGGGTGCCGGCTTCGGCGCCCGCTCCGGCGGCTACGTCGAGCGGCTGTTCGCGAAGATTGACCGCGAGAGGCCCGGCTCACGCCTGCTCAACTTGAGCGCGGCGGGGGCGGGCACCGAGCAGGTTCTGCGCCGGCAAGTGGGGCGTGCTTTGGCGGCACGCCCCACACTTGTTACAATCAGCGTCGGTACCAATGATTTGCTCCGCGGGGTGCCCGAAGAGCAGTTCGCGGAGAACTACGAGGGGGTCGTTGCCCGGCTGGGCGAGGCCGGCGCCGTCGTCGTCGCCACCACGCTGCCCGACCTCTCCTCGCTGCCGGAGACCTCGGCCTGTGCGCAATGCGGCTTGCCCGCGCGCCTTGCCGGGTTCAACCGCCGGATCGAGACAATCGCGCGGCGCCACCGAATCCTTCTGGTTGACATCTACGCGCTCAGCCGTGAGGCGCTGCCGGCGCACCCGGAGTTCGTCGCCGACGACGGGATGCACCCGTCAGACGCCGGCCATGAGTTCTGGGCAGAGGCGCTTTGGCTGGCGGTCGGCAAAGTTATTGACTGAAGGACTCTGGGGCAGGGCGCGGGCTCAGCGAGGCCCGATGCCGCCGCCCGCCCGGCGGGAGGCGAGGCAAAATTTTCATCTCGAAGGATGGGTCTTAGCGATGACAAAAAGTGGTAAAGTTTTTGTGACGCTGTTGCTGCTCCTGCTCGCCTGTTCGGCCGCGCGAGCCCAGAGCCAGCAGGCCGACGACGCCAACGCCGAGTCGGCGAGGCGGGCCGTGACGGCCTACCTGGAGACGACGAAGAATAACGAGACCGCCGCCCGGCCCACGCCTTCGGCGGTCGTACACCCGCAGTCGAAGGTCTTTTCGGTGACGGGGAACGAACTGAGTGTCAGGGACGCCACCGGCAAAATTCCCAAGAGGAAAGGACGCGTCGTGCCGGTCGAGAGCACGTCCAACATCGTCTCGCTTGACGTCACGGGCTCGATGGCCGTCGCTAAAATCGAGACGGTTTATCCACATGGCTCTTTGACCGCCGAGGAGCACAAGGCGCTGCCGGAGACTGACCCCCTCCGGGCCTCGGCGGGCAAGCCCGTGAGGCTGA
>JAIVJM010000147.1 GCA_020199995.1 Acidobacteriota bacterium | reverse complement strand
CTTCGAGCGCGCCCTCGAGCGGCAACCGCGCGCGGAAGAGGAGTTGGTAGGCGCGCTTTAAGGCCGTGCGCGACTCAGCCGTGAAGCCGCCGCGCCTGAGGCCCACCGAGTTCAGGCCGCGCACGCGCGCGGGGTTGCCGTCGGTCACGAGGAACGGCAAGACGTCCTGCACAATCTTTGACTTGCCGCCGACCATCGCGAAGCGACCGAAGCGGACGAACTGGTGCGCCCCGACGTTCGAGGCGAGGAAGACGTGATCCTCCACCCGGACGTGCCCGGCGAGCGCCGCGCCGTTGGAGAAGATGTTGTCGTCGCCGACCTCGCAGTTATGCGCGACGTGGACGCCGATCATCAGGAAGTTACGCGAGCCGACGCGCGTCGCGCACCCCTCGCCGCTCGCGCGGTGGAGCGTCGCACCCTCGCGGATGAGATTGTCGTCGCCGACGATGAGGGGGCTCCGCTCGCCCCTGAACTTCACGTCCTGCGGCTCGCCGCCGAGCGTCGCGTGCTCGAAGACGCGGTTGCGCGCCCCCAGAGTCGTGAACTTTTTGATGACGGCGTGCGCCCCGATCTCGCACCCCTCGCCGATGGTCACGTCCTCTTCGATGACCGCGCAGGGGCCGACGCGCACGCCCCCGCCGAGTTCGGCGCGGGGGCTGACGACGGCTGTCGGGTGGATTTCCATAGGGCGATTCCGCGAGATGTTACCGCTTGCGGCCCCGCCACCGCAAACAAGGGTGCCGGGTGCCGGGTGTCGGGGGCCAGCAAGAAGCGAGGGCGTCGGATACGGGGTCAAAGAGAGACCGCTTTCCCACCCTTACCCGGCCCCCGACGCCCGGCGCCTGCTCTTCGTAACGTCTTGCGATTATTTGGAGATACGGTTATTATCCCGGCGGCCATAACCGGCGGCCATAATATGCCGCGCCGCGCATCAAAACAGACGGAACAGTCGGCTTTTTGGGCTTCCGCCGCAACCGCGGACACGGGCTCCCTCTATCAGCTATCGTCATAATTCGGTTTTTTAAGCGTCGTTAAGGAGAACGAGTCTTGTTCAGCGATCAATTCCGCCGAGGCGAATCGGAGAAGCCGAGATTTAGCGGGGTCAAAAGCTCCCGCCTGATTTCGGGCCTCTCGGATGTGGCGTGGAAGGCCTTCCAGTCCGTCAACCGCCGCCTGCCCGAGGGCGAGGCCATCCGCCCGACGTGGGCTCCGGGGCCGCTCCTCAAATCTTACGAGCGCACCGCGCCGCCGCTCGGCTTCCCGCGCGAGACCGACTCTTTGTGCCCGACCTGCGTCAAGGAAGTCCGCACCGCCGTCATCTCCGGCGAGACGCCGCTCGAAACCCTCATGCACACGCACCCCGGCGAGATCAAGGCGCAGATTTTCGAGGAGGACGGACAGGTCTTCATGGCGAAGACGTGCCCCAAGCACGGCGAGTTCAAAGACCTCATGGCGACGGACGCGCGGTTTTTAGAGCGCGTGGAAAAACTCTTCTACGGGCGCGACTTCCGCGCCGCCGAAGACACGCACGTCCACAAGCACGGCACTTCCAACATCAAGTTCGGGCGCGGCGCCGTTCTGACGGTTGACCTCACGAACCGCTGCAACATGATGTGCAACCCCTGCTTCATGGACGCCAATCAGGTCGGCTACGTCCACGAGCCGACGTTCGAGGACACCAAAGCCATTCTCGACCGCGCCGTCTCGTTTAAGCCGCGCCGGCAGGTCATCATCCTCTTCTCGGGCGGCGAGCCGACGCTCTCGCCCTACTTCCTCGACGCGGTCGCGTACGCCAAGAAGGTCGGCTTCTACCGCATCCTCGCCGCCACCAACGGTATCCGCTACGCCGAGGACATCGAATTCTGTAAGCAGGCGAAAGAGGCCGGGCAGCACGGCGTCTACCTCCAGTTCGACGGCGTCTCGGAAGAGAAGAACGCGCACCGCGGCGTGGGCAACCTCTTCGACGTCAAGCTGCGCGCGATTGAGAACCTCGCGTCGGTCGGCATCAAGGTCACGCTGGTGACGACCATCGTCAACACCATCAACAACGACGCCATCGGCAAGATCGTCGAGTTCGCCGCCAACAATATCGACAAGGTGCAGACCATCGCCTTCCAGCCTGTCTCCTTCACGGGCCGCGACGAAGACGTGCCCGACCACATCCGCCTCCAGCAGCGCTACACGCTGGCGGGGATGGCCGAGGATTTGGGCACGCAGCTCGACGGTCGCCTGCAGCCGCTGCGCGACTGGTTCCCGCTCTCTTCGTATTCGGCCTTCACTTCCGTGATGGACATGCTGCAGGGGGCGGACGCGCCGTGGGGCTGGTCTTCTTGTAACTGCCACCCGAACTGCGGCATCTTCACGCTCATCGTCGTCAACCGGCAGACGGGCGAGTTCCGCTCGCTCTTCGAGTTCTTCGACTACGAGCAATTTATGAAGGACGTGGCCGTCATCACCGACACGGCACGCGGCAAGAAGCTCACGATGGCGCAGCTCGGGATGGCAATCATGCGCAGCTTCCACGCCGAGCGCGCGCCCGAGGGCTTCCCCATCTCGCAGATCATCAATCTCTTCAAGCCCTCTTCGACCACCTCGAACTCCGACCGCAACGACCGCATGAAGACGGAGAAGGCGGGCGACCCCGCGGATGTCTGGCGGGTGCTGTGCGTCGAGGGCATGTGGTTTCAGGATTTATTCAACTACGACTTCCGCCGCACCGAGATGTGCGTCATCCCCTACGGCACGCAGGAGGGCGAAATCTCCTTCTGCGCCTACAACACGGGCGTCGGCTGGCGACAGATCATCGAGGAGATGCACAAGACCGCGGGCCTCGCCGAGTGGTACAAAGAGAACGGTCGCCACCCCGTCTACGCCAAGGGCAAGCACGTCCCCGGCATCGAGAAGGCGCGCACTCTCTCGCTCCCCATCGTGCAGGCGATCTTGTCGGAGGACGCCGACACACCCGTCCCCGCAGCGACGCCTTACCTCGTCTCGGAGGAAGAAGTGCTGACGCGGTTAGTATCAAACACCTGACGCCCCACGGCCTCCCAGACGGGGTCGTGGGGCGCGCTCGCAGGCGACGCCCTGGCACAGGACACGACCAGCGAGACACAGGCTCCGGCCTCTTCCCAGCAACAGCAGGCGGCGGTTACGACGACGGCCAACGCCACACAGATGCCGGCGGACGGACAGCTCGAATACAAATTGCTCGCCACCAACCGGACCTCGACGATGGAGAAGGAAATGAAGGAAACGGCGGAGGCGGGCTACCGTTTCGAGAAAGCCATCAGCGGGCCGACGGCCTTCGGGGGCGCTGAGGCGCTGGTCATCATGTCGCGCCCTCGGGACGGCGACCACAAGGCTCGCTACGAGTATAAACTGCTGGCGACATCAAAAACGTCTACGATGCAGAAGGAGCTTCAAGAGGCCGGGGATGCGGGGTTCGAGCACCGTGATGAGACCATTTTCCAGAAAACGTTCGGCACCGAGGTGATGATTATCTTGGAGCGCGACCGCGAGTCGAAGCCGAAGTTCTGGGAGTACAAACTGCTTGCCACCAAGAAGACCTCGACCATGCAGAAAGAGCTTCTTGAGGCGGCCAGCGCCGGGTATCAATTCGTCGGCGTTTCGGTCGGCGCGACCTTCTTCGGCGGTAGCGAAGTCGTCACCATCATGCGGCGACCGAGGAAGTAAGAGCGGGGCGCAGACGGCCTTCAAGGGCTCGGAGTGTTGAGAGCCTGCGGTTGAACGGGCCGTGAGCTCGCCTCGGCGATTGTGTCACTTCACAAAGCGGCACACGAGGCGCAGACCCTCAAGCGGCTCCGGTGTAATAAGAAGAGCGCGGCAAAATTCGTTGCCGCGCTCTTCTTTTGTCTTCAAAGTTTCCGAGGCGCACCGCTATGAGAATGCTCTGTGTCCTGCTCTTATCCCTGACCCCTTACACGACGGCGGCAATCGCGCAAACCGTCATCTCCGCGCCGACGTTCACAGATGTGTCCCCGTCCACGGCGGCCTCGAAGCGTTTGCCCGCGGCGAGGTATGCGTTATCGCCCCTTTTGAATCCGTGGAGCAGGGCCACGGGCGCGATGGGCCAGAG
>JAIVJM010000035.1:15499-35397 GCA_020199995.1 Acidobacteriota bacterium | reverse complement strand
GGAGCAAAGGAACGCGCCGCTTTTTCTCGCGCGCGCGATTCAGGAGCAGTTCAAGCCGGGCGACACCGGAGCGGAGAACCTCGCAAAGGGCGAGGAGGCCGTCGAGGCCTACCGGCAGATTCTGGCGAAAGCGCCGGCGAACGAAGACGCCTTCAACTCGATCATCTCGCTCTATCGAGCGATGCGTAACGAGGAGAAGGCGCGCGAGACGTTGCTGGAGCGCGCGGGCGACGCCTCTCTGCCCGAGAGTAAGCGCGCCGGAATCTACACGCGACTGGCGAGCGAAGACTGGCAGTGCTCTTACGACATCACCGAACAGAAGGACAACAAAGAGACCGACCAGCAGCCCGACAAAGTGACCATCAAGTACAAGATGCCCGCTGACTCGAACGAGTTTTACAAGGCCCGCCAGTGCGTCGCGCGCGGGCTCGAAGTCGCCGAGCAGGCGCTCCAGCTCGCGCCGCGCAGCCCGCAGGCGTGGTCGTACAAAGCCAACCTCCTGCGCGAGTCGTCCAAGCTGGCCGAGATGGAGGGCGACGCATCGCAGAAGGAGGTGGCCGACGGGCAGTACAAAGAGGCCGTCGAAGAGCACCAGAGACTGACGGGGGCCGTGCGCGACGATGAGTCGGGCATGGTCGCCCCTGTGAGGATGCCAAACGATACGAACGCGGCGACGACACCCGGCAGAAAAGCTCCCATCTCAGGCGGCGTGCTCAACGGCAAGGCGATCAGCAAGCCCGCGCCCGTCTACCCTCAGGAGGCTCAGGAAGCGGGTGCGCAGGGGACGGTCACCTTGCAGGTGCTGATTAACGAAGACGGCAGCGTCGCCTCCGCCACGGCTGTTAGCGGCCACCCCCTGCTAAAAGAGGCGGCGGTCTCCGCCGCAAGGCAGGCCCGCTTCTCGCCGACCTTTCTCTCGGGCCAGCCCGTCAAAGTCTCCGGCATCATCACCTACAACTTCGTCTTGCAGTGAGCAGTGAGCAGCTGACAGTCAGTAGTTGACGATAGAGACCGATGGTTTGTAAGCGCCGGTAGGCGCGAAAGAATTTAGCCCACGGCGTCGGGCCGTGGGAACGGGTACGGATAAAACAGTTTAGCCCCGCAAGGGGCGGAAGATATTCAAGCTTGAGAACCACGCCGCTCGAAATATCTTCCGCCCCTTGCGGGGCTTCATAAATTTGTTCCGCATCAGACCCACGGCCCGACGCCGTGGGCTAAACTCTGCCGCCCCTGCCGGGGCTCATTCTTGCTCACTGCTTACTGCTTACCGCTTACTGCTTACCGCTTACTGCTTACCGCTTACTGCTTACCGCTTACCGCTTACTATTTCAAAGCTCCTGCCCGTTCGGCCTCGTAGCCCAGCTCCAGAATCTCTCTGCGGATCGCTCTGCGCTCGTCGAGGAGTTGCTTGAAGAAGCGCCGCTCGCGGACGAAGAAGAGGACGGCGCGCGTACCCGCGACGGAGCGGTCAAACTCCTCGCGCGTGCGCAGCGCGGCGTAGCCCGCGACGGGCGCGAAGAGGAGCGCCGCGAGCGCCGCGAGCGGCGAGCCCGCGTAAGCGTAGACGGCAGAGGCGGCGGCGAGCCACGTCAGCGGGAAGAGCAGCATCGCGGCTATGATCTTGAAGGTCGAGAGCACGTCCTCGTAGCTCTGCGAGAGCTTCGTGGCGAGCAGGCCCGCGAGCGTGTAGGCCGGATAGTGGAGGAGCGCGCCCGCGAGCGCGAGCGGCGCGGCGAGCGCGAAGACGAGGACACGCGCGATAAGCGTCGAGGCGGGGCCGTAGCGCGAGACCTCAGAGGTCGAGAGGTGGCGCGGGTCTTCGATGCCGGCCTGTTGCAGCTCCTCCTCGTACCTGAGGATGCGTGCCTCCAGCACCTCCAGACGCCGCGCGGAGTGTTCGCGGTGAAAGGCGTAGCCCTCGACGAAGCGGCGTCGCCGCCGCAGCTCTTGCTCCAAACTCCAGCCCGCCTCGCCTTCTCCGTCTTCCTCCGACGAGAAGATGCGCTCGGCGCGCGCGACCACGGCCAGCGCCTCGTGCCGGTCGGCGTTGAGCGTGAGCGCGCGCAAAGATTCCGCGACGCGGGCTGAGAGTTCGCGCACGGCCTCGCGCGGCGGCTCGCCCCGCTCGTCGAGCGCGATTGGGGCGACCGCAATCGGCTCGCCGAAGTAGAGCAGCGCGCCGCTGCGAAAAGAGGTCTTCGCCGGGTAGTAGAGCCCCGCCGGAACGACCGACATGTCGAGATGCGCCTCGCCCGCCGAGGCCGCGCCGAGCGCGATGCGCGCCGCCCCCGACTTGAGGGGCTGGAGCGCGGGCTCGCTGTGCGACTTGCCCTCGGGGCAGATAGCGATAGCCCCGCCGCGCTTGAGGAGCGCGTGCGAGCGCTCGAACGTCTCGCGATTGCGCGAGACGTCTTCGCCGTCGTCCTCCCGACGATAGACGGGAATCGAGTCCATCTGCCGCACGAAGAAGCCGACGATGGGCATCCTCAAGAGCGGCGACTTGGCGAGGAACGAGACGCGGCGCGTGGCAGAGCAGGAAGGCCGGGTCCACCAGCCCGTTCGGGTGGTTGAGGACGAACATGACCGCGCCCCCGCGCGGCACGCGTTCCCGGCCCACAACCTCGACGCGGCGGAAGAAGACCCGCAGCGCGAAGCGGAGCACGGCGGTGATGACTCGTCTCATAGCTGCTTCAGGAATGACCGCGATTGCCGGTCGCCCGCGCTCCCCGACTTCCAGTCGAATTGATGTCAGCAAAAGGCCCGGCGCAAGCTCGGACGGAGACTTGTGCCGGGCCGTATTGTACTAAACGGGCGCCCGCCGGGGCGCGCCCTCAGTGTGTCGGTTTCGGGACTGTCCCACCGCCGCCGCCACTCCCCGCGCCGGCGGCGACGGGGTCGGTCTTGGAAGGGCCGAACCACTCGCGGCTGGAGTAGTCGGTGAGGGTCAGCACGAGCATGATGGCGAGCCAGAAGAACATCGAGGCGACGACCACCCAGATGAGGCGCGAGCTGTAGCGGACGTGCATGAAGAAGAGCAGCACGAGCAGCGCCTTGACGACCGCGATGGTCATCGCGATGACGTCGTTCATGCCCTTGAAGTCAATGGTCGCGGCGATGACGGTCAGCGCCGTCCCGACCATCAGCGCGCCGAAGACCCCGAAGTAGACTGTCCGAGAGACGATATGTTCCGACATGAACCCAACCTCTTACAAGTGATGAGTGATGAGTGATAAGTGATAAGACAAGACAGGGATTTTCTCATCACTTATCACTCATCACTTATCACTTCTTTTCTAGTGTCCCCCGCTGCCGTAGTGCGCGCCGAGCAGGTACAGAAGCGGGAAGAGGAAAATCCAGATGATGTCAACGAAGTGCCAGTAGAGCCCGAACAGTTCGACGGGGGCGTGATACTCGGGCGAATAGCGCCCGCGCCACGCCGCCCACATGATCGGCAGAAGGATGCCGATGCCGATGATCATGTGAAGGGCGTGGAGGCCAGTCATCGCAAAGTAAATCCAGTAGAACATCTGGATATTCTTGATGCTCACGGTCGCGGGGAAGTGCACCTCGCCGGTCGGGTGAAACATCCCGGCGAAGGGGATCAGCCCGTCGTGGTACTTCGTCGTATATTCGACGGCCTTGACGCCCAGAAAGACGCTCCCCAGAAGGAGCGTCGCGGCCATAAACGCGACCTGCACCTTGCGCGAGCGCCCGACCTGCGTCGCCCACACGGCGAGCGCCATCGTGAGGCTGCTCCCGATGAGGACAGCCGTGTTGAAGGTGCCCAGCTTCCAGTTGAGGTGGTTGCTCGCGGCGGCGAAGGCCTCCGGGTACTTCATCCGGTAGACGAGGTAGACGAGGAAGAGGCCGCCGAAGAACATCACCTCCTGCGCGATGAAGACCCACATCCCGAGCGCCGTCGCCTCGCGCTGCTGTTCGAGGTTGTCGAAGTGGTGCGCCAGCGCCTCGTGCCCGTGGTGGCCGTGCTCCCCGGCTGTTGCTGCTTCCGCGTGTATAGCCAACTCACTTCTCCTTGAAAACCGTAAATCGTCAATCGTGAATCGTCAATCGTGAAAAGAGAAAAGCAGTTTCTTTCTCTTCACGATTGACGATTCACGATTCACGGCTTTGATTCCTGCGCCGGGTGGCGACCGTCAACGGGCTGGTCGGGCACGTCTCCGGGGCCGATGACCTTCATCTCTTCGACGGGGCGGAACTCGTAAGCCTCCCACGTCACGACCGGGGTCTGGACGAAATTCTCGGTCGGCGGCGGGCTCGAAGTGCGCCACTCGAGACCGGTCGCGGGCCACGGGTTGGCCGGGGCGAAGCGACCGTAGCGCATTGACCAGATGAAGTAGATGCCGGGGATGAGCATCCCGAACCCCAGGACGGAAGCCCCCGCCGTGCTCATCACGTGTAAGACCTGCCAGACGGGCGCGTCCACCGGGTAGACGTGGTAGCGCCGCGGCATCCCCATGTAGCCCAAAAGGAACTGCGGGAAGAACGTCAGGTTGAAGCCGACGAAGATGACGAGCGCCGCGAAGCGCCCCCATCCTTCGGGGTACATGCGGCCCGTGATCTTCGGCCACCAGTAATGAAGCCCGCCGAGATAGCCCATCACCGCCCCGCCGACCATGATGTAGTGGAAGTGCGCGACGACGAAGTAGGTGTCGTGGACGTGGATGTCGAGCCCGAGCGCCGCGAGGAAGAGGCCCGTCATGCCGCCGATGACGAAGAGCCCGATGAAGGCGAAGGCGTAGAGCATCGGCGTGTCGTATGAGATCGAGCCCTTGTACATCGTCGCCGTCCAGTTAAAGACCTTGACCGCCGAAGGGATAGCCACCACAAACGAGATCACCGAGAAGATCATCCCGGCGTAGACCGACTGGCTCGAAGTGAACATGTGGTGGCCCCACACGAGGAAGCCGAAGACCGCGATGGCGATTGAGGAGAAGGCGACGAACGAGTAGCCGAAGATGTTCTTGCGCGAGAAGGTCGAGACCAGCTCGCTGACCACGCCCATCGAGGGCAGGATCATGATGTAGACCGCCGGGTGCGAGTAGAACCAGAACATGTGCTGGAAGAGCACGGGGTCGCCGCCCAAGGCCGGGTCGAAGATGCCGATGCGCGCGAGGCGCTCTAACGCGATGAGCAAAATCGTGATGGCGATGACCGGCGTCCCGAGGATGAAGATAAGGCTCGTCGCGTAGTGCGCCCAGATGAAGAGCGGGAGGCGGAACCAAGTCATCCCCGGCGCGCGCATCGTGTGAATCGTGACGATGAAATTGAGGCCCGTCAGGATGGACGAGAAACCGTTGACGAAGATGCCTAAGCCAGCGAGCACGACATAAGTGTTCGAGAAGGTCGTCGAGTAGGGGACGTAGAAAGTCCAGCCCGTGTCCACGCCGCCCGCCAGAAGCGCCCAGAAGGTGAGGATGCCGCCCGCCATGTAGATGTACCAGCTCAAAAGGTTGAGCCGCGGGAAGGCGAGGTCTTTCGCGCCGATCATGAGCGGGATCAGGAAGTTCCCCAGGACCGCCGGAATCGACGGGATGAGGAAGAAGAAGACCATCAGGATGCCGTGGTGCGTGAACATCTTGTTGTAGGTCTGCGACTGCACCAGATCGGCCATCGGCGTCAAAAGCTCCAGACGAATCGCCACCGCGTAGGCCCCGCCGAGCGCGAAGAAGAAGGTGATCGAGATGAGGTAGAGGAGCGCGATGCGCTTGTGGTCGAGCGTCAATAGCCACGACTTGATGCCGTAGTTGGCGTTGAGGTAGTTGACCGTCGGGAACCTGCCCCGCCACTCCTGCGTTCGATTTACCGTGGTCGCTTCTGTGCTCATGATTGCTTCGTTCCCGAAAACTGCCTCGTTCTCCACTCCGAAATAACCACTACTGCCGCCGCGGTCTCCCTCACTACTGCTGCGGGCTTCGCTGCGGCTGCGCCGGCGTCGCGCCCTTCCCTTGCGCAGCGCCTTCGGGCCGCGTGCCCGTCGTTGTGCCCGGCGAAGTGTTGACGGGCTGCTCGCCGCCGCCCCGAGGCGTCGTCGGCCCCACGGGGTTCGAGCGTTGCGCGTCGGGCGCGATGCCGCCGGTGGTGGTCGTCGAGCCGCCTTGCGTGGCCGCGCCGGTCGCGCCGTCCTCCGTGCCCGTCCCCAGAGAGCGGATATAGGCGATGAGCTGAAGAATCTGCTCCTCGCTCAACTGCCCCTGATAGGTCGGCATGATGGGCTGGAACCCCGCGACGACTTTGGCCTGCGGGTTGACGATTGATTCGCGGATGTAGGTCTCGTCAACGGTCACGACCGTGCCGTCCTGCAACGGCTGCTTCTCGCCGAACAAGCCTTGCAGCATCGGCCCGCGCCCCTGCCGGTCGGCCTGATGACACGAGGCGCAGCCGCGCACCTGAAAGACCTTCGCCCCTTGCGCCGCCGCCGATTCCGAGCCCCCGCCCGAGAGCCACTGTTGATAGGCAGCGGGCTCCATGACCTCGATGTAGCCGCCCATCCCCGAGTGGTTCGTGCCGCAATATTCGGTGCAGAAGAGGTAATAGCGGCCAGCCTTCGTCGGCTCGAACCACGTCTGCGTGTAGCGCCCCGGCACGACATCCATCTTGATGCGGAAGGCCGGAATATAGAGACTGTGGATGACGTCCTCGGTCGTCATCGTGAGCTTGATGCGCGAGCCGACGGGGATGTGCAGCTCGTTGATCTCGCGCTGCCCCGTGGCGTGCTGAAACTTCCACATCCACTGCTTGCCGACGACGAAAACCTCCATCGCCTGTTGCGGAGCGCGATAGAGTCGGAAGTAGACGCTCGCGCCCCACACGAAGATCGTCATCGCGATCATGAGCGGGATGATCGTCCACGTCACCTCCAGCACCAGCGAGCCGGCGCGGGGCCGGGGCAGCTCGCCCGGCGAGCGCCGCCGGTACTTGACGGCGAAGAAGACGATGGCCGCCGTGATGAGCAGCGTGAACGCGAGCGTCAGCAGCACGAGGTAGAGGTAAAGCGCATCCACCTCACCCGCGAAGCTCGACGCCTGCTCCGGCGCGAACGGCACGCTCACTTGCGATAAAAGCATACCCTTAAAAGGCTCCTCTTGCGTTTGTCTCCCGCCCCGTTTGCTCGCCGCCGTCGCGCCGCCGCCGCCGCAGGGTCAGGATGAGCGCCACGAGTCCGAAGACCGTCAGGACGCCCGCCGCGATCCACGGGCGAGCCGATGCGCCCCGCCGACGCCTCGACTAAGGCGAGCCGCAGCTCCTTCGGTGAATACTCGATGCCGTAGAAGTAGTGCGAGAGCCGCCCCTCGGGCGTCGCCACCATGATGGCCGAGGCGTGCGCGAACTGCTGCGAGCGCTCGTCCCAGACGTAGCCGAAGCCCACTGACTGCGCGAGCCGGTCAATTGATTCCCGGTCGCCGGTCAGGAAGTGCCACCCGTTCTCCGCCCCGTTGCGCCGGTAGCGTTTGATGTAAGTGTCCTTCTTCCGCGCCGCCAGCTCCGGCCCCTCGCGCGGGTCGAAGCTCACGGTGACGACCTCGAACTCTTGGCCCGGCGTGAAGCTCACGGCTTCGAGCGTGCCCACGAGCCCATTCAGAACCTGATTGCAAAGCATCGGGCACTCGTAGTAGACGAGCGAAAGCACCACGGGCCTGTCGCGTTTGAAATACTCGGCGAGCCGCACCTCGCGTCCCGCCTCGTCGCGGAAACGTAGATCGAGCGGAATCTGCTCGTTCAGACGCTGACGGATGTCCACCTGCTTCAAGACCTCAGGCGTCCCGCCCCTCGGCATCGAAGCCTCGGGCGGGCGACCGTACTGCGCCGAAGCAGTAAGCAGTAAGCAGTGAGCAGTAAGCAGAAAAACACACGCCGCCAGCGCCCCGCGCCCGCGAAAATTCTGACCTCGATACTTGCGACTGTAAACTCTCATCCCTGAAAACTTCTCACTTCCTTCTACTGCTCACTGCTCACTGCTTACTGCTTACTGCTTACTGCCTTGCGACTTCGCTTGCTGCCTTTGCAGGTAGACGCGCATGGCCTCCTCGATGGGGACGCGCACCGTCCCGGACTGCTCGTCAACCCAGCCGTAGCCGTTCAGCTTTCGTGTCCACTCGTCGCGCACCGTCCAGTATTCCGACTGCGGCTGCGGCACGACCGCCGTCTCCCCCGCGGGGTCGTAGGCGAGCGGGACGCGGTTGCTGTCTTCGGTCGTGACGCCGAAGCCGGGGGCGAGCTGGAGACGCGGCTCGGGCGGCAGACGTTCTTCGCCCTGCCGCGCGAGCGGCGAGGGGCGACGCTCCGCTGCCTGCTCGCGCCGCTGGAAGAAGAGGAACATCAGATACATCGAGGCCATCACGATGAGGCCGAAGACGACGAGGCCCCCGACGAACTTGAGCACCGGCGAGACGGGCACGTCCGTGTGCTCGTGCGCCACGTCAGGGTTGCTGATGTACGAGACGTCAGGCGTCTCGTGAATGCTGTCCTTCCTGCGCTTGCTGCCCGCCATAATTTAAAACTCCAGACCGTCGAATCAGTCTCCCCTATCGCCTTACGGTTTACTGCTTAGAAGCAGTTTGAGAAGGAATCCGAAAGCCCCCGAAGGGGGCGGAATAATTTAGCCCACGGCGTGAGCCGTGGGAATCCGGCGGCGACGGATTTGTCAGCCCCTGAAAGGGGCGAAAGACATCAGACGTTGAACGTCTTCCGCCCCTTTCAGGGGCTGATGCTCTTTGCTGCACCCACAACCCACGGCTCGCGCCGTGGGCTAAAATCTATCGCCCCCTTCGAGGGCTTTTCAAACAGCCGCTTACTACTTACTGCTTACTGCTCACTGCTCACTGCTCACTGCTCTCAGTGGTGCTCCTCCTCGACCGCCAAAGCTTCCTTGAGATCGGGCGCGCCTAAGGGAAGCAGGGGCCGCTTCTTCAGTTGTGTGATGAAGTGCCAGAGCCAGATGCCGCCGAGCCCGACGGTCATGGCGACCATCGGGAGGAAGTGGTAGGCGAAGTCCGCCGCGCGGAACCCCTCCTGCCCCTCCTGATGCGCCGCGGGCGCGAAGAGGAAGATCAAATCCACGACGCGCATCAGGAGCATCAGGACCGCCACCCGCCCGAGCATCCGCGGCGCGCGCTTGAGGCCCCGCGAGAGGAGCAGCGCGAACGGCAGCGCGAAATGAAAGAGGATGATCGCAAGGCCGACGTACTCCCACCCGCCGCGCAGGCGGCGCAGGTAATATGTGTTCTCTTCCGGCAGGTTGCCCGACCAGATGATGAGGAACTGCGAGAAGGCGAAGTAGGCGTAGAGCATGACCATCGCCAGCAGGAGTTTGCCCCAGTCGTGGAAGTGGCGCGGCGCGTAGACATGCTCGCCGCCCTCCTGCCTCGAAAGGAAGGTCGCGACCGTGATGGCGAAGGCCAGCGCGCTCAACCCCCACCCGGCCATCGCAAGGAGCCCGTACATGGTCGAGAACCAGTGCGGCTCCAGAGACATCCCCCAGTCCACCGAGGCGAAAGTCGCCGTCAGTCCGAAGAGGAGGATGCCGGGGCCGCTCAAGTCCTGCATCCGGCTGCGGATGCGCGGGTCGCCCGACGCGTCCTGCGCGGCAGACCACTTGTTCATGAGGTAGGCCAGCACGCCCCAGATCAGGAAGTAGAAGACGCCGCGGATGATGAAGAAGGGAGCGTTGAGATAATACTTCGCCTTGTACTGGAGCACCGCGTCCTGCTCGACCTGATGCGGGTCCGACCACTCGTAGAGCGAGTGCCCTTCGGGGTGGACGAAAAGCGAGACGACGAGCGGGATGAACATCAGCGCGAGGAGCGGGAGCGTCCGCGTCGAGGCTTCGAGCACGCGGCGCAGCACCAGCGCCCACGCGCCGCCCGTCATGTGCCCGAGCATGAGCCACACCAGACTCCCGACCGCGAGCCCCGTGCAGAAGAAGAAGCCGACGAGGTAGGAGCGGAAGAACTGGACGGGGCCGCCCAGCGCGAACGCCAGCACCGAGGCCAGAAGGAAAAAGACCACGCCGACCAGCAGCGCGCGCGTGCGGTAACGGTCAACCACCGGGGGGGCCGTGTAGGTCGTCGCGTCCATCCTAGTTTCTCTCACCTCCCCTGTGGGGTTGTTCCTGCTGTTCGAGGCCGTGCGGCCCGACCGGGGGGCCTTCTTGCGCGCCGCTCCTCACCTTACCTTGCGCTTCGGGCGGCAGGTCGTTGACGTTCAGGCGGCGGCTCAGTTGCAGCGCGCGGACGTAGGCGATGATCTTCCAGCGGTCTTCCGCCGCGATCACTTCGCCGTAAGAGGGCATCGCGCCCCAGCCGTTCGCGATCACGTCGAAGAAGTGTCCGGCGTTCGACTGCCCTTCCTGCAAGCGGTCTTCGTGGAACGAGGGAGGCTTCTGGAAGCCCCGGCGCGGAATCATCCCGTCGCCGTCGCCCGTCTGACCGTGACAGACCGAACAGTAAATGTTGAAACGCTCGCGCCCGCGCTCTAAGACCTCTCCAGTGACCGGGAACGGGAAGACATCCGGCCCGCTCATGGCTGCCGCCTGCTGCGCATTCGGCGCTCCGCCCCCGACGTTGCCGCGCACGTTCACGTCGCCCCCGCCCTGTGAGCCAGCCGCGCCCGCCCCGCCCGAAGTGTTAGGCATGGCCGCGCCCATGCCGCCCGTCTGCGTGCCCGTCATCGCGCCGCCGCCCGCACCCGTTCCGCTCGCCTTCCCCGTGTAGAAGTAAGCGTCCTCGCGCAGGTGGCCGCGCGCGACCGTGCCCTCGACGAGCGGGCGCGACGCCTGCCCGTTCTTGAATGTCCGGCTCGACTCGTAAGCCTCGTACTTCGGCTGGTCCTGCATGTCCTGCCGGCAGCCGAGGGAAAGTAAGCAGTAAGCGGTCAGCAGTAAGCAGCAAAAGACGGCGCGGCGGCGACGCCCGACCTGCTCTCTGCTCTCTGCTCTCTGCTCACTCTTCTTAGTGCTCCACATCTGTCACCTCTCGCGGCCCTAGACTTCTGAGGAAAGCGGCGGTCTGCTCGCGGTCGAACTTCGGGTCTCTGGCCTCGACGAGCAGGAAGAAGCGGTCGCGCGAGGCCAAGGCGAAGTTCGGCGCGTTGAAGACCGGATGGTACGGCTCAGGCAGCCCGTTTAAGGCG
This sequence comes from Acidobacteriota bacterium, assembly GCA_020199995.1. Taxonomy (GTDB): domain Bacteria; phylum Acidobacteriota; class Blastocatellia; order Pyrinomonadales; family Pyrinomonadaceae; genus JAIVJM01. Next base: position 24,249 of record JAIVJM010000035.1, on the reverse strand, counting down.
AGCATCCCGAAGACCGCCGCGAGCGCCGCGCCCAAGACGGTCGTCTCGAAGGTAATCGGGATGAACTGCGGCCAACTGTGGAAGGGCTTGCCGCCGACGTTCAAGGGGTAGTCCCAGACGTGCGTGTAATACTGCATGAGGTAGCCCGCCACGAGGCCGATGATGCCGCCTATCAGGACGATCACCGGGAGCTTGGTCGAATGCACGCCGATGGCTTCGGAGAGCTCCTCAATCGGGTAGGGCGAGAAGGCGTCAATGCGCCGGTAGCCTTCTTCGTGGACGCGACGCGCCGCCGCCACCACGTCCGTCGGATTCTCGAACTCGGCCATGAGGCCGTAAGTCGGCGTCCGCGCTTTCATTCTCATTGCGCCTTGTCCTCCTTGATTTCGGCCTCGGGCACCATCGTCCGCATCTCGAAGATCGAGATCACGGGGAGGAAGCGGAGGAAGAGCAGCATAAGGAAGAAGAAGAACCCGATGGTGCCGAAGAACATCGTGAAGTCGAAGAGCGTCGGCGAGTACATGCCCCACGACGAGGGCAGGAAGTCGCGGTGAAGGCTGATCGGGATAATCACGAAGCGTTCGAGCCACATCCCGACGTTGACGAACATCGCGACGACGAAGAGCGCGAGCGTGCTGTGGCGCAGGCGGCGAATCCAGAGGAACTGCGGGACGATGACATTGCAGACGATCAGAGACCAGTAGAAGAACGCGTAGGGGCCGAAGAAGCGGTTGCGGATCATGAACTCTTCGTAGTTGTTCGCGCTGTACCACGCCATGAAGGTCTCCATCATGTAGCCGTAGGCGACGATGAGGCCGGTGGCCAGCATGACCTTGGCGGAGTTGCGCAGGTGGCGGTCGGTGATGAAGTCTTCGAGCCCGTAGAATTTCCTTAAGGGGATGACCAGCGTGAGGACCATCGCGAAGCCCGCGAAGATCGCGCCCGCGACGAAGTAGGGCGGGAAGATCGTCGCGTGCCAGCCCGGAATCAAAGCGACCGCGAAGTCGAAACTGACGATGGTGTGGACTGAGAGCACGAGAGGCGTCGAGAGCCCCGCGAGCAGCAGGTACGTCGCCTCGTAGCGCGCCCAGTGACGCGCGCTCCCGCGCCAGCCCAAAGCGGCCATGCCGTAGACGACTCTGCCGAACCCGCCCTTCGCGCGGTCGCGCAGGGTGGCGAGGTCGGGTATCAAGCCCGTATACCAGAAGAGCGCCGAGACGGTCGCGTAGGTCGAGATGGCGAAGACGTCCCACATCAGAGGGCTGCGGAACTGCGGCCACATCCCCATCGTGTTCGGGTACGGAAACATCCAGTAGGCGAGCCACGGGCGACCCGTGTGCAGCAGGGGAAAGAGACCGGCGGAGGCGACGGCGAAGAGCGTCATCGCCTCGGCGAAGCGGTTAATCGAAGTTCGCCACGACTGCCTGAGCAGAAGGAGGATCGCGGAGATGAGCGTCCCGGCGTGGCCGATACCGATCCACCAGACGAAGTTGATGATGTCGAAGCCCCACCCGACGGGCTGGTTGTTGCCCCAGATGCCGATGCCGTTGATGAGCAGCCAGACGATGGTGCCCTGAAGCATCCCCGCGATCATGAACGAGAGCCCGAAGCCGATCCACCATCCGAGCGGCGTGCGCCGCCTCTGGACGATGGCGCTGATCTTGTCCGTCACCGTGCCGAAGGTGTGCCCCGGCTCGATGACGGCGGGCGTCGTGTGGATGCGCACGTCGTCGTGCGGATTGTCCATGTGCGACATAAACCTTTTACGCCTCCCCTTCCAGAGCGGGGTTCGGGTTGCGCACCGCCGACAGGTAGACCGTGCGGGGCCGCGTGTTGAGGTCGGCCAGAAGGTCATAGCGGTGGCGCTGCGCGTGCAGCTTCGCGACGCCGCTCGCGGGGTCGTTGTAGTCGCCGAAGACGATGGCCTCGGTCGGACAGGCGGCTTGGCACGCGGTCTTGATCTCGCCGTCGCGCACCTTCCGGCCCTCCTTCTCCGCATCAATGCGCGCGCCGCTGATGCGCTGGATGCAGTAAGTACATTTCTCCATCACGCCGCGCGAGCGCACCGAGACTTCCGGGTTGCGTAACATCTTCAGGGAGGGCGTGTTCCAGTCCTGGTAAAGCAGGAAGTTGAAGCGGCGCACCTTGTACGGGCAGTTGTTCGAGCAGTAGCGCGTCCCGACGCAGCGGTTGTAGACCATGTCGTTCAAGCCCTCGGCGCTGTGGACGGTGGCGTGGACGGGGCAGACCGGCTCGCAGGGCGCGTTCTCGCAGTGCATGCACGGGACGGGCATGAAGTAGACGCCCGAGGGGTTCGTGGCCGCGCCGCGGAAGTATGCGTCCACTCTCAGCCAGTGCATCTCGCGCGAGCGCGCGACCTGCTCTTTGCCGACGACGGGGATGTTGTTCTCGGCCTGACAGGCGACGATGCAGGAGTTGCAGCCGACGCACGTCGAGAGGTCAATGACCATTCCCCACTTATAGCCGCGCGAGTTGCGCTCGCCCTCCGCGTAGTCGTACTCCGGATAGAGCGACTCGTCCTGTTTCGGCTCGCGGTTCTCGCCCGCGGGCTGTTCGGGCTCCGACTTGTGCTGGCGCGGCGGCGCGAGCGAAGGGTCTTTGCGCCACTCGTCGAACGACCCGTGGCGGATGACCTCGCGTCCTTCAAGCTGAAAGTGAATCTGCGTCGAGGCGAGCGAATACTCCTTGCCCGTGAGGGCCAGCTCCGCGCCCGCGCCGCCCCAGAGCGCGTCCGAGGCGCGCAGCTCGTAGGCGTTGAAGCCGACCGGCGGGCTGTCATAGCTCCCGCCGACGCGGCCCGCGCGCCAGCGCCCATAGCCGAGATGCAGCGTGACCACGTCGTCGGGCTGCCCCGGCATGATGAAGACGGGGAAGACGCCCTCTCGCCCGCGAAACTTGAGGCGCACCATGTCGGCCAGAATCTCGCCGCCCTTAAACGAGAGACGGTTGACGCGCGGCGGCCCCTCCGCGATGGCGCCGTCGGGCGTCGTGCCGAGGCCGAGGCGCTCGGCGGTCGCCGGGCTGATGATCGCCGCGTTGTCCCACGTCAGTTTCGTCAGTGGCTTCGGCAGCTCCTGCAGCCACCCATTGTTGGCGAAGCGCCCGTCGTAGACGTTCGGGTCGGTGCGGAAGACGATTTCCAGAGGGCGCTGGTTGTTGCCACCTGACGCGGCGGGCGTCGTTTGCGCGGCGGCGGCGGCGTTGCCGAGCGCGACCGCGAGGTTGCCGCTGATTGAGACCGCCTTGCTCTTGCGCGCCGTGTTCGGCACCACGCCGTCGTGGACGGCCTTGCGCCAGAAAGTCTCGAAGTCGGCGGAGGGCGGCGGCGGCGGAGCAGCAGCAGCAGTAGCAGCAGCAGGGGCCGCCGCTGTTGTCGCGCCGGTTCGCGTCGCGGGTTGAGAGGCCGGGGCGGAGGGCGCTGCCGCGCCGCCCGCGTTCGTCTTCGCGGCCCCCACGATTGAAGTCGCCGCGTTCGTCGTCGAGGTCGAAGTCGAAGCGCCGCGGCGGCCTTCGGTCATCCAGTATTCGCGGACGAGGTCATAGCCGGAACGCTCGGGGCGGTCGGTGAAGGCCGCGACCAGTTCATGCGCGCTCTTGCCGTTATAGAGCGGCGCGATGAGCGGCTGCATGATCGTCACCGTGCCGTCGAAGGCGCGCGTGTCGCTCCACGTTTCGAGGAAATGCGTCTCGGGGATGTGCCAGTGGCAGAGCTCTGAAGTCTCATCCTCGTAGAGGCTGAGGTGGACGGCGTGCGGCACTTTCTTCATCCGCGCGGCGTCGAGCTTGAGGTCGGCGGGCGTGTTGTAGACCGGATTGCCGCCGACGATGACGAGCAGCTCGACCGCGCCCGCGTCAATCTCCGAGACGAGCGTGCGCAGGTCCTGAAGCTGGTCAACCGGATTCTCCTCGACGGGGTCGAAGTAGTTGACGGTCTGGCCGACGTTGGCGAGCGCCTGATTCATCGCGTGCGCGAGCGCGTGCAAAGCGGGGGCTTGCTCGTCGCCCGCGATGACGATGCTGCGTCCGCCGTGCGACTTGAGGTCGTCGGCGACGGCCTCGATCCACTTCGTCTGCTCCGGCGAGAGCCCCATGCCGACTCCGCCGCGCAGGTCGGAGACGCCGACACTGGCGGCGACGGCGCGCGCCAGATTTTCCAGTTCGCTCGGGCGCACCGAGAGGCGGTGGTCGGCGAACGTGCCCGTGTTCGTGGGCGTCGTCTCAAGCGCGTAGAGGCGGCAAATCTCCTGCGTCTGCCCGTCGCGCACGCGGCGGCGGCTGGCAAAGTCGCGCGCGTAGCGCAAGCTCGCCGGGCCGCAGTCGAGGAAGTTCGAGTCGAGCGAGAGCACGCGGTCGGCCCCCGTGAAGTTGTAGACGGGCGTGGCAAAGTCGCCGAAGGCGAGACGCGCACCGAGCGTCGAGCTGTTGCCCCCGGCGGGCTCGTACTGATACCAGCGCGCCGCCGGATAGCGGCGCAGCAGGTCGCGCAACTGCGCGGCCAGTGTCGGCGAGATGACCGTCTCGGTGAGGAACCGCAAGCCCGCCCCCCCGCGCTCGCGCTGCCCTTCCAGAAGCGTCGCCATCTCGCCGAGGAAGGCGGTGTAGGTGCGCCCCTCGCCGCGGTTATTGATGGTCTGCGAACGGTCAGGGTCGTAGAGCGTGAGTATGGAAGCCTGCGCGTAGACGTCGGTCGCGCCGAGGCTCGAAGGGTGGTCGGGGTTGCCCTCGATCTTGGTCGGGCGGCCCTCGTTGCTGCGCACCAGAAGCCCCGTCGAAGCGCCGCCCATGGGCATCGCCGTGGCGTAGAAGAGCGGCCTGCCCGGGATGATCTCTTCGGGCTGGCGCACGTAAGGGACGATTGACTCGGGCGGCTGATAGGAGCAGCCCGTAAGCCCGGCGAGCGCGAGCGAAGCGCCCATCAGCTTGAGGAAGGTGCGGCGGTCTGTCCCGGCCTCGTCCCACTCAGACGCGCCGCGCGGGAACTCGCGGTGGAGAAGCTCTTCAAACTCTTCAGTCCCGGCCAGCTCTTCGAGACTTTGCCAGAACTCGCGCCCGCGCTTCTCCGTGAGCTTGGCGCGCGCGCCCTCGATTGAGACGGGCCGCTTCCTGATCTGGTGGAGTTCGGGAAAACTGTCTTTGATGTGCATCTACTTATCGTCCCAACCCGTTATCTGTGGCATGTCGAACAGCTCGTCAGCACCGCCGCGCTGCGCACCCTGTACTCCGCCTTGAGCCTGCGCCCTTCCTTCAACTTCTCTTCGCCCGTATTCTCCGCGAGATGCCGGTCGCCGTTCCAACTCATGTTGAAGACTTCCGCCTTCGGTCGCAGGAAACGCTCAGGCTCGCGGTGGCAGGCGAGGCACCACTCCATCTGGAGCGAGGAGGCCTGATAGACGGCGGGCATTTGATCCACGCGCCCGTGGCACGAAGAGCAGCCGACGCCCTTCGAGACGTGAATGCTGTGGTTGAAGTAGACGAAGTCCGGAAGGTCGTGGACGCGCGCCCACTCGATGGGCTTGTCCTCCTTCCAGCTCGTCCGCACGATCTCAAGGTACGGGCTGTCCGACCAGATTTGCGAGTGGCAGCTCATGCAGGTCTTGGTCGCAGGCATCCCGGCGCTCCCCGAGCCGCTCCCCGAATACTCGACCGAGGTGTGGCAGTAGCGGCAGTCTATGCCGTCGTCGCCCGAGTGATGCTTGTGCGAGAACTGGACGGGCTGCTGGCGCTCGATGTACTGGCCCGTGTTGTACGACGAGCGGTTGACCTCGGCCAGAACCCAGGCGGCGGCCACGAGGATGAAGATGCCGCCGAAGATGCTCAGCTTCGCGAGCGTGTTGGTGCTGTGGTGGAAAATCTGCATGGCGTTTCCGGCTTCTCTTGTGACTCTTTGAACTTGCCCGAAGACGCGAAGAGCGTGCCCGCCCCCGTGCCGCCGACCCGCCGCTCAGAACAAAAACACGCTCCACCGCGCACGCGGGCGCGGCGGCTGCCTGAGAACGGTTAACGGTCTTTCGCCCGACTGGAAGAAGCCCGAACTGCGTGGCTCTTCTGCGATACATCAATTAAGAACTGCTTTAAGTGCATTAGAGATACTACTTTTTTTTTGGATGGGCAAGCACAACCTTGAATTTCTCTGATGAATAATAACGGCGCTTGTGGATTAACAAATCTAATACCGCGCCGCTCGCACTTCTACGTTGACTCACACACGAACCCTCCGAGATCGCCGCCGCCGCCGCCATCAGGATGATCGAGAAGGGCGACGCGCCGCCGAGCCGTTGAAGGGGCGCAGAACAGTATCGCGAGCCGTAGCGAGCGGGTGGTTCTTCCATGAGCACACCCCGCGCGAAAGCCCGCTCGCGATAGTGTTACTTCGAGCCGAAGACGAAGATGAGCACCCCGGCGACGGCGAGCAGGAAGAGGACGAAGAGGAAAATCTTCCAGACGCTGTAGGGCCGCTCGCCCTGCACCTCGCCGCTGCGACCGTTGACGACGACCTGAAAGACACGCTCGCGGAAGCGGTACGCCCCGGCGTAGACGGGCAGCAGGAGGTGCTTGAAGGTGACGCCCGAGTAGTGCGTCGAGACGCTCGAGACCTGCTGCTCGTCGCCGCCGATGTCGCGCCGCACGTCCGACTGGATGGTCGCGGCGGCCAACTCCTTCGCGCGCTCGAATCCTTCGGCCAGCTCCACCTGATAGCGCTGCGCCTTGTAGCCCGCGAGGTAGGCCGGCTCGTAGCGCTTCAATTCCGTCAAGTCCCACGGCTCGAGCGCCGCGAGGCGGTTCGGCGCGAGAGACTTCGTCGCCGGGATGAGGAGATCGTCGAACCAGCGCGAGACCTTCCCCGTTGCCGGATGCCAGCGCGTCTTCCGCACCTGCCGCGTCCTCGTCTCGGTTCTGCCCTGCGCGTCCGTCGCGGTGTAGCTTTCGCTCACGTGGTAATGCTCGCCGCGCTGGCCCGTGTAGCGGCTCTCGGTGTGCGCATCGTAAGTCCAGAAGGGGATGTAGACGCCGCCGATTGACTCCTGCGCGGCGAGCTGCTTCAAGGCGTTGGGCGCGAACCAGAGCGACGAGAGCCACTTTCTGATCGCTTCGGTCGCCTCGGCGTGCGCGACGCAGAACGGCAGCACGCCCTCGGGCGCGAGCATCGGGTCGGCTGAGACGGTCTGCGCCACGATCTTCGCGCCGCAGAACTCACACTCGCCCGCCACCTCGGGCGGCGCGAACGTGGTCACGGCCCCGCACGACTGGCACTTCACCTCCAGAGCGTTCGCCGCCAGCGTCCCCATCCGCTCGGGACGGGGGAGCAGGTACTCTTCGTAACCGCGCTCCTCGACGCCCGCCGCGCCCGCCGCATCGTCGTCGCCTGCGATCCTCTCCTGCCGCCCGCAGTAAGGGCACGTCAGGCAGCCGTCCACCGGCTCGAAGACGAGGTCTGCGCCGCACCCCGGACAGTGATAGCGGTGGACTTTCTCCGGCGTCGCGATGTGATTCGATTCGTGCATGGGCGTTGAAAGATAAGCTCGCTGATGAAAAAGTTGTTTGTACTAGCCCCTGAAAGGGGCGATAGAATTTAGCCCACGGCCAAGAGCCGTGGGAAAGTACGGGGTGATGGTTTCGTGAGCCCCTGAAAGGGGCGAAAGATATTCGACGCCCGATGTCTTCCGCCCCTTCACAGTGGCTCGTTGATGTCGTCTCAAAGAGATTCTAAGCCTTCGGGTCGGAGTTAAAGAGCGAGAGCTGCGGATTACTGCGTCGCCGCCAGACGAAGCCGTCGAGCACGTAGTGCGTCACCTGCGGCAGTGCGAGGAGCGGGACGAGCCAGACCTTGAGCGAGGCGACATCCCACGAAGCGCCGAAGAGCCACGCGCGCTCGTGCCACACGCCCCTGTCCCACAAAAGCTCTTCGGCGTAGGCCAGCAGCCACAGCGTCGCCAGAAAGACGACGGGCCAGCGCGCGGCCCAGCGGTAAGGCTTGAAGGCGTGAGCCGAGCGCGTGCGCGCGTACCACCACACGAGCGCCATGTACGGCACGCCGTGGATGACGACGTTTGTGACCGTGAAGGCATAGTCCGAGTTGTAAGCGACGATTCCCAGATACCAGCAGAGCGCGGTGGTCGTGACGACCACGTCCTTGCCCGGATTGCCCGCGCCCCGAACAATCCAGCCGTATGCGGAGCTGAGCGCGTACGTGCCGAGCGCCGCGACGTAGAGCGGCCACGCCACGCGCTCGACCACGGCGGGCAGCGCCGCGAAGTCACCCGCGAGGAACCACCAGAACTTTCGCGGCAGGTGAGAGTGCCAGTAGACGAGCGGGTAAAGGGTCGCCATGTAGATGGCGGCAGCATCCACCCACCACCCCGCCCGCCCGCGCTCGCCCAAACGCGCGCGGTAGAGCGCGACCCACCCGTACTGCTGCCGCACGAAATGAAAGACGGCGAGATAGGCGAGCGTCCGCCAGAACAGCGCCTCGCCTTCGGAGTAGAGCGCCACGCCCAAGGCGAGCGCGAGCACGGGCACGAGCGCGTAGAGCCATGCGCGACGCCTTAGTTCCTCCGTGTCGAAGTAGACGCGGAAGGCCGTCGCGTAGACGTGCGCCACGTCCACCAAAAGCACCGCCGGAACCCATGACCAGTCGGGCGCGTCCGAGTCGAGCACACCGGCCCGCCCGCCCACCCACAGCAGCGCGAGCGAGACGAAGGCGCTGCCCGCGAACACGCAGAGGTCTGCGC